>DATJIU010000138.1:0-7988 GCA_035492855.1 Dongiaceae bacterium | reverse complement strand
CTGCGCTTGAGGAAGACATCCTTCACCTCGGGATTGGCGATCAAATCCAGGTAGCGCTGGCGGTAGCGGATTTCGGTATCCTCCAAGCCGTGCCACTTGGCGGGCGGCGGTCGCAGAGCCTTGGCCAAAATGGTGAAGCTCGTCAGCTTGACCGACAGCTCGCCGGTGCGGGTGACGAACAGCGTGCCACGCACCCCGACAAAATCGCCCAGGTCCAGGTGAGTGAAAATCTTCCATTGCTCCTCGCCGAGCACGTTCTTCTGCGCGTACACCTGGAGCCGGCCGCTCTGGTCACGGATGTCGATGAACATGGACTTGCCCATCTCGCGGTGGGCGGTGATGCGGCCGGCGAGCGCCACTTCCCGGTTCTCCACGTAATTGGCGCGGGCGGACGCACAGCTTTCGCCGGGGGCGAACTTGTTCTTGAAGGGGTCAATGCCCTGCTCACGCAAGGCGGTCAGCTTGGACCGGCGCTGTTCAATCAGTGAATTGGTATCTTCCGTAGCCATGTAGCGGCCAATGAAACACAAAATGACTGCGAAAACCAAGCAGCAAAAGCGGGGCAAAAAGCAACGCCGGCTGCGGAAACCAGGTCCGCAGCCGGCGTTGGATGCAAATCAGTGCCGGGATTTACGGCAAATCTGTGGCACCCATCAGATAGCGGTCGCATTCCCGGGCGGCCCCGCGGCCTTCGTTGAAGGCCCAGACGACGAGGCTCTGGCCGCGGCGGCAGTCGCCGCAGGCAAACACGCCCTTGACGTTAGTGGTGTATTTCTCGAAATCCGCCTTGGCGTTCGAGCGCGGGTCGCGTTCGATACCGAGCTTTTCCAGCAACGGCTGCTCCGGTCCCAGGAAGCCCATGGCCAGCAACACGAGCTGGGCGGGCAGCACCTTTTCCGTGCCGGGCACGTTCTTGGGAATGAACTGGCCCTTGTCGTTCTTGGTCCATTCCACCTGCACCACGTGGACGGCTTTGACGCGGCCGGCGGCATCGCTCTCAAACTTGGTGGCGGTGGTCAGATAAATGCGCGGGTCGGCGCCAAACTTGGCGGCCGCCTCTTCCTGGCCGTAATCCATCTTGTACACCTTCGGCCATTCCGGCCAGGGATTGTCCTTGGCGCGCGCGAGCGGCGGCTTGGGGAGGATTTCCACCTGCACCAGGCTCTTGCAGCCGTGCCGGAGGGAAGTGCCTACGCAGTCGGTGCCGGTGTCGCCCCCGCCGATGACCACCACGTCCTTGCCGGCGGCATCAATGAAATTGCCGTTCTTGTGGCCGTCGAGCAATGCCTTGGTGTTGGCGGTGAGAAACTCCATGGCGAAATGAACGCCCTGGAGCGCCCGGCCTTCGATGGGCAGGTCGCGCGGCTTGGTGGCGCCGGTGGCCAAAATGACGGCGTCGAAATCCTTTTGCAGCTGCTCCACCGTCACGGTCACGCCCACCTCGGTGTTGCAGACAAATTTTACGCCTTCCTTTTCCAGCAAGGCCAGCCGGCGCAGGACGACTTCCTGCTTGTCCAGCTTCATGTTGGGAATGCCGTACATCAGCAACCCGCCGGGGCGGTCGGCGCGCTCGAACACGGTGACGGCATGGCCGGCCTTGTTCAACTGCGCGGCGGCGCTCAGGCCTGCCGGACCGGAACCCACCACCGCGACCTTCTTGCCGGTGCGCTTTTGCGGCGGTTCAGCGGTCACCCAGCCCTGCTCCCAGCCCCGTTCAATGATCGAGTACTCGAGGTTCTTGATGGTGACAGCGGGGTTGTTCATGCCCAGCACGCAGGACCCTTCGCACGGTGCGGGACAAACCCGGCCGGTGAACTCGGGGAAGTTGTTGGTTTTGTGCAGCCGTTCCAGCGCTTCCTTCCACAGCCCGCGATACACGAGGTCGTTCCACTCGGGGATGAGGTTGTGGATGGGGCAGCCGCTGGCCATGCCGCTGAGGAGCGTGCCCGTATGGCAGAACGGAATGCCGCAATCCATGCAGCGGGCGCCCTGCTTGCGCAGGTCGGCCTCGGGCATGTGCTCGTGAAACTCCTTGTAATCCGCCACGCGGGCCGTTGCCGAACGGTCCTGGGGGAGTTCCCGTTGAAAGTCCAAAAATCCGGTTGGTTTTCCCATCGTCTGAATTTTCCCGTTGATGACTGTTTACCCGCCGCCGACGCGCGCGACGTCGCGCACGTTTTCCTCAAAGGCCGCCATGATGGCTTCCTCCCCGCTCAGGCCCTGCGACTGCACCCGCTTGAGGGATTCCAGCACGCGGGCGTAATCCTTGGGCAGCACCTTCACAAATTTGGGCACGAGCTGCTTCCAATCAGCCAGCACCCGCGCGGCGCGTTCGCTGCGCGTGTAGGCCTGGTGCCGCTGAATCAATTTCCACACTTCCTCGATTTCGTCGGCGTCTTCCAGCTTGCCGAGACCCACGAGTTCCATGTTGCAGCGGGTGGCAAAGTCGCCCGCCTCGTCCAGCACATAGGCGATGCCACCGGACATGCCTGCCGCAAAGTTGCGACCGGTCCGGCCCAACACCACCACGCGGCCGCCGGTCATGTATTCGCACCCGTGGTCACCCACGGCCTCCACGACGGCAGAGACGCCGGAGTTGCGCACGGCAAACCGTTCACCCGCCATGCCGCGCACAAACACCTCGCCGCTGGTGGCACCGTACAGTGCCACGTTGCCGACGATGATGTTGTCCTCGGCCACAAAGGTGGAAGCCGCCGGCGGATAGACAATGATTTTGCCGCCGCTCAGGCCCTTGCCGCAGTAATCGTTCGCGTCGCCTTCCAGTTCGATGGTCATACCCGGCGGCATGAACGCCCCGAGACTCTGCCCCGCGCTGCCGGTGAACTTAAGATGAATCGTGTCTTCGGGCAGAC
Source organism: Dongiaceae bacterium (assembly GCA_035492855.1). GTDB lineage: Bacteria > Verrucomicrobiota > Verrucomicrobiia > Limisphaerales > JAFMIX01 > JAFMIX01. The sequence goes on along the minus strand of DATJIU010000138.1, from coordinate 5,115 downwards.
CGGCGGGACCATGTTTCTTGGTCACCTCGCTGCCGGTGATAGTACCCACCACGCGGTTGATGTTGGTGATGGGCAGTTCGGCCCGGACCTTTTCGCCCCGCTGAATGGCGGGCTGGCAAAGTTCGAGCAGCTTGGTGAGGTCGAGCGATTTATCCAGCCCGTGATCCTGGTCCTGCTGCCGGTAGCGGCCCACTTCCGGGCCCGCCGGCGGCTGGTACAGAATCTTGCTGAAATCAAGGCCTTTGGCCTTCCAGTGCTCCACAGCCTTGCGGGCTTCGAGCCGGTCGGTTCGGCCCACCATCTCATTGATGGTGCGGAAGCCCAGCTTGGCCATGACCTCACGGAGTTCCGTGGCCACGAAGCGCATGAAGTTGACCACGTGATCCGGGCTGCCGGCGAACCGTTCCCGCAGGCGCGGGTCCTGCGTGGCCACGCCCACCGGACAGGTGTTCAGGTGGCAGACGCGCATCATGATGCAGCCCAGCGCCACGAGGGGCGCGGTGGCGAAACCGAATTCCTCCGCGCCGAGCAGCGCGGCAATGGCCACGTCGCGACCGGTCTTCAACTGGCCGTCGGTTTCCACATAAATGCGGCTGCGGAGATTGTTCAGCACCAGGGTCTGGTGGGTTTCGGCGAGGCCGAGTTCCCACGGAATGCCCGCGTGCTTGATGGAGGACAGCGGCGAGGCGCCGGTGCCACCATCGTACCCGCTGATGAGCACGACGTCCGCATGGGCCTTGGAAACGCCCGCGGCGATGGTGCCCACCCCAACCTCGGCCACGAGCTTGACACTCACCCGCGCGTGGCGGTTGGAGTTTTTCAGGTCGTGGATGAGTTCCGCCAGATCCTCGATGGAATAGATATCATGGTGCGGCGGGGGCGAAATCAGCCCCACCCCGGCGGTGGTGCCGCGCGTCTTGGCAATGGGTGGATACACTTTCTTGCCCGGCAGCTCGCCACCTTCGCCCGGCTTGGCGCCCTGGGCCATCTTGATCTGGATTTCCTTGGCCTGGACGAGATAGTGGCTGGTCACGCCGAACCGGCCGGACGCCACCTGCTTGATGGCGCTGTTCTTGGAATCGCCCTGCTCGTTGGTCCAGACGTAACGTTCCGGATCCTCGCCGCCTTCGCCGGTGTTGCTCCGGCCGCCGATGCGGTTCATGGCAATGGCCAGCGCCTCGTGCGCCTCCTTGCTGATGGAGCCGTAACTCATGGCGCCGGTCTTGAAGCGTTTGACGATGGATTCCACCGACTCCACCTCTTCAAGCGGAATGGGGTTGGCGGCAAACTTGAAGTCCAGCAGGCCGCGCAGCGTGCAATGCTGTTTGGCCTGGTTGTTGATCAGCTCGGCGTACTCGCCGTACAGCTTGGAACTGTTCAGGCGGCAAGCCGACTGCAGCTTGTGGATGGACTGCGGATTGAACAGATGGAATTCGCCATCGTTCCGCCACTGATATTGCCCGCCAGTATCCAGCGCAACACCGTTGACCTCGCGATTGGGGAAAGCATGCCCATGGCGCTTGAGCGCCTCCTCGGCCACAACTTCCAGCCCCACGCCCTCAATGCGCGTGGGCGTCCAGGTGAAATACTTTTTGACGACGTCGCTGTTCAGGCCGACCGCCTCGAAGATTTGCGCCCCGCGGTAGCTTTGCACCGTGGAGATGCCCATCTTGGCCATAGTCTTGACAACCCCCTTGATGGCGCCCTTGATGTATTTCTTGATGGCGGTCTTGTGGTCCACTCCCACCAACGAGCCTTCGCGGATCAGGTCGTCCAGCGTCTCGTAGGCGAGATAAGGATTGATGGCGCTGCAACCGTAGCCGATGAGCAGCGCGAAATGATGCACCTCGCGCGGTTCGCCGGATTCCAGCACCAGCCCGATCTTGCTGCGGGTGCCGGAGCGGATGAGATGGTGATGCAATCCCGCCACCGCCAGCAATGCGGGAATGGGGGCGTGGGCCGCGTCCACGCCGCGATCGGACAAAATGACAATGTTATTGCCCTCGGTGATGGCCTGGTCGGCAGCGGCAAACAATTTCTCGAGCGCGGGCGCCAACCCTTTTGGGCCGGCGGCCACCGGGAACAGAATCGGCAGCGTCACCGATTTAAACGGCGGCCGGTCGACGTGCCGGAGCTTGGCCAGTTCTGCGTCAGTGATGATCGGGCAATCCAGCTTGATGAGCGCGCAGCTTTCCGGCGTGGGCCGGAGCAGGCTGCCGCGCAAGCCCAGCATGGTGCCGGTGGCGGTGACGATTTCTTCGCGAATCGGGTCGATCGGCGGGTTCGTGACCTGCGCGAACAACTGTTTGAAATAATTGTAGAGCAGTTGCGGCTGGTTGGACAACACCGCCAGCGGCGTGTCCGTACCCATGGACCCAATCGGCTGCACGCCGTCGCGTCCCATCGGACCAATGATGAACCGCAAGTCTTCAAAGGTATAACCAAACGCTTGCTGACGCTGCAGCACGGTCTTGTGATCCGGCTCCAGCTTCTGCTCGGGGTCGGGCAGGTTTTCGAGCAGCACATGGTGTTCGTCCAGCCATTTCTGGTACGGCTGGGCGTTGACGTATTTGCTCTTAATTTCCTCGTCCGCAATGATGCGGCCCTGCCGGGTGTCCACCAGGAACATGCGCCCGGGCTGCAACCGGCCCTTGCTGGCCACGCGTTCCGGCGCTATCGGCAACACGCCGGCTTCCGACGCCATGATGACCAGGTCATCCTTGGTGACATAGTAGCGCGACGGCCGGAGGCCGTTACGGTCCAAGCACGCGCCAATGGAAATGCCGTCGGTGAAGGCGATGGACGCCGGACCGTCCCACGGCTCCATGAGGCAGGAATGATATTCGTAGAAGGCGCGCCGCTCGGGCGTCATGCTCTCATGATTTTCCCATGGCTCGGGGATCATCATCATCATCACGTGCGGCAGCTCGCGACCGGCCATGACGAGCAGTTCCACCGCGTTGTCAAACATGGCAGAATCGCTGCCGTCGGTGTTGATGACGGGGAGCAGCTTCTTGATGTCCGGCCCAAAGAGGTCGGACTGAAAATTGTTCTGCGCGGCGTGCATCCAGTTGATGTTGCCGCGGAGCGTGTTGATTTCGCCGTTGTGGGCGATGTAGCGGTACGGGTGCGACCGGTCCCAGCTCGGGAACGTGTTGGTGGAAAACCGCGAATGAACCAGCGCCAGACCGCTCGTCAAAGCCGGGTCGCGCAGGTCAGCAAAATACTTGGCCACCTGCTCCGGCATGAGCATGCCCTTGTACACCACCGTGCGGGCCGAGAGGCTCGACACATAAAACCATTTGCCGCCGGGAATTTTTCCGGCATAGCGCAGCCGCTGTTCCGCCACCTTGCGGATGACGTAGAGCTTGCGTTCAAACGCGAGATCATCGGTGAGGGCCGGGTTGCGGCCGACGAAGACCTGCATCATGAATGGCTCGGCCGCGCGGGCGGTCGCGCCCAGAGAGGCGTTGTCCGTGGGAATGTCGCGCCACCCCAGCACCATCTGCCCCTCGGCGGTAATGATGCCGGCCAGCTCGGCCTGCACCGTCGCGCGTTCGGCGGCATCCGGCGGCATGAACAACATGCCCACGCCGTACTGCCCGGGGGCGGGCAGTTTGAAACCCAGCTTGGCGGTGACGGCAGAAAGAAATTCGTGCGGCACTTGCATGAGGATGCCCGCGCCGTCGCCGGTGTTGGGCTCGCACCCGCAGGCACCGCGATGGTCGAGATTGACCAGAATCTGCAAGGCGTCGCTCACAATCTGGTGCGACTTGCGACCCTTCATGTCCACCACGAAGCCTACGCCGCAGGCGTCGTGCTCAAACTGGGGGTCATAAAGGCCCTGCGCCGGCGGCAGGCCGACCGGTTGATTCTCGCTTCTATTCTGCATTTTTTCCTCTGATTTGGTCTTCGTCACTTCCATGTTTTATCGCAACCGCGCTAAAATCCTCATATGTTTTACTGAAAGCCCGAAACTCCGCAATAATTTGTTACAATTTTCCGACTGAATCTATCATTACCAAACCTCTTGAAGCCTCACCTCAAAGCAACCGGAACTTACAGAACGGATGCCACCCCGCCAACCGACCAGCCAAACGGCGGCGACTGCCGCATAAGGCAATCCGCCGAAATGGGGGGCGTCAGGTTTTCAACCGGGCGGACCATGGCTTCATGACGTCCGAAGCGAGCATCAGAAATTGTTACCAAGCCATGGTTCATAAATAAGAAAACAAATTTGCCACTCATGCCAAAATACCGCACCCTGAGCTCATGACGCGACTGGGTAATTTGTTTAACCCCAAGATTCATTCCCTCATTCGCCTGCTGTTTGTGGCACTCCTAGTCGGGGGGATGCTTTCCCAGAGTTTTGGTCAACTCTCCCTGGCGGATTCCTCATTTCATGTTGGTCCGGGGACCCAAAGCCCTCGATTCGCCGACAATTGCGTCAACAGCATTGTGGTGCTGGCCGACGGCCGGATTTTGGTGGGAGGAATATTCACGGGGATCGCCGGAGTGGCTCGCACCAACCTCGCCTGCCTGAACCACGATGGCACGCCAGACTTGACGTTTCCTGGTACCGCCAATGGCCCCGTCCAGAAACTGCTGGTCCAATCGGATGGCAAAATCCTGATAGGCGGCAGTTTTTCCAACCTGCAAGGAACCGCCTGTCTGAACTTGGGACGACTGCTAACCAATGGACTTGTGGATCCAGACTTTGATGCGGGTACCAATTTTGCGGATATGGACGGCATCTATGATCTCGCCCGGCAAACGAACGGTAGCGTTGTGGTTTCAAGTTTCTATCAGCCAGACCCAATGTATGCCGAATACGGCTCAACCCTGCGACGCCTTGAACCTGACGGCCACCTGGACGACAGCTTCAACAACACCAATCTGTTTTTGTACTGGACGGCGCAGTGTTTGCTCATTCGGACCAACGGAGAAATTCTGGTGGGGGGAGGTTTTTCTTATGTAAACAATGCGCGCCACACCGCGTTTGCGGTATTCGACGCCGCGGGCAATTTGAAAACAAATTATACAGACCTGCTGCTGCCGGAGTCAGACGTTTTCTCCCTTAATGAACTGCCCGATGGCAGCCTCCTCCTGGGTGGC
>DATJIU010000137.1:0-2806 GCA_035492855.1 Dongiaceae bacterium | reverse complement strand
CGGTGACCAGTCGCCCTGGTTATTCCTGCATTGATGCTTATTTCGACTGCATTACTGAGCAATCAGGCCGTTCCCAATTTTCCTCCAAGGCCAAAGTCCGGGTCTGGATGGCTTCGCAAGTTGATTTTGAATACCACGTCGGCAAAGCCGCCCAAGAGGGTTATTGGCCTTGGGATGACCCGGCATTTGCAGCCCTGACGAAATTTTTGCGAGAATTGTAAATCAGTTCTTCGTCTTCAGCTCTACCACGTCGTGAGGGGCGGCTTCGCGCATGCCGGCGGAGCTGACGCGGATGTAGCGCGCCTTTTCACGGAGTTGCACCAGGTTGGCCGCGCCGAGGTAGCCCATGCCGGACTGGATGCCGCCGATGAGTTGCGCCAGCACGCGGTCCACCGAGCCCACCACTTCCTTGAGCGCCTCGATGCCTTCGGCGGCGACCTTTTGCGTGCTGGTGGTGGTGTGGCCGTAACGGGCGGCGGACCCGGCCTTCATGGCGGCAAAGCTGCCCATGCCGCGGTATTGCTTGTAAATTTTGCCGCTGATTTCCATGACATCGCCCGGCGCCTCGTTGCAGCCGGCAAAGATGCCGCCGCAAATCACCGCGTTGGCCAGCGTCAGCGCTTTCACGATGTCGCCGGACTTGGTGATGCCGCCGTCGGCGAGGATGGTGACCTTGTTTTTCTTCGCCACCCGCGAGCAGACATACAGCGCGGTCATCTGCGGAATGCCCACGCCGGCCACGATGCGCGTGGTGCAAATGGAGCCGGGGCCCTGGCCGACCTTGATGGCATTGGCGCCGGCGGCGGCGAGAAATTCCACGCCCGCCGCGGTGGTGACATTGCCGGCGATGATGGGCAGCTTCGGGAAGGCGTCGCGCAACACCTTGACGGTGTCGCCCACGCCCTTGGTGTGACCGTGCGCGGTGGAGACGGCCACCACATCCACGCCGCGTTCCACCAGGCCGCCGACGTGGGTGAGAATGCGTTCGCGGTCGAGTTCGCCAAAGGCGTTGCGCGTGGCGGAAACCGCCGCGCCGCAGATCAGGCGGAAGTGGGCGTCGCGCGCGGGTTTGAACTGCGCCTTGCGTTCCTGCGCGATGCGTTCCACGTCGCTCATGGTGATGAGGCCCTGGAGGCGGTCCTCGTCATCCACCACCAGCAGCTTGTGGATGCCGATGTGTTCGGTGAAAAATTTGTCGGCGCGCGCGATGGGGTCCTTGCCCAGTTCCTTCTTCTTGATGGTATGCACCTGCGCGCGCGGGGTGAGGGCCTCGGCCACCTTCTTGGCGGCGTAACGGGGTTTGACCACGTGACCGGACAACAGGCCCACGAGTTTGCCGCCGGCATCCACCACCGGGAAGGTGCTGAACCCGAATTTCTTTTCCTCAATCAAGGCCAGCACGTCGCCGATCAACTGGTCCGGGAACACCTTGATGGGGTCCTGGATGAGGCCGTGGACGTGGTTCTTTACCCGGCTCACCTCGGAAAGCTGCTGGCGCTCGGGCATGTTGTAATGGATGAGCCCCAGGCCGCCGTTCAGCGCCATGGCAATGGCCATGCGCGATTCGGTGACGGTGTCCATGTCGGCGGAAATGGCGGGGATGTGCAGGTGCAGGCCTTCGGCCAGTTGCGTTTCGAGCTGCGTTTCCCGTGGCAAAATCTCGGAATAAAGCGTTGCGAGCGTAATGTCGTCGTAGGTCAACGCCGTGCGGGCCTGGGCTGGAAAAATGTCATCGGCGGACTGGTAGAACTGGGAAGCGAGACTGTCAGATGGGCGTGTTGCTGCCATGACCGACAATGCCTGAACCCCTCCGGTTTTGGCAAGCCGTTTTTGAATTGGGGCGGCCCCGCCGCCGGAACTTCCTTGAAATCTGAATTATCGGTGGCGTTATTGCGATTCCGCCGGGCTGTAAAATCGGGCTTGCCAAATATAACTTTGTGTTACAAAGTCACCGCATGGAATCAATCTGGGCGGCCGAGAATCTGCGAACCATCCGGACCCTCATGGAACGGGCGGCGGTGTATCGTCGCGCGTTGGCGCCCATCATGATTTTCTGCGGCGTCGTGGGCGTGGCGGGGGGCATCCTCGGCTGGCAGGCCCATATCAATACCACGCGGGGGTTCGTGGAATTTTGGATTGGCATGGCGGTGCTGGGGCTGGCGGGTTCGTTTATGCTGATGCGCCGGCAGGCGTTGAAAGATTCGGAGCCGTTCTGGTCGCCGCCCACGCGGCGGGTGGCGCAGGCGCTGTTGCCGCCGTTTGTCATTGGCGCGGTGGTGGCCGGCACGTTTTGCACTTTTCCGGAGGATGCCGGGGTGCATCCCATTTTGGTGGTCGTGTGGGCTTGGGCCTACGGTTGCGCCACGTGCGCGGCGGGGTCGTTCATGCCGCGCGGCATCAAGCTGCTGGGGTGGACGTTTATTATCGTCGGCTGCGGTCTGGTGGCGGGCTGGTTGTGGCGGGATGAACTGAATGAAGTTTCGCCCCACCTGTTGATGGGCGCAATTTTTGGCGGCCTGCACCTGGCCTATGGCATTTACCTGTATTTCACCGAAAAGCGCGGGAATGAATCGTGAATCCCCAACCTTTCCTTCAGCTCGACCGGGTCATCCACGAAAAAGGACGGCTGGCGCTCATGTCCATGCTGGCGGCCGCGCCGGAGCTTTCGTTCACCGAACTGCGCGACGCGCTCCAGATGACCGACGGCAACCTCACCTCGCACATGCGGACCTTGCAGGAGGCGGGCTATGTGGCGGTGAGCAAGTCTTACGCGAACAACCGGCCGCTCACCACCTGCGCGCTCACG
>DATJIU010000136.1:0-19838 GCA_035492855.1 Dongiaceae bacterium | reverse complement strand
GAGGCGGCGGTGGGAGCCGCCACGTGACCGGTAGGCGCCCAGGTGTGGAAGGGCCACATGCCGGCGAGAATGGCGAAACCCACAAATACCAGCGGGAACGCCCATAACTGAAAATGGTGCGGGAAGTGATATTGCGCCAGTTCCAACAGATTGAAAGTATGTGCACCGGACACGACGTACGCCGCAATCAGCCCCACCAGCACCATGGCGCTGCCCACAAACGAATACAGCGCCAGCTTCATCGCGCCATATTCCTTCCGGGTGGAGCCCCAGATGGCAATGATGAAATACTTGGGCACAATGGCAATTTCGTAAAAGACGAAGAGCAGGAACAGGTCGAAGCTCAGGAATACGCCGTACACCCCGCCAATCAGCGCGAGGTAGAAGGCGAAGAATTCCTTGGCGCGATATTCAATGTTCCAGGAAAAGAGAATGCCCGCCACCGCCGCCAAACCGGTGAGCAGCACCAAGGTGAGACTTACTCCGTCCGCCGCGAGATGATATTCAATTCCCAGCGCCGGCACCCAGGGCACGCGCGTTATCGTGACCAGCGTGCCCGCCGAATTTTGGAAGAAGCCCGCCACGGCCACGGCAAACCCGGCCACCGCCGCCAGCAACGCGACCTTGCGGGCCGCGGCGGCGTCGCCTTGCGGCAGGAGCATCAGCGCCAGCACGCCAAGAAATGAAATGTAAACAGTCCAGGCTAACATTTTAAAAATTCAACTGGGCGACCCAGTGCCCCACCGTATTGTTGACCATTCCCAGGATCCATTGCGGCCACAAACCCAGCACGAACATCAGGCCGATGGGCAAGGCCACCACCACACATTCCGCCGGAGTCAGGTCGGGAAACCGCGCCCATTTTTCGTTCAACGGTCCGTTAAACACCCGTTGCAAAATGGTCAGGATGAAGATGGCCGTGATGAGCAAGCCCAGCACCGCGATGGCGGCAGAACACATGGCCAGGGGAAACACGCCCTTGAAAATCAAGAATTCGCCGACAAAGCCATTCAAGCCCGGCAGGCCCAGCGACGAGAACAGCGCAATCCCCATCAAACCGCAAAAGACGGGCGCCACCTTGCGCAGGCCGCCGAAATCGTTCAATCCGCGCAATCCTCCGGCACGTTGTTCGATGAAACCCACGAACAGGAAGAGCGTCGCCGCCGTGACGCCGTGATTGAACATTTGCAACAGCACGCCGTTGAAAGCGGCGGCTTTCTGAACCGCCGGGGCAATGACCCCATCGCCCGTCGTGGCCACGGCAAAAACTCCCAGCAGGCAATAACCGAGATGGTTGATGGAGGAATAGGCCAGGATGCGCTTGAGGTCGCGCTGGGCAAACGCCGCCGCCGCCGAGAAAACGATGGTTATGATGGCCAGCACCAGCAACGGCGTGCGCAGCCACTGCACCTGTTCGGGGAAAATCGGCAGCAAGATGCGGAGGAAGCCATACACGCCCATCTTGGACATTACCCCAGTGAGCAGCATGGTTACCGGTGATGGCGCTTCAGCATAGGTGGCGGGCAGCCAGGTATGGAACGGCATCAATGGTACCTTCACTGCAAAACCCAGCAGCACACCACCGAAAATGACCGTGGCCAGTTGCTTGCCCGTGAGGCTAAACCACCCGAGGTTCATAACCAGCGCCTGGTTCAGTTCGCCGCGCGCCGCCATTTTGCCCAGTTGAATAAAATCAAAAACACCAGGCACGCCAGGTTTGCTGGTGGCCAGGAAAATGGCGAGGAATGCCAGCAGCATCGCCACACTGCCCACCATGGTATAGACAAAGAACTGTGTGGCGGCCGGCGCCCGTTGCGGTCCGCCAAAGAGGCGCACCAGGAAAAACGCAGGGATCAGGCTGAGTTCCCAGAAGATAAACCAGTGGAAGAAGTTCAAGGCGGTGAACGTGCCGAATAACCCCGCCTGCAAAAACAGGATGAGCGCGTGGTACAAAGCTGAGTCGGGGGACCGGCCGGCGGCAGCGAGCGGACTCGCCGCCCGCCCCCACGACGCCAGAAGCGCCAGAAAGGTCACTATGGATGTCAGCAGAACCATGAGCAGGCCCAGACCGTCCACGCCCACGAAATAGCTAACTCCCAGTGCGGGGATCCAATCGTGCTTCTCAACGAATTGCAATTCCCCCGAACCGGCATCGAAGCTCTTCCACAGCACCACCGCCAGCGCCAGGGAGAGCAGACTGGAAAACAGCGCCAGATTGCGCGCCAGTCGCTTTTTCGAACCCAGCCCGGAAACAATGATGCCGGCAATCAGCGGCACCAAGGTGATGAGGGTAAGGAGCGGAAAACCGTTCATTTACCACCTCCCCAAATCAGAAACAGCACCAGTGCCGCAAAACCCAGTCCGATGATGCGCAGGTAATTTTGCACCTGCCCGTTTTGCAACCGAGAAGCCAACCGGCCGCCAGCGCTCATTCCGGAGCATCCCCCGTCGAAGCCCAGGTTGATGACAAACTGGTCGAAAACATTGTTCACCCATCCCAGCCCGACCGTGAGATAGGAGACCGCCAGTACCACCCCACCCCATACCCAGGCATCAAGGAAGTCGCAGGTTCGGGCAAACCAAGCGTTGAAGCGGATGATGGTGGCCTCATAAACTTCATCTATCAGAAACTTGTTTTGCAACAGCCAGAACAAATCAGGGCGGGCCTTTTCCAGCACATCCGGCTCCGCGGCGGTTTGCCGGGGCTTGCGGCCATACAGCCACCAGCCCAAAGCAATGCTCAAAAGAACTATTACGGAAGAGGAAATCATCAAGGTGGCGCTTTCTGACAGCCGGGCAAAATCAACTGTGGCCACTTCGCCTTCCAGGAAATTTTGAAACCAAGGCCAGGCCGGCGTGCCAACAAAGCCCAATAAAACGGCGAACGCCGCCAGAATCATCAGGGGGACGGTCATGACGGCGGGGCTTTCGTGCGGTTCGGCCGCAGAATGGCCATGGGAGAGTGCGGCGGAATGGGAATCATGAGCTGCCGCGCGATTCTTCCCAAAGAAAACCAGCATGACCTGGCGGGTCATGTAAAATGCCGTAAGAAAAGCCCCAATTACACCGAGGTAAAACGGAATTTGTGACGGCGCCCAACCATGCGCCGCGTGCAGAATTTCATCCTTGCTCCAGAAACCGGAGAAAAACAGCGGGAAGCCACACAAGGCCAGCATGCCGGCGGCATAGGTGAGGAAGGTCACCGGCATGTATTTGCGAATGGCGCCCATGTGCCGGATATCCTGTTCTTCGTGACAGCCGTGAATCACCGAACCAGCGCCCATGAACAGCAACGCCTTGAAAAATGCGTGCGTGATGAGATGGAACATGCCCACCGCCACCCCGCCCATGCCGAGACCCATCATCATATAGCCCAACTGCGAGACCGTGGAGTACGCGAGAATGCGCTTGATGTCATTTTGCGCGACCGCGATGCAGGCGGCAAACACCGCCGTGATCGCCCCAATCCAGGTGACCACTTGCAAGGCGGTGGTTTCCACCGGCGCGCCTTCAAGCCGCGCGCCCATCAAGGGGTACACGCGCGCCACCAGGAACACCCCCGCAGCCACCATCGTGGCGGCATGGATGAGTGCGCTGACCGGCGTGGGGCCTTCCATGGCGTCTGGCAACCAGACGTGCAGTGGAAACTGGCCCGACTTACCCACGGCCCCGCAAAAGATCAGCAATCCGATGGCCGTGGAAACCGCCATCCCGGCGCTGGTGGTCTGCACCACCATTTTGGCCAGCGCGGATTGTTCCATGCAGCCGGCGCCATGATCGTAGAACAGCAATGTGCCGGTTTGCGAATAGAGCCACACCATGCCCAGCAGAAAAGCCACGTCGCCGATGCGGGTGGTGATAAAGGCTTTCTTGGCCGCCGCCGCCGCACTGGGTTTATGATACCAGAAACCAATGAGCAAATAGGACGTGAGCCCGACCAGTTCCCAACAGATAAACAGCAACAGCAGGCTGTTGGCGATGATCACCCCGAGCATTGCGCCGGCGAAAAGCGCCAGGAAGGTGAAGAAGCGGGTGAAATTATCGTCATGGGCCATGTAGCCGACGCTATAGATGAAAATCAGCGTGCCGACAAAAGTCACCATCACCAGCATCACGGCGGTGAGCGGGTCCAGCACCCAGCCCAATTGCAAGACGCCCGCGCTGCCGGCAGCGAATTCAAACCACGGAAAATTGAACACTTGTCGCGCCTCCTCCCCCTGATGCCCCAAGGTGTGGGCAAAGGCGCACAACGCGAGCAGAAATGAAACCATCATCGAACCGATGGCCAGGGTCGCCGAAAGCTTGCGCCCGCGCTGCGGCGTCAACGCACTGATGCCCGCCGCCAGCATGGGCAGCGCGGGAATCAGCCAGAGATTTTTAACAATCCAATCCATTTCAGCCCTTCATCGAATCAATCCGGTCCAAGTTTGTGGTCTTGTACTGCCGGTAAATGGCGATAATGAGCGCCAGGCCCACCGCCGCCTCGGCCGCCGCCACGCCGATGGAAAAGATGGCAAACAGAATTCCCGTGAGCGCCTCGGGATGGTCTCCAAACCGCCAGAAGGCGATGAAATTCAGATTGGCCGCATTCAGCATAAGTTCCACGCCGATGAGCACGATGATGGCGTTGCGCCGGGTGATGGCGCCCGCCAGGCCCAGGGCGAACAGAAAAGCGGACAAGAGGAGGTAGCTGGACAGTGAGCTCATGATTTTGGCTCCTCGTTGTGCATGGCGATAATCACCGCACCAATCAATGCGGCGGTGAGCAGCAGGGCAATGACCTCCAACGCCAGAACGTAATGGGTCATCAAGGCGTCGCCAATCTGCCTGACCGTGGCCGCGGGTGCGGGGGGCAATTTCCGATGGGTGAATTCACTCTTATCAATGGCCCAGGTGAGCACGCCCAGCACCACGAGAGCCGTGGCCGCACCCGCCACGGAAAATCTGGAGACGAGCGGTTTGGTGGCCTCGTCGTTGCGGGTCAGCAAAATGGCGAACACCACGAGGATGGAAACCGCACCCACATACACCAAAATCTGCGCCAAGCCGACGAACTGCGCGTCCAGTTGCAGATAAACCGCCGCCAACCCGATGAACGCCACCGAAAGTGCCAGCGCGCAATGCACCAGGTTCCGCAGGCTCAGCGCCGCGGCCGTGGCGGCGATGGTCAGGGCGGCGAGAATGTAAAATGAGGGCGGCATGGGGAAATCAATCGGCAAACCGGTAAACGCGCTTCGTGGCTTTGTCCGGCGAAGTCAGCCCCTGGCCCAGCATTAAATACGGGCCGACGACCAGGGCGCTGCAAATGAACCAGCGCACCCCTCCCGGCGGAATGAAATGCCACAACCCGGCGGTAAGCAGATTGATCAGCGCCAGCGGCAGCATGAACTTCCACGCAAAATTCATCAACTGGTCCTGGCGCAACCGGGGCAGCGTGCCCCGCACCCAGATAAACAACAGGATCAGCGCCATCAGCTTGGCCATAAACCAAACGTAGGAAGGCACCCAGGTGAGCCAGACCGCCGGGGCGTGCCAGCCGCCGAGAAACAGCGTGATGGCCAGGCCGCTGATGGCAAACATTCCGAGATATTCACCCAGGAAGAAGAGCGCGAATTTGAAACCGGAATATTCGATGTAATAGCCGGCGATGATTTCCGATTCGCCCTCGGGCAGATCAAACGGCGAGCGGTTGGATTCCGCCGCCGCCGCAATCATAAACAGAACAAATCCGGCGAAGCCCCAGGGAGTAAATACATTCCAATCCGGCAGCCAGCCGGCATAAGTGCCCTGCACCGCAACAATTTTCACCAGCGACAGCGAGCCAGTGAGCATCACCACCGTTATCGCGGACAAGATCAGCGGAATTTCGTAACTAATCATCTGGGCAATGGCCCGCATGGCACCAAACAACGCGTATTTGTTGCGGCTGGACCAGCCGGCCATGAACACGGCCAGTTCCGTGGAAGCGCCCATGGCGAAGAAAAAAAGCAGCCCGCCATCCAGCTCGGTAAGTGTCATGTTACGCCCGAAGGGCAGGACCGCGTAAGCCGCAAATACCGGCATCACCAACGCCAGCGGAGCCAAATAATGCACCACCCGGTCCGCCGCCCGCGGTACGATATCTTCCTTGGTCAGCGTCTTGATGCCGTCGGCGGCGAATTGCAGAAAGCCAAAGGGCCCGACCCGGTTGGGGCCGTAACGGTTTTGAATGCGGCCCAAGCCCTTCCGCTCAATAACGGTCACCACCGCAAACAAACCGGCAAACACCCCGATGACCATCGCCACGGACAAAATGATGGAGGCCAGGGGCTGCAAATCCGCCGGGCACCAGCCCACCAGCCAGTGCTTCAAATTTACGAAAATCTGGTCAATGGCGTCGGTCATTTGGCGGCGGCAGTTGATCCCGCATTTTTGACGGCGGCGGCCTGGGCTTTGGCCTGGGCTTTGGCGACTTCTGCCGCCAGGGCGGCATCCGAAGCCGCAGCATCGTGAGGATGAATCTTGCGGTAGTGGTCGTTGGATTTGGCGAGCTGCTCCTTGCGCACCAGCAAGCCGTCAAAACGGTTGTCAGTGCTCAGTTCATATTCCGTGTCCATCTTGATGGATTCAAACGGGCATACCTCCACGCAAATCTGACAGCTCATACATACGGAGAGGTCGATGTTGAAGGTCTCCGGGTAAAACTGCATCTGGCCCTTATAATCCGGCTTCTTGTCCTTGCTCTTGACAATGTAAATGCACTTGGGCGGACATTCCTTCTCGCAAATCTGGCAGGAAACACACCGCAGTCCTTTTTCCCAATCCGCACCGTCGTAAACCAGAAACGGAAACTGGCGCGTGTTCGCAAACAGCGGGAGCCGTTCTTCCGGGTACTGCACCGTAGTCAGGCGGTCGGCGGTAAAGTATGAGCCGACGAAATTTTTCGCCGTCTCCGCCATGCCTTTGATGATGCCTTCGCCCAACATAGTTTTAGCTCTTTAACTGTTGCCGTCCAAAAATGTGAATACTACCGGTCCACCTCGCCCAGCACAATATCAACGCTGCCCAAAGTAATGACCGCGTCGGCAATGGTATGCCCGAGGCACATGTCCTCGAGAATTGTCAGATTGATGAAACTTGGCGGCCGGACCCGATACCGATACGGGTTGGGTGAGCCATCGCTGATGAGGTAAAAGCCGAGTTCGCCCTTGGGCGCTTCGATGCGGCCGTAGGCTTCACCGGCTTTGGGCCGGAACCCGCGCAGCTTCGCCTTGGGATCCACAATCGGGCCCCCGGGGATGTCCCTGAGGGCCTGTTGCAAAATCTTCAGCGACTCCCGCGCTTCCAGGATCCGGATCATGTAGCGGTCGTAGGTGTCGCCGTGGGAGCCGAGCGGCACCTGAAACGAAAACCGGTCGTAGATCCCGTACCGGTCCACTTTGCGCACATCATAATTGACGCCGGCTGCCCGTAAAATCGGCCCGGTAACCCCAGCATTCACCGCCAGTTCCGGTTTCAGCACGCCGATGCCCCGCGAACGTGCGATGATAATCTCGTTGTCGCTCAAGAGCTGCTCAAATTCATCCAGAAACCGGGGAAATTCGGTCACGACTTTTTGAGCGGCGGCCAGCCAGCCCTCGGGCAGGTCCACCCGGCAGCCCCCAAAGCGCATGTAATTGCACATCATGCGCGCCCCGGTGAGCGCTTCGAACAGATCCAGTATCTTTTCCCGCTCGCGAAAGGCGTACATCAGCGGCGTGCCCAACGCCCCCATGTCCTGCATGAGAAAACCGATGAGACAGACGTGGTTTTGCAGGCGGGTCAGTTCCGCGGTGATGACCCTGAGGTATTCGGCGCGCTCGGGCACTTGCAGCCCGGCCAGTTTTTCCACGGACAACGCATAGGCCCAATTGTTCGTGAGCGAACAGAAGTAATCCAGCCGGTCCGTGTAGGGCATGGAGCCCAGGTAGCTTGTGCCTTCGGCGATTTTCTCGTGGTTGCGGTGCAGATAACCGAACACCGGCTTGAGCTTCACCACGCGTTCGCCGTCCAGCACCACATCCATACGGAAGACGCCGTGGGTGGAGGGATGATGCGGCCCCATGGATACTTCGAGCAGTTGCTGGCCCTCGAAAAAATCCAGCTCGGAGCGCTTGGGTAAAATTTCGTAATTTTTGGCCGGAGCGACCACCGTGATGACACTCACTTTGACACCTCCGGCGGCTGATGGGACTTATTTTTTTCCAGCACGGCATCGTGCGGGGTCGGCTCGTATTCGTAATCGTCCGGCTCGACGTAATCTTTGCGCATCGGATGGTCTTGATAACCGTCCCACATGAGGATCCGGCGCAGGTCAGGGTGACCGTCAAACACAATGCCAAACAAATCGTAAATTTCGCGCTCCTGAAATTCCGCACTGCGCCAGATGGCGGTCAACGACGGCAGATGATTGCGCGTACCACGGTCTTCAGTGCGCAACCGGAGAATGACCGGACCATGCTTCCGGGTCATCGAATAGAGGTGATAAACGGCCTCAAGATAGCCGGAGCGCAGCGTCTCCACCGTTTCCTCGACTTCCTTTTCCACGCCTTCCACGGCGACACGCTTCTTGACCTTGGTTTTGATCACCATTTCAGGCCAGTCCACCCCGGTAACATTGGAGCAAAAATCAAGCTTCAGTTCCGCGCTGTCGCGCAACCAAAAGGCCACGGCCACGGCGTGTTCAGCGTCCACCAACAGCGAGTGCTGCGCCGACGGACTTTCGTTGGCAATGACCTCCACCCGGGCCCCGGGCACAGCAGCCGTGATCAATTGCTTGATTTGTTCAGGAGTTTCCACGTGGTTCAGTTGGGGGTCTGGGCCGGCGGATGCCAGACTTGCGGATTGTGGGGCGGCACAAGATCATGCGCGCCGAATTGGGGCACCGGATATTCCCCCGCAACTTCGGCATTCAAATGCCGGGGCCGGGAGGCGCCGGTCAAGTGCTGCCCGCCGATTTTCTCCTGCAGTGTCATCAGGGCATGCATCAGCGCCTCGGGGCGCGGCGGACAGCCGGGAATGTGCACATCCACCGGCAAATACCGGTCAATGCCTTTAAGGACGTTATAACCTTGCTTGAACGGCCCACCGGAAATTGCACAGGCGCCCATGGCAATGACGTACTTGGGTTCGGGCATCTGGTTGAACAGCCGGATGACCTGAGGCGCCATTTTTTTCGTGACCGTGCCCGCCACAATCATCAGGTCCGCCTGCCGCGGCGACGGGCGAAAGACTTCCGCGCCAAACCGCGCGAGATCGTGCCGCGCCATCGATGCGGCGATCATTTCAATGGCACAACACGCCAGGCCGAAATTCAGCGGCCACACGGAGTTCTTGCGGCCCCAGTTGTACAACTCCTCCAGCGTGGTGGTAAAAACTCCCTGCTTGCTTAATTCGTTTTTAAGGCCTTCGTCCATGGCGATTATTTCCAGACCAACACTCCCTTCCGCCAGGCCCAGACCAGCCCTTCGACAAGCAGCAATATGAAAATGATCATGGCAATCGCCGCGCCTACTGACAGACCGGTGAAAGCCACTGCAAACGGCAGCAAAAACAGTATTTCCACGTCAAAAATCAGGAAAATGATGGCGTAAAGGTAGTATTCGGAGCGGAACTGCACCCAAGCGTCGCCTTTGGACTCCAGCCCGCACTCGTAGGTGGCGTTTTTATAGTTTCCCGGCTTGCGAGGCGAGAAAACCCGCGCCCATACATAGGCCAGAAACAAAGGCGTCACGGCGAAAGCAATCGCCGCCGCCAACAGCACCACCACCAGCAAATATGGATTGTATTCCACCGGCATACAAACTTCCCAATCAAACCAAACTGAGCGAGGAGGTTATCAGCCGCAAAAGTCACCGTCAAGAAACTGACGAGACAATTCGCACTGGTCTGCAAACGGCAGCAAATTGGCAGATAAAAACGCTGGAAGTTACTATTTAACAAGCCAATATAAAACAATCGGGAAAAATTTCTCGAAATGCAAGCCGGGGAGATTACTTCTCCATCCGCTTCAAACCCACGTCATGGGCGATGTCATCAAATTCCTCCCGGCTGACCTCCTCCAACTGCTTGCCGCGTGCCGCCAGTTTTTCGTTAATTTTGATGACTTTC
This sequence comes from Dongiaceae bacterium, assembly GCA_035492855.1. Taxonomy (GTDB): domain Bacteria; phylum Verrucomicrobiota; class Verrucomicrobiia; order Limisphaerales; family JAFMIX01; genus JAFMIX01. The sequence goes on along the minus strand of DATJIU010000136.1, from coordinate 9,710 downwards.
TCCGTCATGATTTCGTGGGTTTCGGCCGAGCCGCCCACCAGCGCGAAGTTATTCCCGGTGGTAACGCGTTTGTGTCCGTCCTGCTGGTCCAAACCCACACCCAGCATCACCGCCTTGACCTTTTTGCGTTTCGGCCCTGATTTTGCCATGAGAAGATGATTCAGCGATGCGCCGCGACTTCGGGAATGCTCAATTGGCGTCCGTTGTCCTTGGCATTGATACGGAGAATGAAAGGGGCGGCGGTCTTGACCCACTCCTGCGGCAGCGGGTAACTGGCCGCCGAACCGCCGAAACACACTTGCAGCATGTCAGTGCGGATAATACCGGGATTAAGCGTCACGGCCGCCATGCCGGTGGGCAGTTCCTGGGCAAACGCCTGGGTAAGTCCTTCTATGGCCCATTTGGTGGCGCAATACGGCGCCACCTCGGCATCGGTGGAGCGCCCCCAACCCGAGCTGAAATTCACAATAACCCCGCGCCGCTGCGAGAGCATGGCCGGTACGAAATTACGGATGACATTGGCGATGCCCTTGATATTCGTATCCACCACTTCGCCGAACTCGCGGGCATCAATTTCCCACAAGGACGCATTGCGATTGATCAGGCCGGCATTGTTCACGATGAGGTCCGGCGGGCCGTGTGAGGTCAGGACGAGGCTGGCCCAGGATTTGACGGTGTCATCAGATGCCACATCCACCGGGTAGAAATCATGCGGCTCGGGGAACACCATCCGCAACCGCTTGATTTCAACTTCGTTGCGACCACAACCCACCACCGTATGGCCCAAGTTAATGAATTCCTCCGCCAGTGCGCGACCCAAGCCGCGCGTGACTCCAGTAATCAGGATGATTCTACCCTTGGCCATCTTGTGTGGCATGATTTTGTGGCAATTCCGACGGGATTCAACCTAAATCTATTCACCGTCGCACCCCCAAAACAGCCACCGGCTAATCCCGGGGACGAAATGCCGACCCTTGTTGCAACTTTTCCCACAATTCCCGCTCCCCGGCCGAGACTTTTTCCGGAATGACCAGACGGGCCACCACAATCAAATCTCCGGCTTCCGCTTCGCCACGTTGCGGCAAACCCCGGCCCCGGAGGCGCAATTTTTGGCCATTCTGCGTTCCGGGGGGAATCTTGATATTGACCCGGCCGCTCAATGTGGGCACCGAAACGTTCGTACCCAAGACGGCTTCCCAAGGTGCGAGATCCGCTTCGTAAACCAAATTGTGATCTTCCACTTCAAAATCGGGATGCTTGGCCAGGCGCACCCGCAAAAACAAATCTCCCGCTTCACCGCCACCGGCGCCAGCCTCGCCGCGCCCCGGCACGCGCAACCGCTGTCCCTCGGTCACTCCGGCGGGAATTTTGACCTGATAAGTCTCGGTTTTGACGCTCCGGCCCACTGGCCGGCGCACGCTCACCGCCCGCACCGAGCCCCGCACCGCCTCATCCAGCGTGACCATGATGTCGCCCTCGATGTCGCGCCCGCGCTCGGAGTATTCCTCGTTGTTAAAACCGCCGGACCGGCCGAAGCCGCCCATCCCCCGCCCGCGGCCGCCGCCAAACAACGATTCAAAGAAGTCACTGAAGCCCGTGCCGCCAAATTCGAATTCCTCCCCGGCGGCTTGCCGATGGGGTTGGCCGCCCGCGAAACCACCGCCGCCCGGCGGACGGAAATCCGCCCCCGCCTTCCAGTTCGCGCCCAGTTCGTCGTATTTGCGGCGCTTGGCTGGGTCGCCCAACACCTCGTAGGCCTCGTTGATTTCCTTAAATTTCTCCTCGGCCTCCTTTTTGTTCTTGGCCACATCGGGATGATATTGCCGCGCCAGTTTGCGGAAGGATTTCTTGATGTCCGCATCGCTAGCACCGCGGGACACGCCCAGAACTTGGTAATAGTCTTTGAACTGAACAGCCATAAGCGGCGGCAAAATACACCCCACGGCCAAAAATTCCCAGCGGATACCGTCCGGGTCCAAAAACCAAAGCCGATCCTGTGAATATCGTTGGAATGGGAAGTCTGCCCTTAGGTTTCACCAACGCACGAAATAGCAGAGCGAATCAGCCGGGAGAAAAAGAGAAAGGCCGGACAACAGGTCCGGCCTTTTCACACACGCACACTTGAGAACTTAGTGCGCTAACACGGTGACAAAATACCGGATCCCCCATCCCCAACCAGTCACCAGAACTGGGTACAAGCGGAAAATCGCGTCCCCAAACACGCATCCGGCTGCAACCGAGGATAATAATGCTGTCCCGACCCAGCCGTTGCAACGGACCAATGAATCGTGGGTTGCCTTGGACGGGGCCGTTGTTGTATTTTACCTGGCGCGGCTGGCACAATGCCGGACTGCTGAACATTTACATTACCATGCAAACTGAAACTGAAACCAGCCTTCTCACCCAGAAAACCCGCGAACTTTGCCAGGCCATCCTGGAAGAGCCCGTGTTCCGTGCCGGCCAGGAGCGCATTGCGGCATTTTTGGCCGACGAAAAAGCCCGGGCGCAGTATGAACTGGTCGTCAGCAAAGGCCAGGCGCTGCAGGAAAAACAGCAGCAAGCCCAGGCGTTGAGCGACGCGGAAGTGGCCGAATTTGAAAAGCAGCGGGAAATCCTGATCAACAACCCCGTGGCCCGGGGCTTCATGGACGCGCAGGAAGAGCTTCACGAAATCCAGCACACCATCAAAAAGTCGGTCAACAAGACCCTGGAACTGGGTCGCGTGCCCACCGAAGCCGACCTGCAGGAAGATTGCGGCCACGGCTGCAGTTGCCATTGATTTCGCTTCACCCGCCTCATGCCGCGCGTCTCCAGGAAGAAGGCATTGCTCCGGGGCGCGCGGGTTTATTTGAGCGGGCCCATGGATTACGTGGCCTCCCGGGCCGCGGAACGGCAATCCGGCTGGCGCAACCGCGTCAGCCAGTTTCTCGAATTATACGGCGTCACGGTCTTTGACCCGTGGTACAAACCCGGCGTGCGCGGGTTGCACCGGTATGGCCGGGAAGATGCCAAAAGCGGCGAACGCATCCGGGCGCGTTGGACTTATGCCCGCGGCAAAAAAGGGGCGCAGCAACGCGCCTGGTGCGCCCGCCAGTTCTGGGAGACGCTGCACATTGACCTGCGGATGGTGGACACCAGCGACTTCTCCGTCTCGTATGTCCCCACCAACATTTACAGCGTCGGCACGCCGCATGAAATCATCATGGCCACGCTGCAGCACAAGCCGGTGCTGTTCGTGAGCCCGCCGGTGGTGTTCCCTACGCTGCATGAATTGCGGCAGCATTTGAAAAACGACCCCGCTGGCACCGCCCTGCTCCACCGGTTGGAAAACGAAATCCCCATCAAGGAAAACCCCAAGGGCATTCCCAGCCTCTGGTACATTCCACTGGTGGGCGGCGAAAATTTCTTCGACGGTTTTGGCTTTGCCCCCTACCGAAAACGCTTTGGTTGGACCACGGACATCCCGATTGATGAACACGAAAAAGCCTTTCCGCCCCAACGTCCCTTGCTGCCGTTCCTGGAAAAGCTGAACCACCGGCTGCCCAAGAAATGGGACCGAAAACGGAATCGTTTTGAACCGGACGACGACTGGCTGCTCTGGGATTTCCAGGACCCCAAACCTGCCGGCAAATCCGCGAGTCCCGTCTGGCAAAGCCCCCGCCGATAGGCCACCTCAATTGCCACCCGCGCCCTTGATGTGTTGCTGGACGCGGCGGAGGTCCTGCAAATCCTCCGCATTGACGGCCTGCTGAAAAACCGTGAATCCCGTCTTGGAGTAGCGCCATTTCCAATGTTCCACATGACCGTCGGCAAAGGAAAGGTTCGCGCCATTACGATGCCGGTCCGCCGGAATGTCCAACCACCAATCTTTATAGTAGTCATCCTGGGCATTTACTCCAAAAGTGGCATCCCAGATGTCGGCCTCGTGGGTGTCAATGAAGATGAACAACTGGGACGTGGCGCGGATTTCCGTGTACTTGGAGAAATGATCCGCCGCACTGCAATTGGCGCTGTTGCTCATGTTGTAGCTCCGGTTGCGGGTGATGTCCGGATAACCGGTCACGGTGGAATGGTCGGACGGACAGTGGTAAATTTTCCCGGTTTGGTTGTAGCGGTACAACAGGGAAACCTGCCCGTTAATCTGGTTGGTATCCAGCGGGGCCAACGAGCCGCACCAGGAATCCGCGTGTTGGGCCGCATTGCCGTAGCCGCCGCCCGGACCGACATAGTACACAAAGTTGTTGGGCGGGAGCGCGTCCGCATTGTCACCAGCGTAGAGCTGCAGGCAGACTTGCAATTGCTTGAGGTTGTTCAGGCACTGGACCGATTGCGCGCCCTGTCCGGCCCGGGACAGCGCCGGGAGCAGCAATGCCGCCAGCACGGCAATGATGGCAATGACCACCAGCAGCTCAATCAATGTAAATCCGGGCCGCCGCACCGCCCGCCCGCCGGCAGCACCGGACCCTGGAATTGGCCGGCACATGACTCAACATTCAGACAGCCGCCGGGGTTTGGCAATTCAATCATTGCCGGGCTTGCGGGGTAAAAAAAGTTGACCCCGCCCCCTTCTGCCACTAAGTTGCCTCCGTGAATCGTAATTTGAACCTTCGACTGTCTCTGCTGAACACGCTGCTGTTGCGCCGCGTGGCGGTAGGGTTTTGAAGGTAGTTCACACGAATTTTCAACCCCACTGCCCAACCCGGCGGTGGGGTTTTTGTTTTTGCCAAACGGAAACGCCACTGCCAAAACTAATACCAACACCATGTTAAATAATCCGTCCTCGAAATACCGGCCGTTTCCGCCCGTGACTTTGCCCGAGCGGCAATGGCCCAGCCGTGTCCTCACCCAGGCGCCCCGCTGGTGCAGCGTGGATTTGCGCGATGGCAACCAGGCGCTGGCCATCCCCATGAACGTCAGCCAGAAGCTCGAACTCTTCAGCGCCCTGGTCAAATGCGGCTTTAAGGAAATCGAAGTCGGTTTCCCCTCGGCGTCCAATACCGAGTTCACCTTCAACCGCCGGTTGATCGAGGAAAAGCGCGCCCCGGACGACGTCTGGTTGCAGGTGCTCGTACAGGCGCGCGAAGACCTCATCGAACGCACCATCGAGTCCTTGATGGGCGCCAAGCGGGTCATCATCCACATGTACAACTCCACCTCGCCGGCCCAACGCCGCGTGGTGTTCGGCAAGAGCAAGGAGGAGATCAAGGCCATCGCCGTCCGCGGCGCCCAGATGATTTGGGACCGCCTGCCCCGGCTCCAAGGCACAGAAATCATGCTCCAATATTCGCCCGAGAGCTTTTCCGCCACCGAAGTGGAATTCGCCAAGGAAATTTCCGAAGCCGTCATGGATGTCTGGCAGCCCACACCCGAGCGCAAGATGATTCTCAACCTCCCCGATACCGTGGAGGTCGCCATGCCCAACGTTTATGCGGACCAGATTGAATGGATCTGCCGCAACATTAAGAACCGCGAATCGCTCATCATTTCGTTGCACACCCACAACGACCGCAGCACCGGCGTGGCCGCCACCGAACTCGGTTTGCTCGCCGGCGCCGACCGCGTGGAAGGCACCTTGTTTGGCAACGGCGAACGCACCGGCAACCTGGACATTGTCACCGTGGCCCTCAACCTCTACATGCACGGCATTAACCCGGGTCTCGACTTCACCCAACTCAACAGCCTCATCGACATTTATGAGCGGTGTACCGGCATGACCGTGCCGCCGCGCCATCCTTATGCCGGCGAACTCGTCTTCACCGCGTTCAGCGGCTCCCACCAGGATGCCATCAAAAAAGGTCTCGCCGAATGGGAAGGCGGCCAGCGGAGTCATTGGGACGTCCCCTATCTCACCATTGACCCGGCGGACATCGGCCGCGAATACCGCGAGGTCATCCGCGTCAACAGCCAGTCCGGCAAGGGCGGCGTGGCGTACCTGCTCGAAAGCGAGTTCGGCATCGAACTGCCCAAGGACATGCAGCGCGAGTTTGGCCCCATCGCCAACGACGCGGTGGACCGCCTCGGCCGCGAGGTCAGCGGCGCGGAATTGAAGGCCATGTTCTGGAAAGAATACGTGGAACGCACCACGCCATGGGAATTGCGCAGCTTCCGCACCATCAGCAAAAATGGCGCGGTGACCTGCCAGGCCAAGGTATTGCGTGCGGGCAAGGAAATCGCCCTGAGCGGCAACGGCAACGGCCCGCTGGCGGCCTTGGTGCAGGCCTTCGGGCAAACGGACGCGCCACGCTTTGAAATTGCAAACTACAGCGAGCATGCCCTGAGTGCGGGCGAGACCGCCAGCGCCATTGCGTACATCCAGGTCAAGTTCGCCGACGGCAAGACCCGCTGGGGCGCCGGTGTGGATACCAACATCGAACTCGCCTCCGTGCGGGCGGTGCTGAGCGCGCTGAACCGGGGTTGATGCGGTGGGATTGATTCGCCAAATCAAGACACTACGCCTCGCTCTTTGGGCGAGGCGTTTCAGTTTCGCCAACTGACCGGATCTCCTGCTCAAACTGCCGGGTGGCCTCTGGCGACATGCCGTGGCTGATTTTGAGTTGCAGTTGCGAGCTTAAGAATTCGTCGGGCGTCATCCATTGGTCGCCCACCTTGATTTGGTTGGTCCAGGCGCAGACCACTTGCAGGCCATTTTGCAATTGGCGAATCCGGTCCGTGGACTCCTCCAGCTTTCGCAGCGTGGCTTCCAGCTCCTGGTTAACCTGCCGTTGCTGCTCCAAAACCCCGCGCAGCCGGATGATCAACAGGCCGGTGACCAGTGAAACCAAAAAGCAGGTGAAGCTGTTCCAATACTGGATCAGGTAATGGGAATAGGGATGGTGCGAGAGGGCATCCACCAGCCAGGTCGCCGCCCCGCTGGCCAGGGCCATGAGCCAGACCGCCCGCCGGCCCAGATACCAGGCACACAAGGCCATCGGCACCAGGTAGGCGGCGGAAAAAATCAGTTCATAACCGGTGGCATAATCAATGCCCGCCATCACAAACAAGCTGGCCACGCTGACCGCAGCCATTTTCCATTTTACCGCCGGTTCGATTTTCATGGCTGAATTTTTTTAAGCAGGAAAATCCAGTGTACGCCATTGGTTTTTCAGCACATGTTGCGCCACCCCGCCCGGACGTGGTTTTTTCCGATTATGAGTTACTGAGCTTCGGATGCGGTTTCGCTCGTTGGACAAATGCCTCCCCACACCGGTTCGAATTTGTCGCGATTCCCGCCATTTTGCAGCCGATGTTACTACACCACTTCCGATGAGAGTCACCGAAGCTTAAATACGGTCCATTTCATGGGGCAAAACCGGGATGGAACAAGGTTCGGAAAAGTTGGGCGAAGTGGTAGAAAAGTTGGCTCCAGAGGAAGGACTCGAACCTTCAACCACACGGTTAACAGCCGCGTGCTCTACCATTGAGCTACTCTGGATGCCGTTTTTGAACGGGCGCGCAATCTACAAACCACCGCCCTTAGCGTCAATCAATTTTACCCAATTTTTGCGGAGCCCCAACGGAAAAGGCCGGTTGGATTAAGGCGGGCACTCAGGCCCAACCCGCCCGCGGCACGGTCTGGATAAAGGGTTCGGCTTGCGGGGCATCGGGAGATTTCATCTCGGGGCCGTTCCACTCAATTCTTTTGCCCACGCGCAGCGCCACCACGCCGGACAATACGATCTCGGTCAGCATGCCGCCGACCTCAAAATTGGAATACGGCGTCCCGTTTCCCCGGCAGGCGTCCAGCCATTCCTGCATGTGCCCCGGGCTGCGCGGCAGCGTGGCCGCGATATCCCGGGTGCCCGGATGGTTGAGAATGCCGGACATTTTGGGCTCGGTATGCAACTGGATATATTCCGACCCCGGATGCGGCGCGCCAAAAGTGAATCCCCGGTCGCCCAAAACCAAAACGCCGTCATTGGGCACCTGCCCGTAATGGTCCAGCACGCCGTCGGGAATGACCTCCACCGGTGGGAGGCGGCCGCCGTCGTACCACCACAGCGTCACCGGCGGCAGGGAACCGCGCGCGCCAAAATCAAACCGGATGCGGACATCCTTCGGATAGCATACCACACTGTTCTCCGCCACGTCCGGGGTGATGGCGGTGGGATAGCCCAGGTTCAGGGCGCGCACCGGCAAGTTGAGGCCATGACAGCCCCAGTCACCCATGGAGCCGCCGCCAAAGTCGTACCAGGCCCGCCAGGCGCGCGGATGATAAATGCCCTTTTTGTAGGGATGAAATGGCGCGGGGCCGATCCAGTTGTCCCAATGCAAATCCGCCGGCACAGGGTCGCTGCCCTCAGGCGCCGCCTGGCCCGGTTTGAACGAACCACTCTTGGCCACCCACACAAAAACCTCCCGCACTGTGCCAATGGCTCCGGCCGAGATGACTTCCACGCCCCGCCGCAATGTTTTGGTGGCGCTGCCCTGATTGCCCATCTGCGTCACCACTTTGGAACGGCGGGCCAGCTCGCGGATTTCTCGCGCCTCGGCCACGGTGTGCGTGAGGGGCTTTTCACAGAACACGTGCTTGCCGGCCTGCATGGCATCTCGCGAAACCCGGGCGTGCCAGTGGTCCGGCGTGGCAATGATGACCGCCTCCACATCCTTTTCCCGCTCCAACAATTTGCGGTAATCGGTGTACATCGTCGGCGCCGCCTGCTGCGCCGAGACCCGGGTGGCGGCGGTCGCGAGCATATTGTCATCCACATCGCAAACGGCCAGGATCTTCGCCCCGCAGGCCAACGCCTCCTTGAGCCGTTCGGTCCCCTGCCCGCCCACGCCAATCAACGCCACCCGCACCGGGTTTTCCGGGCTGGCGGCGCGCAACACCTGGGGCGCCGCGAGCATGGTCGCACCGGCGGCGAGCAGGGAGTTTTGCAAAAAGTTCCGGCGCGAAAGCCGGGAAGTTGGGCGGGCAGACGAATTGGGCAAAGTCATTGGCAAAGTATTTTCAACATCTATCAGACGACAAACCCGCCAAAAAAGTTCAATGTGTTTCCGGCGGCGCCAACTCCGCGCAGGTCTGGTTGAAGAATTTCACGCATTGGGCAATTTCAGGCACGGAATTGTCCCAGTGATATTCATACTCCACGCAGAACGCGCCGTGGAAATTCTGCCGTTTGAGTTCCGCCATGATGGCCTTGCTGTTCGCCACGCCGGTACCCCAGGGCACGTCATGCGCCTGGGGCCCAAACTCATTGAGGTCCTTGAAATGCAGGCAAATGACCCGGCCATCCAGTTTTTTCAGGCAATCCACCGGATTGAGGTCCGAGCGAATCCAGTGGCCGATGTCGGCGCAGGCCCCAATCAAATGGCTGCGCCCTTTGATGACCTCAGCCACAGTGTCCGGATTCCAATAAATGGAATGTCCCTTGGGGTGGTTATGAATGGCCACGCGGATGTTATATTCCTTGCACAGTTTTTCCACGGTGTCCCAGGCATCCAGCGGCGGCTCGGACACGAGGGTATCGATGCCAAACTGCCGGGCGAACTCAAACACCTTGCGGCTTTCCGCTTCATTCTTGGACAACGCCACCACCCCGATGTTGACGAATTTGTCGTGGAGGCCATCGGCCTTCAGTTTTGCGAGAATGGTCTCCCGTTGTTGCGGCGTGAGACTCAACGTGCTGATGCGGTTGGTGCCGTCCAGAATGACACTCCCGGAAATGCTCATGTACTTCACCCCCAGCCCCGCGGTTTTATCAATGGCG
>DATJIU010000135.1:0-19721 GCA_035492855.1 Dongiaceae bacterium | reverse complement strand
TGAACGGCGTGCTGGCGGCACAATTGCCCCGGCGGACGACGGCATATATCGAAGTGCCGTTGTCTGCGGCCGCGGTTAAGGCTTTGCATCCGGGCCGCAACGAACTGGCCATTCATTGCCACCAATTTTCCGGCGGTCAATACATTGATGCCGGCCTGGTGGAATACATCCGGAGCAAACCGTAATGGCCGACATCTTCCGGATTTGAAGTTGGCGCAATCCGTGCCGGAAGTTACGCTCCATTTATGATTCATCCCTGCAAAGTAGTTCTTGATTTGATGTCATTCTTGCTGCTGGCTTCGATGACGAGTTCAACGTTGGCGCAACCGGCAGCTTCGGTTTCCAGCAACGAATTGTGCGTGATGACGTACAACCTGCGCTATGCGAGCGACACGCCGCCGAACGCCTGGCCCGCCCGCCGGCCGTTGATGCGCGAACTCATCTTGCAGGCGCATCCGGACGTGATGGGCACGCAGGAAGGCTTGACGGCGCAGTTGGCTGACCTGGCGTCTGACCTTCCTGACTACGGCTGGATCGGCGAGGGCCGGGAGGGCGGCAAGCGCGGCGAATACGCGGCGGTGTTCTATCTCAAATCACGGCTGGAGCCGCTGGATTCCGGTCGTTTCTGGCTGTCGGATACGCCGGAAAAAGTGGGCTCAATCACGTGGGGCACTTCGTTGCCGCGCATGGCCACCTGGGTGAAATTCCGCGACCGGTTGGCGCACCGCGAATTCTACTTTTTCAATACCCACTTCGACAATGCCGTGGCAGTCGCCCGCGAAAAAAGCGCGACTCTGGTGCGGCAACGCATTGCCGCATTAAAAACGGACCTGCCCGTGCTGTTGGTGGGTGACTTCAATGCCGGGGCCGGACGCGAAGCCGCCTACGACATCCTGACCAAGGACGGCTATTTCAAAGACACCTGGCAGACGGCCTCCGAGCGGCAGGGTGAGGGCTTGGGCACTTTTAATGATTTTAAGGAAGTTCCGCACGACGGCGAACGCATCGACTGGATCCTGACGCGAGGCGCGGTGACGGCCGACCGGATTGAAATTCTGACCTTCTCCCGTGATGGCCAGTTCCCCAGCGACCATTGCCCGGTGCGGGCGCAGTTGTACTGGGGCGTGGCGAAGTGAGGCAGTAACCGGGGCTGTGGTTTAAGTAGCTCCGGTTTCCACCCAGCACACGGCGTAACGGATGAGTTCGTTTCGGCCTTTGAAATTCAGCTTGCGCTCCAACTGACCGCATTGCGCGTTGAAAGCGGTTTCATCCACGCCCAGTTGCAGGGCAATCTCCTGGTTGCTGCGGCCGCGGCCGAGCAGTTCCAGGATTTCCAGTTCCTCGTCGGCCAAGGTATCAATGAGCCGTTTCTTGGCCTGTTTCCGGCCCCGGACGGACGTGGCGGGCAGGCTGGCGAGCACCACTTCGCTGACGTAAATGTGGCCGTTCAGGACGTCGCGGATGGCGAGCATGATCTCCTCCGGGTCCTCCTGTTTCATGATGTAGCCGTCGCCCCCGGCCCGGAGCACGCGGTCGGCGTAGAGCGCCTCGTCATGCATGGAAATAACCAGCAGCTTGACCGCCTGTTTGGTGGCGCGGATGGCCTTGATAAGCTCGAGCCCCGTCTTGCCGGGCAGGCTGATATCCACCAGCACGAGGTCGGGCTTGAGCCGCGCGATTTCCGGAAACGCCTCCTCGGCGCTGCCAGCTTCACCACAAACTTTGAGGTCGGGCTCGCCATTGAGGATTTGCACCATTCCTTCGCGGAAGGCCGGATGGTCCTCCACGAGAAACACGGTTTTGGCGGCGGGCACGGCCGCGCGGCTGGAAGTTTTGGGCATAAGTTTGTTGCTCAGGATTTTTTTGCCAGCACCGCCTTGGTGGCGGCCTGCAGGTCGGCCAGTTCGGGTTTTAGTTCCTCTTTGGTTGCCTTCTCCATCCGGTCAATGAACAGGATGCCGTTCAAATGATCCACCTCGTGCTGCACGGCGCGCGACAGCAGGCCGTCGCAATGAAAACGGATGGTCCGGCCCTCCGCGTCCAGCGCGGTTACCTCGGTCTCGCTCGGACGGGTGATGTCGGCGTAAATTTCGGGGAAGCTCAGGCAACCTTCCGGGCCGGTGTCCGGCGCGCCGGTGGGTTTGATTTCCGGGTTGATGAGCACCAGGGGCATGTGGGCGGCGAGGTCCACCAGTTTGCCGGCCACGGTCATGGTGGAGGGGCGGTCCTTGACTTCGCGCACGTCGAGCACGGTCAGTTGTAGCGCCTGGCCGATTTGCTGCGCCGCCAGGCCCACACCCAGGGCATCGTGCATGGTTTCAATCATGTCGGCGATCAGCGCCTTGACTTCGGGGGTAATGGCCTCGATACGTGCGCCCTTCTTGCGCAGTACCGGATGGCCGTATTTGACAACAGGCAAAATCATGCGGCAGTAACTCCCAACAGTTGCAGGATGCGTTCCAATTCGGCGTCTGAGTAATACGAAATTTCCACCGCTCCCTTGCCCTGGGTGTAACGCAGCAGGACCTTGGTGCCGAACGTTTCGCGCAACCGGGCTTCCAGGTCGGCAATGTGTGTGTCGGTGGTCACGGGCGGCAACTTGACCGGCGCGGAGGTGACCCCGGCCGCGCGGCCCTGCAACTTGGTCACCAGTTGTTCGGTCTGGCGGACATTGAAACCATCCTTCAGCACGCGGTCGGCGGCGGCCTTTTGCAATTTCTCCGTGGCCAGCCCGAGAATGACCTTGGCGTGCCCTACGGAGAGGCGGCCGTCGCGCAGATAACTTTGTAGGGAGGCGGGCAGTTTGAGCAGGCGCAGCGCATTGGCCACCACCGTGCGGCTCTTGCCCACTTTGAGGGCGACCTCCTCCTGCGTGAGCTGAAATTGTTCGATGAGCTGCGCGTACCCGTTGGCCTCTTCCAGCGGATTGAGATTCTCGCGTTGCAGGTTTTCAATCAGCGCGAGTTCCAGCACGGCGCGGTCGTCGGCGGTGCGGATGATCACCGGCACCTCGGCGAGGCTGAGGCTTTGCGCGGCGCGCCAGCGGCGTTCGCCGGCGATGAGTTCCAGGTGGTCGCCCTGGTCGCGCACGATCAGCGGCTGGACAATGCCTTGTTCCTTGATGGAATCGGCCAGTTCCCGCAGGCTCTCGGCAGAGAAATCTTTCCGGGGTTGAAACGGGCAGGGGCGGATGCGTTGCAGGGGGACCAATTCGACCCGTTCCCGGGAATCGGCGACCGGGGCCGGCGCGGCTGCCGGAGTTGCGGCAGCATGAACTGGAGTAGCAGGCGGTTTCACCGGCGACGAACCGCCCAGCAAGGCGCCAAGGCCACGTCCTAATGCGGGTTTCGACATGTGCGGGAAGTGTTGCAGTCGGGCGGGGGAGTTGTCAATTTCAAGTCCGGGAGCTTATGAGCAAAAAGAGCGGTAAAATTGCAGCTTTAATCGAGTCCTGCCGGGGGCAGGACCTGGATGCCCATTATTTGGGATACTTTGAATGTTTCAACCAGGGCTTGTTTTTCGAGGCGCATGACGTCCTGGAGGAACTCTGGCTGAAGGACCGCGCGGCGGCCAATTATGCCTATCACAAGGGCCTCATCCAACTGGCGGGGGCGTTTGTGCACCTGCAAAAGAACCGCCTGCGCCCCGCCGCCGCCCTGTTCCGGCTGGCGGAGGCCAACCTGCAAAAGTATCCCGCCATCCATGACCGGCTCGACCTCGCCGCCGTTCTGCGGCTGATTACCGCCTGGCTGGGGTGGCTGGAGGCCGGGCAATTCGCCGTCAACCCGCTCACCGCCACCACCGCGCCGCAACTTCATCTGTTGCCAGCGGCGTGAGCCGGAAGCATGCGGGTGGTTCCGCCGTCAGCGGCCTTCCAGCACCGCTACCGCCGTGGCGTAATTCTGGGTATGACTCAAGGTGAGGAACACCGTCTGCCCGCCGCGTTGTTCCAGCAATTTCTGCCCGCCATCGTGCAAGATCACAAACGGCTCGCCGGAATCCCGGCGGCCCACCTCCATGTCCAGCCAGCCCAACTGGGCGCCAATGCCCGTGCCAAACGCCTTGGAGATGGCTTCTTTGGCGGCAAAGCGCACCGCCAGGAAGGGGGCGGGGGCTTTGTGCGAAAGGCAGTAGGCAATCTCGGAGGGCCGCAGGATGCGGTTGACGAATCGCTCCCCGAATTTTTCGTAGGAAGCGCGGATGCGGTCCACTTCAATGATGTCCGTGCCGATGCCGAGAATCATGGGCCGGCAGTTTCGGCAATCGCGGCTTGACCTGCAAGCAATCTCGAAATATCCCTGCGCCGGAGTGTTTATGCGCTTCCTCGAACGCTTTGCCCGCGGCGAACTGCGGCTCAACCGGCTTGAAGCCTTCAGCGACGGCGTGTTTGCCATCGTGGTGACGTTGCTCGTGTTGGAACTCAAGGTGCCGGTCCTTTCCGAACCGCACAGTGTCCGCGAACTGGGTCACGGGCTGATCGAACTGCTGCCCAAGTTTTGCAGTTGGCTCATCAGCTTTGTGATTGTTTGCAAATTCTGGCTGAACCACCACCACATCATCGGGCTGGCGCGGCATGCCAACTATGCCCTCATCTGGCTTAACTCCATTTTCCTGATGTTCCAGTCGTTCATTCCCTTTCCCACGGCTCTGTTGGGGGAATATCCGGAGAATCCGCTGGCGGTAACGCTGTTTGGCGTGGTGATGGCATTCAACACGCTATTGTTCATTGCGGTGCATGCCTACATTTTGAAGCACCTGCTCAAGGCGGAATTTGTGGGCACGCAGGACCCGCACATCATCCGTAAATCATTCGTGGGCGTGGGCTCCTACCTGGCAGGCGCGGCGGTGGCGTGGCTTAACGTGGAAGCCGCCTTCATCCTTTACGCGCTCACGCCGCTGTTCTTCATCGTCCCTCCCCAGCCGCAGCGGTAACTGGCCTAATGCCGGCGATGCGCCGGCGCCATCCGGTTCACCCGGGATACCCCTGCATCAGCTTCAGCATGTCGCGCACGGCTTGCAAGAGGCCGGTGAAAACCGCGCGGCTCACAATGCTGTGGCCGATGTTCAGTTCCACCAGATGCGGTACGCGGTGCAGCAACGGCAGGTTCACGTAGTTCAAGCCATGTCCGGCGTTCACCTGCAGGCCGAGCGCGTGCGCCTGCGTGGCGGCGGCGATGAGCCGTTGCAGCTCGGATTCATCGGTGGGATGTGCTTGAAAATGTTCGGCAAAGCGGCCGGTGTGCAGTTCAATGAATTGCGCGCCGGTACGGGCACTCGCGGCAATCTGTGCCGCATCCGGCGAAATGAACAGGCTCACTTCAATGCCTGCGGCACTCATTTTTTTGCAGGTGGCCGCAATGGCCGCCTCGTGCGCCACCACATCCAGGCCGCCCTCGGTGGTGACTTCCTGCCGCCGTTCGGGGACGATGCAGACGATGGCCGGTTTTACTTGGAGCGCGATGTCCACGATTTCCGGCACGTTCGCCATTTCCAGGTTAAGCCGGGTGCCGATGCGTTCCCGCAGTTGCCAGATGTCGCGGTCCAGCATGTGCCGGCGGTCTTCGCGCAGATGGGCGGTGATGCCCTGGGCACCGGCGGCTTCGCAGGTGAGCGCGGCGGCCACCGGGTCCGGTTCGCCGGCGGGCTGGCCGCGATACCGCGCTTCGCGCAGCGTCGCCACGTGGTCAATGTTCACTCCAAGTTTCAACATGCGGCCAGCATGTGGTCCGCGCCGTGTTTAGGAAAGCGGATTTTCGGTGACATTTTTTCGGCGGAATGGCTTGCGTCAAAAATGCAAAAACTGTTTCCATCTCCGCGTGTCTCAGGCCAAAACGTTCTTGAAATATTGGTTGCCGGTGGTGCTCTGGATGGCCGTGGTCTTCGGCGCCTCCAGCGACGCCCAGTCCGGGCAGCATTCCTCGCGCATCATCGAACCCATCCTGCGCTGGCTCTTTCCCCAAATGTCGGCCGCCGCTCGCGACGAAGTGGTGTTCGCCTGCCGCAAGGTCGCGCATGTGACCGAATATGGAATTTTGGCGCTGCTCCTGTGGCGAGCCTTGCGGCGTCCCGTGCGGCGGGATCCCCGGCCCTGGAACTGGCCGCTGGCGGGATGGACGGTGCTGCTCGCGGCGTTGTACGCGGCCACCGACGAATTTCACCAGGCGTTCGTGCCCACCCGCGAGGCGCGGGTGCATGACGTGGTGATTGATACCTGCGGCGCCGCGCTGGCGCTGGTCTTGTTATGGGGGTGGCGCCGGTGGCGCCGCCGTTGGTAAGCCGGTCCGAACCCGGCGGGAAACCATGAGCTGGAGATTACAAAAACCGCTCGCACTGGTCGGCCTGCTTTATCTCGGGGGCATTTGCTTTGCGGATTCCTTGCCGCTGCCGCTGGTGCCGCTGCTCGGGATCACACTGTCGCTGGCGGTGGTTGCCCTGGCGTGGGGCCGGTTGCGCCCGTTATTGCTGGTTGCAGTTATTTTTCTCGCCGGCGCGGTCAATCTCACCCAACAGACCGCCATCATTTCACCCCACGATTTGCGAACCCTCCTCCGCGACCAGACCGTGCTGGCGGCGGTGCGCGGTCGGCTGGTGGCCACGCCGGTGGCACGCTTCTACGACACCGATGCCGCCCTCACGGGACGGATGCTCGCCCGGGTGGAGGTGACGGCCATCCGGTTGCCCGATCAGGACTGGCAGCCCGCGCGAGGCGTGATGGCGGTCAGCACCGCGGGAACGTTGCCCGACGATTATTACTCGGGGCAGCCGGTGGAAATCTTCGGCGTGCTGCGGCAACCTCCGCCACCCGTCGCCGCGGGCCTGTTTGATTACCGCACCTATTTGCGGCGGCAGGGCATCTATTACCAATTGCAGGCCCGGCCCAACGACTGGCAGCGCCCCATGCCCGCGGGCCCGCCGCCGCTCACGGACCGGTTTCAAACTTGGGCCCGCCAGACGCTGGGGCTGGGCTTGCCCGCGGACGATGAGGCTGTGAGCCTGCTCTGGGCCATGACACTGGGCTGGAAGACCGGGCTGACCAATGAAATCGCCATGCCCTTCATGGAATCCGGCACCATGCACATCTTCGCCATTTCCGGACTGCATGTGGCTTTGATTGCCGGAATTCTGGTAGCCCTGCTGCGGGTGCTGCGGGTGCCGCGCGAATATGGCGGGCCGCTGGTGATTGTGCTCATCTGGTTTTATACCGCCGTCACCGGTTGGCAGCCCTCGGCTATCCGGTCGACCGTGATGATGTCCATCGTCATCGCTGGGTGGACGCTCAAGCGTCCCAGTGATCTGCTCAATTCCCTCGCCGCCGCCGCATTGATTATTCTGGTGTGGGAACCGCAGCAATTGTTTCAGGCCAGCTTTCAACTTTCATTTTCCGTGGTGCTGAGCCTGGCCCTGTTCGCGCCGGTGCTGGACAAACTCCGCCGCCGCTGGCTGGCGTCCGACCCCTTGCTGCCCGACCAACTGCGACCGCGCTGGCAACGTCTGCTGCGGCCCGTGGGATTTTGGCTCACCGCCGCGCTAACCACTTCGCTCGCGGCGTGGCTGGGGTCCATTCCGCTGGTCGCCTGGTATTTTCACCTGTTCACGCCGGTGAGCCTGCTCTCCAACCTGGCCATTGTGCCGCTGGCGGGGCTGACGCTGACGGGTAACCTGGCCAGTTTGCTGGTCGGCGGCTGGTGGCCGGCGCTGGCAGAGGTATTTAATTCGTCATCGTGGCTGTCGATGAAGCTGATGCTGTTGGTGAGTAGCTGGGCGGCAGAAATTCCCGGCGGCCATTGGCGGGTGGCCACGCCGTCGTATCTGACGCTGATCCTGTATTACGCCACGCTGCTGGCCGTGATGACCGGCCTTTGGCGGCGGCCCCGCATCCGGGGTTGGGTGTTCGCCGGCATCGGATTGCTGGGCGCCGCCTGCCTGACCCTGTGGCTGACCGACCGGGCCGCGCTGAAATTGACCATCCTGCCGTTGAACGGCGGCAGCGGCATTTATTTTGATGCTCCCGGCTCCCGTGATGACTGGTTGCTGGATGGCGGCAACGAATCGGCGGCCCGATTTGTCACCATCCCGTTCCTGCAGGCGCAGGGCGTGGACCGGCTGCCGCAACTGGTGGTGTCCCACGGCGACGTGAAATCCATGGGCGGCGGGGAGCAACTGGTCCGCGAATTTGCCGTGCCGCGCGTGGTGACCAGTTCCGTGCCGTACCGCTCGGCGGTGTACCGGCGCTTTATCCAGAGCCTGGCCGCCGCCCCGCAACGGTGGGTGCAAAAAAACGCGGGCGATACTTTGGGCACCTCGGGCAATTGGCAGGTGTTGCATCCCGCGCCGGCCGACAACTTTTCCCGGGCGGACGACGGCGCCCTCGTGCTGGCCGGTACCCTGGCCGGCACGCGGATCGTGTTATTGTCTGATTTGGGAACTGCCGGGCAGCGGGCTTTTTTGGAACGCCATCCGGCCCTGCGCGCGGACATTGTGGTGACCGGCCTGCCGGAGCAAGGCGAACCGCTGGGCGAAGATTTGTTGGACGTCCTGCAACCGCAGGTGGTGGTGGTGACCGACTCGGAATTTCCCGCCACCCGCCGGGCCAGCGAAGCGTTGCAAGAACGCCTCGCCCGCCGGCATATTCCGATACTGTACACGCGCACCACTGGAAGCGTCACGTTTACCGTGCGTCCGGGCGGCTGGTCCTTGCGGGCGATGGATGGCACCGCGCTTTCCGGCAAGCCGATCCAGTAAGCGAGTCAGCTAATTTATGTTCTGCTTTTTGCCCCATTCGGCATCCGTTCGCGTTTTTCGCATGGTTCGCGGTTAGAATGGATTTGCCTAGTGCCACCGGCACGTTTGAAAATAGCCCACAGTTTCAACTGTGGGTTGCGTCGCCCGGTAAAACTCCAGCCCCGCCGGGGTGATACGCCGCCACAGATTCGCCCCTTGCCAACCTGCCGTGGGTGGAACAGATTGCCTGCAAACAGAGCAGCACCAACCGCATGATTACCCCGCGGCATTACAATGATGTGAACCGGCTGAAGTCCATCGCCAATGCCGGCAGCTTTCGGATGCCATTGCGCCAAAGTGCAAAAAGTGCGACCCCTTTATGAACACGATACCGTGCCCGGTGGCAGCGTTGCTGCCATGACAAAGGATGGACTGCAACAGCAGCCGCCCATTATCTGTTAGGATTCCTATGATCGGGACACATTTTATGGCTACCGCAAAATGGATCGTCGGCATCACATTTCTCGTTGCATTTGTGCTGACGTTTTGGCGTGGTCGGCAGGTTGCCCAAACCGCGGCCGCCATGTTTTGCGTCGGCACCCTTGCACAGCTTGGCGCATTAGCCGACCGTTACTTTGAAATTTGGGTCATTAATTCCGGTTCGAATGATGTTGCTGCGGTACTCGGTTTGTTTGTGGCTGTCTGGTGTGTCTGCTATGCGTTAGGCGCTGCGGCATTACTTTGGCCAGCTATTCCCCAACGGAAAGCCGTCATCTTTGGATACTGGTTGCACCTGGTGTTTCTCCTGCCGTTGCTGATATTTTTTATGGTCGGCATTATGGAGCACGTTTATCGTTTTTTTCCATTTGAAATCGGATGGCTGGTTTATCCACTGCTTTGGTTTAGGATTCGGGAAGCGTATGTTCGAGAAGCCTAACATTTGCTGCAGGCAACACGGGACGGCGTCTCCGGTTCCGCATTCGCGGACCATATCGCTGGCCCGGCGTGGTTGCGCTTCGGTCGCCGTTCTAACCATTGACGGAATGCTTAATCCAAGCGACAGCTTCGATAAGGATGTGACAACTGCGAAAAAGATAATGGAGTCTATCAAGTTGCTTTCGCACTTGAACTCGGCCCCTCAACCCTAGCTCCAACTGCGCCAATGAAGAATATCAACTGGAGCGGGTGGTGGTTCAAACCTGACTGCGACCCCTTTAGGCACTAAATATCTTTATTTAAATGCACAAAGGACGAAAACGCCATTGGCTCATAATAAATTGCGCCGCAAAAGTAACAGGAGTTGGATTTGTTGCAGTGGGGTCAATTCTTTCTGTGTGGGCAGTTATAGCGGCAATTGCCTCACCTCAAAGACTTGACACAGTCGAAGCGATTTTGACAATCGGTTCAGCTGTTGTTGTAACTGCTCTTGGCGCATTAATGCTCAAGGCAAAGCCGTTTAGAAGCGATCAATAAACGGATTCGCCACATAAAGGGTCGGTTTTCACCATTTGCGCTTAATGCTCGCAGGCATTCGGAGTAAGACAGCCCGGAGATTACCCATTGTCTGCGGCGGGGTGCGGCGTTCACGCCGCTGCAACGGCTGCCGCGCCGAGGGCTTCGAGGAATTTCGACGCCTTCTACACTGTCACGCTGAAGCGGCCTGAAGGCCGCGCGCCGGGAACTTATGGCGCGAGAACAAACCGCTTGCTTCTCATTAAAATCCCATTAATTTTTCGCTCGCCGGGTACCAAAAAGGAGCATTCCGATCGTGAATATAAAGTTTTTAATCGCCATTGTTGTCGCCGTTTCATTTGCCTCGACCGGGCGCGTTCTTGCGGGCACTTATGACGTTGCCGCCGATTTCTCCACGAACGCCAATCCAAACGGAGTGTGGAGTTACGGCTATGCCACCACCCTGGGCGGCAGCCTGATTCTTTACACGGACAATTCCGCCAGCACCGCGAGTGTTATCGGATGGGGACACAATATCTCCCTCGGCGCCCCCGCACTTTTTTACAACACCACGGACCATGCCACTACCGCGGGTGATGGCACCCCGAACCTCGCCCCGCATCAGGCTTGCTTTCATCCCGGCCCGAACAATGAGTATAGCATCTACCGGTTTACGGCCCCGGCTGCGGGAAACTACCTGCTGCAGGCGGCTTTTGTCGGCGCGGATATCGTGGGCACCAGCACGGATGTGCATGTGCTGGTCAATGATTCACTCATTTTTGACGGTTCGGTGAATGGGTTCGGGCCGGGGACCGGTCCCAGTTTCACTACCAACCTGGTGCTGCAGGCCAATGACCGGGTTGACTTCGAAGTGGGATACGGCGGTAATAATTTTTTATATGACTCCACAGGAATTCAGGCCACGCTCAGTTCCTCGCCCAAATTAAGCGTTCAGCCCGGCTCCGCCGGTCACGTCCAGTTCAGTTGGTCCACCAACTTCAGCGGTTTCACCTTGGAATCCACCACCAATCTGGCTGCGCCAACCTGGATAACCGCCACCAATGCCTGGAGCAGGCAGGGGCAGCAGTTTACCGTGACCGTGGATGCCGCCCTGCCGCAACAGTTCTTCCGCTTGCACCAGTAGCCAGGCCGAAGACCTAATGGGGGCGGTTTTCAGTCAGGTGGCGCGGTGTCAGGTCCGAGGTCTGCGGAGGTATTACTTGGGTTGACTGTTTCCCGCTTTGCGCACGCAATAATTCCAGGTGGTCTTGGCGATGATGGCCCCGGATAGAGCCGACATGCCCAAGCCGATAATGGTTTGCAGCGGGTCGCCCGCGCTCAGGACTATCATCGTGATCCCACCACCGGCGATGGGGCCGAAAATCATCCACATGCCCAGTACGACTATGAGGCGGCGGGGTTTTTCGGTCGCCTGCCGGTACGCGTGCCCCTTAGCAAAAGCTGATTCGAACGGGGCCGTCGCCGCATACGAAGTCAACGGCGCGCCGCATTTGGCGCAGAAGTGGTCTGCCGGGTGATTCGGAAACAGGCAGCTCATGCACAGGGGCTGAGCGTCGGGCTGGACGGGCGCCGGGGCATCGGATTTGGCGGCGGGGTTATCGGTGATTAGTATAAGCGGTTGGGCAAATCGGCAGCTTGCACGGGGCGGGGAGTTTTGCGAATGTACGGCTGCCGCCGGGCGCCGGTGTGGCGAAATGGCAGACGCACAGGACTTAAAATCCTGGGACTATAAAAAGTCGTGTGGGTTCGAGTCCCACCACCGGCACCACTTTTTTTGTGGTTTTCAACAGAGTCGCGATTTACTGACAGTTTAAGTCATCGCTCTGTTGAGTATGAAAGACATGTTTCTGCTGGTCCGGACGCCGTTGAGAAGTTGATGGCCCAGGTCACGGCGGACCGGAAATCACGAGCCCGCCTCCATGAACTCCGCGTGTTGCTTGACCGCTTCGCAGCAAGCTTTCAATGCCAGGTCCGCATTTTGAAGGGACCGATCTGCTGGATGAGCTCCCGGGTGATTGCCCGTTTCTTCTTATGCTTCACTTTGGGCCATTGCCGTTTGACGATGACCGGCCGGGCCAGCCACGCCATGTCCACGGCGAAACTGTGGATGCGCCGGAGGAAGACATTCGTGGAAACCGTGCCCTCGTGCAGAATTTTTAGGAAATGCTCGGCCCGGGTGTCGATCAGGGGGAGGGTACGGATGCTGGCAAAGGCCCGGTCTTTGAGCGCCACGGTCCAGCGCCGGTAATTGTCGGTGTCCTGGGATTTGGTTTTGAGGACTTCCTCGAACACCCAGGCCCAAGTGCGTTTCTTGGCATCCGGATCAGAGCATGACTGATAGGCCAGGCCGACTTCCCGGCTGACTTGCGCGTCGCGGGTGCCTTCGTTGAGGCCGGTCAACAGGAGTTCGGCGGTGGCCTGGTCGCGGGTTTTGAGGGACTGCTGGCGTCCGGTCAGGCAGTGCTGGGCATAGAATTTTCCGTTGCTACGTTGGTAGAGGCGATATTGCGGCTTCACGTCATGATTCATGTTGTGAGCCTGGCACAGACGAGGACGGTTTCGTTAGCGAACTATTGCCGGCAATACGCGGGTTAAGGGCGGCATTATCAGATTTGCGGCTCAAAACCCGGTCTGCTGGCAATTTTGCTGGCAAAACGCCGTTTTTGGGGTTCCGCCGCCGGAAAATCCTCCGAAAATCCAATGAATTGGCCGGGAGGCGAGGGTCGGAATTGAGCTGCTAATGTGCAGCAAACCTGCTTTAGAATGCCATATTTTAGCTGCTAGTCAAGCCTAGCTGACATAACCGGCTTCTACTCATTCTTACTCAGGAAGTGTGCGTTTCAGTGTGCGTTGATTTTGAAAATGACATAGCCCTGCACAGCGAACTTGAGCTACTTTTGGCTGAACTGCCTGGCGGCTGGTCAGGAACGTTGGTTTGAAATAATACACCACTGTTTTGGTGACGCCGCCGTGCTGGGCGGCGCGGGGGCGGGGTTTTACTTTGACGGCTGAAAGTCCCCAAAACCCCGAAAATGCGGTAGGAAACTGGCGGAAGGAGTGGGATTCGAAGCTCGGAGAATACTGCAATATTGAAAGCCAATCGATAACTGAGGTGGCGCAATTAGTTCTCGAACCAGTTTCTTGCCGAATTTTTTTGGAGGAGGTGACACCATCGGACAGTTTTTGTCCGGCCCCTATTGTTAAGTTTCAACCATGATTGAAATTCAACCTCAGGCAAATTACGGCTGCCATACTTTTGATCTCCCCAGCGTTCCACGCAAAGCGAACCACTTGACGGAATTAAAAAGGGGCATCGCGGCAACGCGTCCAAAGTCCGTTTCAAAGATTTCGAAGATAGGCGACAATGGTTTAATACTCGTCAGAGATAGTGCTGAGGCTGGGGAAAAAACTTCCGACGTTCCAAAAAAGTTACAATTTTTGTCTTTTGAAAAAATTACTTGCAAAAGTTTTGGCTGAGATTGAATCTTGTCCGCAATCCTAAATCAAACACGGTTAAGCAGACAGAACTCTCCTGTTGACGCTGATAGGGGAGGCTGTTTTCAGAAGCGCAAAATAATGCTGGGCAGCACCTCGGGTAAGGGCGAAGCAATGGAGATGTTCATTTTGTATGGACGACTTCCGGGACTCTTCAATACTACCGTAACTGCCGCTTCCAATTGATTCTGATAGCAATCGATTCTGGAAATATTCAGGGTTAGTCGCCTTGGTGTTTCAATTGGAAATCTATTTGTTCAATTTTTTGTTTATGGCCGAAATTAGAAGCATCCGCTGAAGAAGTTATGAGCACATTGAAACGACTCTTTCCCCTTCCGGTTGGCCTGCTGGCATTGCTGGCGGGAGGCATATTTTTGGTGGCGTTGCGCGTGGCTGTCGTGGCCCAGGAAGTGCCGCCGCCAGCTTGGAATCAGGCGGTCATTGGCGCGGCTGGGGCCGGGGGAGCGGCAGTGGATACCAACGGCGTTTATGCCGTGAGCAGTTCGGGGGAAGACATCTGGGAAAAATCAGATTCCTTTCATTATGTTTACCGTTCGCTGGACGGAGACGGGCAGATCGTAGCGCGTGTTTTGGGCATTCAAGGGACGAATGACTATGTGAAAGCGGGGGTCATGATTCGGGAATCCCTCGACCCCGCCGCGGCCAATGCCATGATGCTGCTGGCCGCCAATGCGGGAACTTATTTTCAGAGTCGGGCCCACGCGGGAGGATTGACGCATCAGGCCTTGGGCAGCACCAACTCCGCAACGCCCTGCTGGGTGAAGCTAGTTCGACAAGGCGATTGGATTGGCGGATATGCTTCTGCAGATGGTGCCCACTGGAGCTTGGCGGGCTGGGAAGTGCTCCATGGTTTGCCGCAGCAGGTCACCGTGGGGTTGGCGGTTACCAGCCACAATCGGGATGGCACTTTGTCCACTGCCTGGTTTGATTCCATCGGCCTGGGTCAGGTCAATCCCGATGAGGTTCTGCACCCCTTCGTGGGCGCCGGGGACGGATTGCAGGGAAATTATTTCAACAACCGCCATTTATTTGGCAGCCCGAAAATCAGCCGGGTGGACGCGCAGGTGGACTTCGACTTTTGGGAGCTGACCCACCCAAAAGCGGCCGGAGCGGCGGAGGTGCAAAACCGGGCGGCGCAGCTGCTGGGCCGGCGTAAGACCGAGGAATTCGCGGTCCGCTGGAGCGGGGAACTGCAGGCGCAATTCACGGAGCCGTACACCCTGGTGGTCCGGGCGGACGACGGCGTGCGGGTCTGGCTGGATGAAAAATTGCTCATTGAAGACATGCGCTGCACTCCGGAAACCAATTCCGTCACCATAAACCTGGTGGCCGGGCAAAAATACCTCCTGCGCATCGAGTATTTCCAAAACCTCGGTTATTCGAGCATCCAGTTGCAGTGGAGCAGCCCCTCGACGCCCTTGTGGGTGATTCCGCAGAGCCAGTTGTATTCCCAGCCCACCGCCGACGCGAATGGCCTTCCCCTTCGCTGGGAACAGCATTATTTCGGGCGCACCGGGGTCAACCCCGGCAGCATTGCCAACGGCAACGGGCTGACCGTCGCCCAGGAATGGCAACGCCATGGCGATCCGACGAATGCCTTGGAATGGGGGGTGCCCATTCAATGGAAACATGGCGATATCGACTGGTTGGGCGGGAGTCGTGGTGACGCGCATTATGATAATGGTAAGTTTACCATTCTGAGCCATGGCTGGGACATCTGGCAGACGCGGGATTCCTTCCACTACCTGTACCGTCCTTTGGGCACCAATGGGGAAATGATCGCGCAGGTGACCGCCCTTGACAGCACGAACCAATTTGCCAAGGCCGGACTGATGATCCGCGAGAACCTCGATGGGGATGCCCGAAACGCGATGATCTTGGTGACCCCCGGGGCGGCGCCGCGATTTCAATGGCGGAGCCAGGCCGGGCTGGACGAGGAGGAAAGTTATGGCGACCCGAATCTGGTGGCGCCCTGTTGGTTAAAAATCGCCCGCGATGGCGACGTTATCGGGGGCTACACCTCCCGCGACGGGGTTCACTGGACCCTGGTCGCCTGGCAGACGCTAAAGGGACTGGCTCCCGAGGTATTGTTGGGCCCGGCGATCACAGCGCATAACTATGGCACGGACACCAACGAAGTGGCCACGGCGGAATTTACCAACATTGTCCTGGCGCCGGCCGATTTGGGAGATCTGCCACAACTGGTCCTGGGAGACGGTGACGGATTGCTGGCCTGGTATCGGAACGACAGCCTCCTTTATCTGCCTGGTTTTACCAATCGGGTGGAGAATTATGTGAACCTGGATTGGGGGCACGGCCCGGATGTGGACGACAGCAATCCCAACAGCCACGGGGCCGCGTGGTCGGGAGAGGTGCAGGCGATGGTCAGCGGCCCCTGTACCTTCAGTGTCGAGTGCCGGGAGCAGGACTGGGTCCGGGTGTGGGTAAATGAGCAGTTGATCATTGACGGCTGGAGGCGCTGGCATCCCGGCGGCACGCTGCGCGGCCAACCCCTCGACCTGGTTGCGGGGCAGCGGTACTTGATCCGCGTCGAGACTTTCAGCACGCAAGGGGCGTTGACCAAATTGAAATGGAGCGGCCCTTCGATGACAGAGCGGCTGGTGCCCGGAAGCCAGCTCTATTCCCAGCCCGCGGATGCGGATGCCAATGGCTTGCCTGATCTTTGGGAGCAAATTTATTTTGGGCACACGGGAGTGGATGCCAATGCCGACCCGGACGGTGACGGTCTTGTGAACCTGAGCGAGTACCGCCGGCACACCAACCCGACAAAAGCGGACACCGATGGGGATGGAATGCCTGATGCCTGGGAAATGGGCGCGGGGTTGGATCCGCAGTTTGATGACGCCAGCCTGGACTATGACAACTCCGGATTGAGCAATTTGGAGAAGTACCGGCACCGGTTGGATCCGTATAATCAGGATCTCAACGGCAATGGCCTGCCCGATGGTTTTGAAACCAAGTATTTGCGGAGTGGGGCCACGGTTCGCGGCATCGGCCAGATTAGTGTCGCATTGAGCGTCACCGGCGCCCAGGCGACCAACTTTTTGGGCCGCTGGCAGGTGGACGGCAATGACATTTTTGCCTTGGATTGCCGGGGCGGCGTGGAGTTCCCGCTCCAACTGGCAAAAGCAGATAAGTACGTCCTGAACCTGGTGGGTACGCAGAACCAGTATAATCCCTGGGTGACCCAGTTTCGCTTGTGGCTGGCTGTTGATGGCCAGGATCTGGGGCGCTACGACTTGAACGCGACGTACGGGACCAACGGCACGGCAGAGGCGGTTTTGCCGTATCTGCAAGCCGGAGGGCATACGCTGCGGGTGTTCTGGGATGGCGCCGCCAGCCAAAGCAGCTTGCGGATCAAAGAAGTGAAGTTGTTGGCCGTTTCCGGTGCGGATGCCGATGCCAACGGCATCAAAGACTGGGTGGACGCCATGGTCGCCGATGAGTCGGGCTGGGACGGCACCAACACAGTCATCGGCAGCTATGTTTCCCCGCTGTGCCTGGAGGGACGCGATTCCTACCCGGGAATGAGCGGCATGATCAGTGGACCGGGCAATGCGGCGGCGCCGACAGCGGTCAATGACCACCGCTGGTATTTCAATGTGCCGCTGGCCGCGGGGGCGGCCACCGCTTTCCAGGCGGTTTATCAAAATGGGGCCCGGACCCAATCGCGCAGTTTGCAATGGTGGCCCACGGATCTGACCAGCGTCAGTGGCAATCTTACGGTCCGCCGGGGTGACAGTTTGCTTTTGGGCGGGTCTGGCGATTCCAACACGACCATCCAGATCACCATAACCCGGCCCGACCAGAGTGTGGCGCAATACAGCACCACTGCGGACCAGCCGATCCCTTACCGGTTTGATGTTCCCGGCAACTATACTTTGAGTGCGGCATCGGCAGTTACCGCCGGCCAGAGCCGGGCGACCAGACTGACCGTTTCAGTGTTGGATTATTCCTTTCCCGGGGCCCCGGTCTGCTGGGCCGGAAAAGCCAGGAACTGGGAGTTGACCAACCTCCCGCCGGCGGTGGTTCTGGAACAGGATTCGCGGCTGGAACGGGTCTCGGATGCGACCGGCACGAACAGCACGCGAACCTTGGGCTTGGTGATCGACGACAACGCGCCGCGTTCCATGATTGCCCGGGCTGGCGCCAACGGTCCCATCATTGCTTCCCGTGAGGCCCAAGGAGTCCGGGTGTTCGAGGCGCCGGACACCTACAACCGGGTCGTGGAGCAATACGATGATGGCAGCCGGCTCGTGGAGATGCTGGTAATCCTCAGCCCCGTAGTCACCAATATCACCGCCAACATTGATATCATTGCCGGCGGCGTGACCTTCGATGACGGCACGATCCATCGTGAACTGAAGGCCCAGGACTTTGACGTTCTCGGCCGGTGTCCGGTGCGCTTCGTCATGCCGTTGGGGGTCAGCACGGCCAATTGCCATATCCTGACGCTGAAACAGGGAACCAATACGGTGGGCATTTATTAAACCTCCCGGGATGAAGGTAAAACGCAATATTTTTATCCTGGCGATGGGGTTAATTGCCGCCATGGCTGGCTTGGTCTGGTGGCAGCGCGCCCCCGGGACGCAAGATACAGAGCCACCGGTAGCGCAGAGTGCAAATACCACACCACCCCCCGCCAAACCCGCTGTCATACTCCCGGACAAAGCGGCAATTGCCGCCCGGACTGCAACATTCGTGCAATCGGTCATGGAAAAGCAATCCATACCCGACAGCTTCAAAGCCATACTGACGGCGTCCGCCACCGGGTTGGTGCGGGATCGGGTCGATGCAGCCCACAACCTTGCCAGACCTCTGTCCCGGGAGGAGATAGTGGCCGTTTACCGGTATTTGTTAACGCCTGAGACGGCCGTGCCACCTTACGCGGACGGGGAACACTGGTTGCGTAATGAACTGTTGGACAAACTGGTTTCACAACCGGTCTTGCCCGCCGACCTGGCGCAACTGCTCGTCGCGATTCATCAGGATACCAATCAGAGCCCGGTCATGCGCGATTATGCCATCCAGCACGTCACTCCTGTCTATGGGCAGGAGAACGGAACCGAACAGGCCATGCTGCAGGCGACGTTGTGGCAGACCACGCAAGAATCCGACAGTGGCATTGCCGGAACGGCACTGCTGGCCCTGCAGCAATTGGCCCAGACCGATGCGGGATTGGAACGGGATCGTATTGGGGAGACGGCGCTGAAGCTGGCCGGAGATGATCACGCCAGCGAACTGGCCCGTATTACTGCAATCCAAGTTTGTGGCCGCTTGACGGTGACCCAGGCCGGGCCGGAGGCGCTGGCTTTGGCCCAGGATGCCAGCCAGAGCACCCCGCTGCGCCTGGCAGCGATTGCCACCTTGGGGGAATTGGGTGGGGCCCAGGTGAAACCGGTTTTGGAACAAATTGCTGCCGGTTCGGAACCCCGGCTCAAACCCGCTGCCCTGGTGGCATTGCAACACCTGGGACAATAATTTTAAACTCGATGGGAATTCAGAGGAACGTATTCATGAAACAGACCTTAAGTCGTCTTTTAACAGGCGCAGTACTCATTTTGACCTGTGTTATGGGGCGGGCCGTTAATAATCCCCCCTGCAACGGACCAGCCATCACAGGATTTACTGGAAACCAGACGTTTTGCCCCGGGGATACAATCACTGTCACGGTTGTGGCAACGGGGACGGCGCCATTGCATTATGTATGGAAAAAAAATGGCACCGTCATTGGGGGGGATTCGCCAACGATCACCGATACAACTACGAGCGAAAATGATGCCAGCGCTTACTCGGTGCGGGTTTATAATAACTGTGGAGACGCCGTTGGCTATCCGCCTTTGTCACCGCTTCCGCCGGTCATTACGCAGCAGCCTGAAAATATGACGGTATATCTCGGCACAGGCGACACGGGCGGTTCGACCGTCACCTCTTGGGTGAAGACAATTGGCGGCGGGCTGATTGTCGGAGATCAAGCCAACTTTAGAGTG
>DATJIU010000134.1:0-13142 GCA_035492855.1 Dongiaceae bacterium | reverse complement strand
TGCTCACGGAATCCACCAGCGCTTTCAACCGGTCGTAGATGTTCTGGGCGGCATCCACTTTCCGTTTGAGTTGCGCGGCTCCGGCGATGCGGGCGTTGACCTCCACCACCTGTTTCTCGGTTTCTTTGATGGTCTCGGTTTTATTGGTCATCTGGATGTCAATTTCCTCCAGTTTTGAAGCCAGTTGCACGCTGCCCTGCTGCCGGTACACCTCGATAAGCTTTTCGGCCTTCTGAATCTCCTGGTCCAGTTTGACAATCCGGGGATGCTTGGGTTTGAGATACTGGCTCAACTGGTCCCGCTGCATCCGGAGCAACTGAATATCGCGGTAGGCATCCAGTTTGTCCGAGGGGGCGGCGGAATTGATGTTGGTGGAGCCGGGACTCACCACCGAGGCCACCCAGACGCCGTCACTGTTGGTGGCCGCCCGTTCCTTGGCGGCGGCGGTGAGCAACTGCTTTTGCAGTTCCAGGTCCTGAAGCTCAATTTGGAGCCGGGACAAACGGCCCCCGGTAATGGTGCCTTCCTCGGTCAGAATGGCGATATTGTTGGTCTGCTCATACGCGGAAAGTTCCGCCTGCCGATCATTCAGCTCTTCCTCGTACTTGTGCACCAAATTGGCAATGGACTGGAGCGTTTCGTTGGAAATCTTGGACCGGACGTTCCGCTTGTAGTCCAGGTACACCTGCATGAGGGTGCGCAGATATACCCGGGTGAATTCCCGGTTGGCGCTGGTGGCATCGAGCCGGAACACATTGGCGGCCTTCATCCCGGTAACTTCAATGGCCACCGGAATGGGGTCCCCATCCGGTCCCAGGGGAATGGGAACGCTATTGGTGCTGTGCCGCAACTGTTCAAGCGTATTGTCGCGCATGGGCACGCTTTGCAGCAGGGCCCGCTGCGTGCCCAAAAATTTCTCGTCATCGTCGGCGAACATTGCCGCTCCGGGCACCTGGATTTTGTCCGTGCGCCACAGACTGCCGGTGGAAATATAGGTGGGCGGCTTGAAATACACCACCACCCCGCCAATGCCCAGTCCGATGATGAGGGTGATTAGCATCACCCACCAGTATTTGAGCAGGAAGTGGACGAACCGTTTGACGCGAAACGACGACTGCGGCGATTCCTCCACATCAATGGGCAGGGCCGGCGCCAGCGCGTAGTTATTGTTATTGGAATCGGCGGGTACGGGCAGCAGATCGTTGCTCATAGACCGTTCCTCCGCAGGGCAGCCCGGGCCGGGTTCATCCCGGCGGGGCAACGGCGGGGAGCCGCCAGGCCGGTGATAAAAATGATAGAAGTGAAGTTCATGCGCCAACCCTGTTGTTAATAAATCCGGACCGTGCGTTCGGGAACGTAGATCAAATCCCCCGGCAGCAGGACCATGTCATTCCCCGATTTGCTGTTTTCCAAAATGTCCCGCACATTGATATGATCGAATATCTTGACCGGGTCGCCATCGTTTTCCCCCTTGCGCGTCACCTTGACGTCCTTGGAATTGGCGAAATCCCGGAACCCACCGGCCCGGAGAATGGCTTTGCTGAGGGTAAATTTTTCGTCGGTGGGAATGTCCTGCGGGCCGGGTACGTTCACCGCGCCCACCAGATAAACGCGGCCGCTGCTCCGGGCCAGAGTGTTAACCGCGATCACGACCGAGGCCTGGTAGTAATAATCCTTTTCCAAGGCTTTCTTGAGCTCAAAGGCCACTTGTTTGCAGGTCTTGCCCTCGGCGGGCCAGCGGCCGATGAGCGGCACTTCCAATTCACCAGAGTCGGTGACGACCAGCGTTGCAGGTTCATCGTGGTCGCTGACAACACTATCCTCAACCACGCGGTAACTCAGCTGGTCACCGATGGTCAGCTTGTGCTTGTCGTCCAGATTCGCCATGGCATTGGTGAGGCTGGTATCGGGGACGAGGTTGGTACCGAGGTTAGGGGAGCCGACCGGCGCCGCCCCGACGCGCCCGGCCAGCAAGCCGAGGAGCAGCAGCGTCCCCAGCGCCCGGCCGCCCCAGTGGCGCCGGCTGACCGGGGTTCGCTTCAACCAAAAAAGAATGGACAAGGTATTCATGGGACTTCGTAGGTGAGCACCAACCCCACCACGTGTTGGGTATATTCGCGCGAGCTGTCTGTGGAGGAGCGGATGGTGCCGCGGTAGCTCAGACTGGTGGACACCCGTTTGAACAGGGGATAACTGAGCCCGACGCCGCCTCCCATCCAGTCATAGGTTTCATTGAGATTGCCCCCCTGGTCGCCCACGCCCTGTTTGCCGTGTTCGTAGCTCAAATAGGTATTCAGGGCCAGCCGCTGAATGATGCTCCAGTGCAGGTTGGGCCGGACGTACCAGTCTTCAATCACATCAGACTGGATGCCCAACCGGACTTCATGGCCGGCGCTCAGGGTGTAGTTGAGAAACTTGGTGATGCTGTGGTCCAGGGTGAGATCGACATACCACGAGTTCAAATCCGAGGTGCGGCTGGTGAGACTGGTCTTGTCAAACTGATAGATGGTATAACCCGCCCGCGGTTGAATCCGCAAGAAGGAGCCCGGCTGCCAGTCGGCAAAGACCCCGACGCTGTAACTGGAACTGTTATTACGAATGGCCTGGTCGTAGGTGGTAAAAGTGGCAGTGCCCTCCAACCCACCCTGCAGTCCCGGGGCCAGGCCCAGACTGTAGCGGGTGAACAGAATTTCCGTGGACGAGTCCTGGGATTGGAAGGTCTGGGTGGGCGAGATGGTATTGGCGTGGTCGTATCCGGCGCTGAGGTTCATGGTCCCCATGTCCCACAGCGCGGAAAGCCCGGCCGTGTTCTCGATGTTGCCATAATTGGCCGTGCCGGCGAGCGAAGCCTCCTGGGCGGAGTCCTGCGAGTAATGCACGCGATCATGCAGGTTGATCCAGACATCCTTGATATAGATGTCGAATGACACCTCCGACCCGGAGGTCAGCCGCCAGGTGTCCAAATTATCATGGTCCAGATATTTGTCGTATCCAAACCCAATCGAAAGATCCAGCACGTGGTACTGGGTGATGGGATAGGAAGCGTTGAGTTGCAGTTCCGGCGTCAGGATGAAATCGCTTTGTTGCCCGGTGTTAACGGTATTGATGTTGTCGTTATAATGCATCCCCAGGGAAGGAATGGCGGACATCCGGAAATCGCCCGCTTTAAACATGTAGGAGGGGTTTTGGCCGCGCTGTTGCCGGGCTTCAGCCGCAGCTACGCCCGCCATGGAGTCGCGCAGGCCTTCCTGGGCGGAAGCCAGTTGCCGACCGCAAAACAAGAGGCAGACTGCCAGCAGCCAGTACCGGCTGCCTTCCCGCCACCGGAAGCCGACATCCGGGCTGGTTCCAGTTTCCCCGCCCCACCGCACCACATTTTGCGTTTTCATGTTAGGGTTTGACATGGATTTGAATTTTCAGGCCCGAACCATTGCCGTTCTTTTCGGCCTTGGCCGTTTTGGCCGGCTTTCTGATTTCCAATTCCGCTTCGGCTTCCTCGTCGGAAAAATCTTCCGCATCATCGGGCAGCGGTCCCGCCGCACACCGGTCAAGCGCACCCGGCCACTGGCACATGCCATTGGCGCGCAACGGGCACGGGGTGGCCCCGTTGGCCCCGGCGCTGAATTGGGTTTCCATGGGCAAACCCATCGGTTGCTTCTCCGGCTGGTTCAGCTGCTTGCGCCACTGGCCCGGGCTTTCGCCGAACCGCCGCTTGAAGCAGGTGTTGAACAACCCCAGATGGTTAAACCCGCACTGTTCCGCCACATTGATGATCTTGGCATCCGGGTCGCGCAACAGCGAAACTGCCTTCATCAGCCGCATCTCCATGCGGAGTGAAGCAACTGAGAAGCCAAAGTGCTGGTGGAAGAGCCGGTTAAGGTGCCGGCGACTGCAATTAAACCGGTCCGCCAACTCGCCCACGGACATGTTCAGCAGTTCTTCCACGGAAAGGGTCTCAAAAATCTGGGCGATGCGGTCTTCCACCCGGATGAAGCCCACCCGTTTGCCCCGGGCATTTTCAAACTCCTGCGAGAGAATGGCGGTGACCACCCGCAGCAACTGGCCGCGATGGTCCAAATTAAAATGCGAGGGAGCGTCTTCGAGCAGGTTATGGCAGAAACGCGCCACGCTGGTATTGCCCGCGTAGTGCCGGGGACTCTTGAAACCGTCGGTCACGGTATGCACCAGGCAAATTTCATTGCCGCCAAACAGCGGAAAGAGGTGCTCGAAATTCATGGAGAAAATCCAGAAGAGCATTTCCCCGCCCGGAGGCGCCTGGAGTTTGCCT
The DNA here is from genome assembly GCA_035492855.1 of Dongiaceae bacterium. Lineage (GTDB taxonomy): Bacteria > Verrucomicrobiota > Verrucomicrobiia > Limisphaerales > JAFMIX01 > JAFMIX01. The sequence goes on along the minus strand of DATJIU010000134.1, from coordinate 8,854 downwards.
TTCAGCGAGGAGCCAATGACCAGAATATCCCCGGACGCCAGCTTCTGGGTATTGGAGCCGCTCACAAATTCACCAGCACCGCCCTTGGGAAAAACAAAAGTCAATCCCTCTCCCGTATTCAGCCGTTCCTCGGGATGTTTGAGGCGCACCAGGCGCAACGTGAGGTAGTCTTGGGCAGTCATGAGTTGCTCCGTTTGGGTTGGATCAATGAATAGAGTTTTGCCGCAGCCCCGAACGCACACGCCGCGTCCCGCTTGTTGTCACCGGAACAATCGCCATTAATTGCCAGGTTTTTCACAAGTTCTATGACAGCTAATTAAATCTTCAGACTCAATCCGGACCCGTAACCGGTCAATTGACCGGTTTGCTGGCGGCGGCGATCCCGCCCATCCTTGGCGGAACAAGTGCGAACGCCGGGCACTCAGCTTTGCCCATTTAAAAAAACTTTTAGGCAGCCTTGCGGCTGCTTATGTCCGCCAGACCCAACAACTCCCTTAGCTTCGAAGGCGAAAGCCACTTTCTACACATTGACCTGCATAAAGCAAGCACTTTTGGGACATTCGCACCGATGTTGCAATGCTTAGCAGATATTATTCCCAATTTGAAAAAGAAGAATTATTGCAGTTCTAATGCAACAATTTGAACCAAATTACCGACTGCTCCAGCGTCCCGTAACAGGGGAAGGCCCAAAACGAGACATTCTAAATGTCTGTAGGTCAGACAGAAAAATAAAAAAACTATGGATGTTGATGCTCTTTGGCCGCGAAAAACTTGTCCACCGCCTCTTTAAGTACCAGCATATGAACAGGTTTCTTGATCACCAGATCCATGCAGGACTGGTCTTCCGGGGGCATGCCGGTGTACATGAGCACCGGAGTCTGCGGCGAACGCATCTTAATGATGTGCGCCATTTCCGCCCCGCTCATCCCGGGCATGGTGTTATCGGTCAACACCAAATCATGAATCTTGGGGTCGAACAAAACCAAGGCTTCTTCCGCGCTGCGGGCGGAATACACGGAATAACCAAAATTCGCCAGAAACCACTTGGTCGTCACCCGGGTACCATCCCCGTCGTCGACCAGGAGGATCACTTTTAACGGTTGCGCAGAAGATTTTTCCACAGTTTCTGTCGGTTCCACAACACTTGGTCTGCTCATAGACTTTCAGTGTCAGGCGATTTGTCATTCATTTCACCCTGCCCTTTGCAACACCCCAGGCATTTTGTTTATTCAAACATGATTTCGGTCAGACTTCTACTCAGATTTCGGACATATGCGGGCAGGGACAGGACATGCCTACTGGAGCAATTCTGGGGTGAAACATTCTGGACTTGAATAACTCCCGTCATCATCTCGTCACAATTGCTTTCGTTATGATGCGCCTCTGTTTTTGCTTTCCCTGCGGGAAATGCCCCGTAATGGCACCACTCAAAATCTCCTTGTTAAACCTTGTTAAGCGGCTGGAGTGTTCATAAAATTTCCTCCATACGTCAAAATCAAATGAACCCCGCGCGGATCAGCCTTGTCACAAATAGGGATAACACCGGCGCGCCATATAGCCAGCCGTAAACCGCAATATTTCTCGACAACCAAAAAACCAGCCATACCTCATACCCAACCCAACCAAACATGACTGCCCCTACCGAGTCCAAACCCTCCGGCGAAACCGATCCTCAACATTCCCACCACCACGGCTGTTGCGACAACGGCCATTTTGAACGGACCATGGCCTTCTGGGTCCTCCGGGGCTGGTTGGGAGTTCGGGCGCTGCTGACGGGCATCGAAAAGTTTTCCGGCTTCAAAACCATCCAAAAGCCGTTTGTGGATCCCACTACCGGCATGCCCGACCCCAGTGGGGCACTGGTGGAAGTGAAAGAGAAGTTTTACGCCCTCACCAACTACTCTGCCATTCCACAGTCCCTCAAGGACAAGTTCGCCGCTGAACCGCTTTTGCCCCACGCCCTTACTTCGCCCTTCTACACCTTGCTGGGGCCGGCGCTCATCGCCTTGGGATTGATGCTCCTGCTGGGCATTGGCACGCGCATCTCCCTTTTCCTCCAAGGCCTGCTGTACATCGGCCTGACCATGGGCCTCATCCTGATCAAGCAGGATGACGGCGTCTCCTGGCTGGCCATTCACATCGCGCTGGTCGCCATCGCGCTGACACTCGCCAAACATAACCGCCTTTGCATTTTGAAAAAATGGTAACCTCCTCTCTCTCCCGCCGGGATTTTATGCGCTCCACCGCGGTGGCCGGCGCCGGCTTGATGCTGGCCTCTGGCACCCGCCTGTTCGCCCAAAATTCGTCCCCCAACAGCCGCCTGAACATCGCCCTCATCGGTTTCGGGGCCGAAGGCCGGGTGCTGCTGGAATCCATTCTCAAGATCACCAGCGTGCAGCTCGTGGCTGTATGCGACATCTGGGATTACGCCCGCACCTATGCCGACCGTTACCTCAAGAAAATGGGCAACCCGGTGCGTACCTATGACAATTACGAGGATCTCCTTGCCGGCGAAAAAGACCTGCAAGCCGTGGTCGTAGCCACCCCCGACTTCTGGCACGCGCCCATTACCAATGCCTGCCTGAAGGCCGGTCTGCATGTGTATTGCGAGAAGATGATGTCCAACACCATTGAGGGCGCCCGCTCCATGGTGCAGACCATGCGCGAAACCGGCAAGCTGTTGCAGATCGGCCATCAACGCCGCAGCAACCCCCGCTACATCTTCGCCCTCAACCGCCTGCTGCACGAAGCCCGCATTTGCGGCCGCCTCACCGCAGTGAATGCCCAGTGGAACCGCGCGGTCACCGAAGACTTTGGCTGGCCCAAGCACACTGAGATGTCCGCCGAGAAACTCGCCCAGTACGGCTACAAGGACATGCACCAGTTCCGCAACTGGCGCTGGTTCAAAGGCCTCGGCGGCGGCCCACTCTCCGACCTGGGCGCGCACCAGATTGACATCTTCAACTGGTGGCTCGGCGTCCAGGCCAAGTCCGTCATCGCCAGTGGCGGCGTGGATTATTACAAGACCCACGAATGGTGCGACAACGCCATGGTCATCTATGAATACCCGATGCCCGAAGGAGTGGTGCGTGCCTTCTACCAGGTGCAAACCACCACCAGCGCCGGCGGCGGTTATTTCGAATACTTCATGGGCGACGAAGGCTCGCTCAAAATGTCCGAGAATCCCAAGCTCACCCAGTTGTTCCGCGAGGCCCGCGCGCCATCGTGGGATGACTGGATTCACAAGAATTACATCCGCGCCCAGGCCGCCCCGCCGCCGTCCGATACTGAAAAGGTGGACGTCCGCGAGACCGCCCAGCTGGCCTCCTATGAGATCCCGGTGTTTTTCAACAAGTTCATCCATCAGCCGCATCTGGAGAACTTCTTCAATTCCATCCGGGGCACGGCCAAGTTGAACTGCCCCGCGGACGAAGCCTTCGCCAGCGAATACATCATCCACAAGGCCAACGAGGCCATCCTCTCGGAAACCCGGCTGGTGCTCGCTCCCGGAGAAACTCAGGCTTGAACCCGCTCCCGTACCACCGAATACTGACATTGAATAATATGAAATCATACGTATCCCTGTTCGCCGGCATCGCCGCTCTCGGCCTGCTGGCCCACACCGCCCTGGCCGAAGACAAGGTGCCACTCAAACTCGAGCTGCCCAAGCCGCTGTTTGTCGGCACACCCGTGCCCATCAAACTCCCCAACCTCGAACCACCCCGCAAAGGTCCCCGGCCCGACTTCATGGTGCCTGAAGGCACCGTAAATCTGGCCAAAGGCAAAAAGGTGACCGCCAGCGACAATGAACCCGTGGTCGGCACGCTTGATCTCGTCACTGATGACGACAAGGACGGCGACGAGGGCTCCTGGGTGGAACTCGGGCCCGGCAAGCAATGGGTGCAGATTGATCTCGGCCAGGAAGCCGACATCTACGCCGTGTGCATCTGGCACTTCCACTCCCAGGCCCGCGTGTATCACGACGTCGTGGTGCAGGTGTCCGATGACCCCACCTTTTCCAAGGACGTCATCACCATCTTCAACAACGATCATGACAACTCCTCCGGGCTGGGCGCCGGCAAGGACCTCGCCTACGTGGAAAGCTACGAGGGCAAGCTGATTGACGCCAAGGGCGTGAAGGGACGTTATGTCCGGCTCTACAGCAATGGCAACACCACCAACAAACTGAACCACTACATCGAAGTCGAAGTTTTTGGCAAGCCTGCCGCCTAAATTCACCGCGCTGATCTTTATCAGCGTTGCCTGTCTGGCATTGGCCGTTCGTCTGCCCCAGCTCAGCGAACGGCCAATGCACACCGACGAGGCGGTGAATGCCTACATCACCGGCCAGCTCCTCGCCGGGGAGAGTTACCACTACGACAACCGCGACCGCCATGGTCCGGCCCTCTACGCCCTCGCCCTGCCCTTGGCCCGTCTGGCCGGGGCACATAGCCTGGCTGACCTGAACGAGTTTGAACTCCGGCTCGGCCCGGTCATCACCGGCACGCTGGCTGTCTTCCTGTTCGCCGCCTTCATTCCGGAAATCGGCCTGCTGGCCGCCGTCCTCGCCGCGCTGCTCTGGGCCATTGCGCCGCCGGTGGTTTATTACAACCGCTATTTCATTCATGAAACCATGTTCCTCGCCGCCACCATGGTTCTGCTGGCTTCCGGCTGGCGCATGCTCAAATCCCGTTCCATTGGATTTGGCCTGCTGACCGGGGTGGCGGGCGGTCTCATGGTGGCCTGCAAGGAAACCGCCATCCTCGGCTTTGCCGCCGCCGGCCTGGCCCTGCTCTATGGCTGGTTTGTTGCCGCCCGGATTGCCCGGGCCAACAACTCCCGCCCCGGCTCCCTTGGGAAGGATTGTTTGCTGCCCCTGATCGCGGCCGGAGCCAGCGGGCTGCTGGTGGTGCTGTTGTGTTTCTCGTGGGGCGGCACCCATTGGCAGGGAATCAAGAACCTCGCCGAAGCGGCGCCGCATCTTTCCAATCGCGCCGGCGGCGAAGGCCACCAAAAACCGGCCTGGTACTACCTGCATTTGCTGGGCGACGGCTGGTCCGGTTGGGTGTTTCTGGTCCTGGCTCTCATCGGCAGCCTCAACATCCTGACTCGCCTGGTGCCCCTTTCGGCCACGGAAGTCAGCCACAGCCCCACCATGGATGCCGATGTGGCACGGCGACTCCTCGTGCTGTACACCGTGCTGATCTGCGGCATCTACAGCGCCATTCCCTACAAAACGCCGTGGCTGGTGCTCAACTTGTGGCTGCCCCTCGCTTTGCTCGCCGGCTTGGGCATGGCCACCCTCTGGCAACTTGCCCGGCGCACTGCGGCCCGCTGGCCTTTGCTGCTCGGGGCCCTTGGCTTGCTGGTGTTGATGGCACACGACACCCGCCTGCGGGTGTTCCTGAAACCCGCCGACGAACACAATCCCTACGCCTACGCCCATACCGGCGAAGACCTGCTCCGCCTGCCGGAACGCATGGAAAAGCTGGCCCAAACCAATCCCGCCGGACGCAACCTGCGCATCGCCGTTGTGGCAGCCGACCCCTGGCCGTTGCCGTGGTATCTCCGGCATTTCCCCGAGGTTGGCTACTGGCAGCCGGATCAAAATCCCGGCCCGGCCGATGTCTATATCACTTCGCTTCAAGTGGACGATGCCCTTTCTGCCAAGCTGCAAAGCTGGCGCCCGGAATTCTTCGGTGTCCGCCCGGAAGTTTTGATTGTGTTGTGGACCCCGCCAGAGCCCGCCGCCGCCACTCCATGATCCAGGTCTTCAACCATCACGCGATGGCCACCTACTTTCAGGTGCGCCTCGCCGTGGAGGATGCCGCCTATGCCGCGCAAGCCGCGCGCGCCGCCTTGGACCTGACCGATCACCTGGAAACCCTGCTCAGCCGGTTCCAGGAGAACAGTGAGATCAGCGCCATCGCCCGGCTGGAACCCGGCGAAACCCAGCGCTTGAGCGAACCCACCTTTGCCTGCCTCCAAATCGCGCGACAGCTGGAAGCCTTCACCCAACACGCCTTCTGCGCCACCCCGGCCGCCCGCCAGACGCAACCCGAACTGCCCGGCTGGTCGCTCGATGCCACCAGCCTCAGTTTGCGCTGCGAATCCGGCCGCGTGCAACTTGACCTTGGCGCCATCGGCAAAGGCTTTGCCCTCGACCGCATGGCGGAGGTTTTGTTGGAATGGGATTGCCCGGCCTATCTGCTCGTGGCCGGCGGCAGCAGCATTCTGGCCGGCGCCGCCCCGCCCGGCACCCCCGGCTGGTCCAGCGGCCTCGGCGACGACCACGCCAAACACCGTTACTGGTTGCAGCACTGTTCGCTCAGCGGCTCGGGCGTGGCCGTCAAGGGCCAGCACATCGTGGACCCGCTTACCGGCCAACCGGCCAGCCAACGCGCCCGCGCCTGGGCCCTCACTCCCACCGCCGCAACGTCCGATGCCCTCTCCACGGCCTGCATGGTCCTGAGCGAACCGGAAATCCAGGCCATGATGTCCCCCTGCACCGAAGATTGGCTGGTGCTGCTTCAGGATGCCGACAGCTGGCGCACCTACGGTCCGCGCCCCCTGCCCCCGCGCGCGCCGGAAGCGCCCTGAGCCAGCCCTCCCGGTAACCCGCCCCCGCGGTTTCATTTCCCCCCGGCAGCCGCTTGACCAGCGGATGCAATCCCGGACACGAACCCAAACGAACCCAAATCCGTTTGGCGAAATAATTAATCGCAAACGTCTTTCTATAAGTATCATACAATATTTTTCCACTCCAAAAAATTTGGGTTCGTTTGGTAATTTGGTGCTGACGCACGGCCACCATGGGGACGGCCAAGATCATTGCGGAAGTCGGAGTGCGGAATGCGGACAAGTCTGGCCCCGCCAAGCTGGCCGGCCTGCATAATCCGGTACAGCAACGTTGTGCTTGGCCCTGACGGCTGTTTCGCCCCGGCTGGGGCTTGGAACGGGAGGCGCTTTTCCCACGGCTGACGCCGTGGGCTACTGCCTGCCGCTGCTCCGCAGCTCGGGGAAAGTCAGGGCGACGCGGCAACGCCGCTCCATCGGTCACGAAGTGAGCGCGCATAAAAGTGGTTTGATCTGGTTTGATTCGGTCGGATTTCGCCGGTTTCCGAATGCGGAGTGCGGAATAGCGCCGGAGAGCTGGAGTGAGTTGGGGAGCACGCCCGCCCCGGGCGTTGCCGGCTGCGCCCCCGCAGCCGGCGGTTGCGCGGGATACTTTTCCAGGCGTGGGGATGATTTCATGCGCTCCGGGTTTTCCGCGAGGGCGCGGAAAACAGCGCCCGTGGCGGGCGCGCTCCCCACGGCCAATCCGCCGGCGAGAATTGCGGAGTACGGAACGCGAATTGCGGAAGATGCCGGTTGCGGTGCCATAAAAGTGGTTTGATCCGGTTTGATTCGGTCAGATTTCACGGTTTTCCAAAGCGCGGACGAACCGTCCGCACGGGATGTTGTTGCCGATGCAGGCTTGGCGGTAACGCCACGTCACCTTCCATCTCCCGTTGCTGCGCCCGGCCGCGCGCGGTGCCCCCGGGTCTTGGCAATTCTTCACTCTGCATTCAACCTTCTGCATTCCATCCCCCTCGGCCCGCAGGCCGGCTTTGGTTGCGGTTTTTCGCATCCAACGGGCATTGTACCATGCTCCCGGAACCCATGTGGTTTAATGGTGAACCCAATTTTTGGAGGCAAAAAATGCGAGTTTAAAAGTATAAACCGACTGCGGGAAAGCAGGTTGCAAATTTGAAAAATTCCAAAACCGCAAAATCATTGTTAAAACAAAATGCGGGGAGAACCACCAAGGAACCAAGAAACCAAGGCGGGAAAAATCCTCACGCAAAGGACGCCGGAGGACGCGAAGGAAAAATTAGCGGCGCGCCCCCTATTATTCGGAGGGTGGAGCGCCGCGACATCCTGACTGAAGCGCCGAAGGTGCGTCACCTCACGGGAACGGTTGTCCTGCGCTTAATTGTTCGCCTCCCGAAAGTGGCCGCTCCGCCGCTCTGGAATCCAGCGGCGTGAAGCTGCGGCTAAACGCAAATCTCGCTGGCCGCGTTGGCGAGGAACTAGTCAGGGTGTCGCGGCGCTCCACCCTCCGAGAGAGCAGTTGCGCCCAGCGGCAGTTTTCTGAGGCTGGACTCGGGATGGACTCCGCTCTTCCCGTCGGCCCGCCTCACGGGGCGGCTTGGGGCGATGCCTTCTGGGAATGATCCAGCGGGACCTGGCCGGTATGACCTTCGCCGACAAATTTCCACTCATTGCCGAATTTCTGAAACGCGATGATCAGCGGGCCGCGGGCCGTGCCATCGGAAATGTGCAAATTGACTTCCGCATCCGTCAGCACTTCTTTCTGAACAATCTTGCTCGTCGCCATGCGGGCGCCATCTTGCATCATGACCCGCCGCACCTTGGTGTCATCGTCCCCCATTTTGCTGCGCAACAAGTCCCACACTTGCTGACTGCAGGCGTTCTGCACCTGCGCGATATTCCCCGCTGCCATGCCCGCAAGCAACGAATTGAACGCCGCCTCCGGGGTGTCATTGGCTCCCGGGCGGGACGCGGTGCCCGGATCGGATGCCCTGGCGGGGGTGAGTGCGTGGGTGGCGACCAGGGTGGAACCAACCACCAGGAGGGCGACCGCGCCCACGACGCCAACCGTTTTAAGTTTTGTCCAAGCCATAAGTTTCAGTGCTCCATTGATGAGGGTTGAGGTTGAACTGCTGACCGCCACGCCCTTGAGCAGGGCGACGGCCGTTACCGATTTTGCCAGGGCCACCGGGGCGGCCTGAACGGAATGCGCGGTAATCGCCTCGGCAATCAGCGCCGTGGTGGAACTCACGCCGCGGCG
>DATJIU010000133.1:0-3258 GCA_035492855.1 Dongiaceae bacterium | reverse complement strand
GAATATGCCATCAATCCCGACGGCTCGCGCAATCTTGAACCCAAATAGAGAATGGAGAGGGGCTGGCCTTATGGCACACATAATTGCGAGCCGTGTCAAAAACGCTTGGTGCGTTTTATGCACGGTATCACCGCTTCTGTCTTCGGTCTGTGCGAGCAGGGGAATCGTCATGATTCGCAGCGTCGGTCTGACTCCGGCGTAAGCTTGTTTCCAAGGTTATTAAAGGTTTTGTAATTATACCTTTCGTAGTGAGGCATTTATAATCTTTGAAATGTCATTCTTAACGTTGCAGTGTAAGCGTCACGCGTAGCGCCACTGGCGAAACTCTCGCGGTTATCCTAATTCTGAGAGCTATGATAACCGCGAGAGATTCTGCTGCCACTGCTGTGGTGGCGGCGGCGGTGGTGCCGAAGTTGCCCGTAATCGCGGACACCAAGGGGCGGCTGCGGGTGACGCCGGCGCAGCGGCGGGACATTCTGGCCGCGTTTGGCCGGAGCGGCGAGTCGCTGCCGGGGTTTGCCCGGCGGACCGGGTTGAAGTATTCCACCCTGGCCCGGTGGGTGCAGCACCGGCGGCCCAAACCCGCCGGACGCAAGCCGGCGTTCCGGCTGCTGGAAGCCCTCGTCCCCGCGGCGCCGGGGAGTGCGCCTGCCGCCGCGCTGGTGGTGGAGTTGCCTGGCGGCGCGCGGCTGGCGGTGGCGGATGCCCAGCAAGCGGCCTTGGCGGCCACGTTGGTGCGAGCCCTGGCCCAGCCATGCTGAGTTTTTCCGGCAGTCTCAAAGTCTTCGTGGCGGTGGAAGCCTGCGACATGCGCAAAGGGTTCAACGGGCTGCACGCCGTGGTGTCCGAACGCTTGGGGGAAGACCTGAAACAGGGGGCGCTGTTTGTCTTCAGCAACCGGCGGCACACGCGGCTCAAGATCTTGTGCTGGGACGGCACGGGGATCTGGGTGCTGACCAAGCGGCTGGAGCAAGGCACTTTTTCCTGGCCCAAGGTCGTGGCCCCGGAAGTGACCAAGCTGAAGCTGACGCCACAGGCGCTGGCACTGCTCACCGACGGGGTGGATTTGCGCGGGGCCAAACTGCGCCCGTGGTATGAACGCGAGGCCTGAAAAATAATGGCAAAACGGTTGAACTTTTTCACGCTGGCACGCGTCAGAAAAAGCAACCGATGACGCCGCGCGAAAGCCAACTGCAAGCCGAGCTGCAAGCCTGCCAGGCGGCGTTGGCCGCCGCCCAGCGGGAGAATGTGCTGTTGCGGCAGAAGCTGGATGCGCTGGCGCGGCGTTTGTTTGGGGTGAGCAGCGAGGCCCTCAATCCGGCGCAACTGCAACTGCTCTTGCAACTGCCGGAGTTGGCCGCACAACCGGACGCCCCGGCGCCCGCGCCCGTGGCCGTGGCGAAGCGCCCGTCCCTGCGCCAGCCGCGTGCGCCCCGGTTGCCGGAGCACTTGCCCGTGGTGGAAGAAGTGATTGAGCCGGAACTGGTGCGGCAGCAGCCTGACCAGTGGCGCTGCATTGGGCAGGAAGTCAGCGAGCAGTTGGATTTTGAACCGGCCCGTTTTCTGCGCCGCCGGACCATCCGCAAAAAGTATGTCCACCGCACGGAAGTGGATGCCGTGCCCGTCATCGCCCCTTTGCCGGAACGGTTGTTGGATCGCAGCCTGCCGGCGCCCGGATTGCTGGCGCACATTTTGGTCAGCAAATACTGCGACCATCTGCCGCTGTATCGGCAGGAACAGATTTACGCCCAACGCCACCAGGTGCCATTACCCCGGCAAACGCTGGCGCGCTGGGTGGAGCTGGCCGCCGACTGGCTCCAGCCCATTTACGAACAAATCCGGACCGGGGTCCTGGCGGGCGGCTATGTGCAGGTGGATGAAACGCCGGTGGCCTATCTGGCGCCGGGAAATGGCAAGACCAAACAGGGTTATCTCTGGACGGGCAGCCGGCCGGGCGGAGATGTGTTTTTTCATTGGGCCACCAGCCGGGCGGCGGCGTGTCTGGAAGCCGTGGTCCCCGCGACGTTCACCGGCACGCTGCAATGTGATGGGTATGCCGCCTATCGCACGTTTGCCACCGGCCATCCCCAACCCCTGGTGCTGGCCGGGTGCTGGGCGCATGTGCGCCGGAAGTTTTATGAGGCGCGGGAAAGTACGCCGCGCCTGGCGGGCTGGGTGCTGGGCCAAATCCAACACCTGTACCGGATTGAGGCCCGGCTCCGGGAGCAGCGGACGGGCCCAGCCTGGCGCGCGGCGGTCCGGGCCAGCGAAAGCCGGCCGATTGTCCAACGGATCAAGCGGGCTTTGCTTAAACTCAAAGCCAGTGGCCGCCATCTGCCGCAAAGCCCCTTGGGCACGGCCATTGATTATACCTTGGGCCTGTGGCCCACGCTGGAAGTCTATCTGACCGACGGCCGGGTGGAAATCGACAACAACCTCGTGGAAAATGCCATTCGCCCCACAGCCCTCGGCAAGAAGAACTGGCTGTTCATCGGCGAAGCGGACGCGGGCCAACGCAGCGCCATCATTTATACGCTGATCGAGAGTTGCCGGCGGCGCGGCCTGGATCCCTTTGCTTATCTGCGGGACGTGTTGACGCGGCTGCCCAAGATGACCAACCACCAAGTCCCAGAGGTGACGCCCGCCGCCTGGCAAAAACGGCAGCAACCACTTCAACTCGCGGCGTGATCGTCAGCGCCTTGACACCGCCGTCAAGAGGCATCCGGGGTGACGCTTACCGCTGAACAGGTGGCCAAACACCTGGTGCCGCCGGTTGAACCGGGACGTGTAGGTGCCCAAAAACCATTTCATGCCCGCCACCAGGTTGCCCCGCGCCGTTTCCACCACCAGATGAAAGTGATTGGGCATCAGGCAGAGGGCGTAGACCTGCCAGCCGGTTTTGCCGCAGGCCGCCCCGAGCGTTGCCAGAAAACATTCCTGGTCGGGGTCATCCCGGAAAATCATCTCCCGCCGGTCACCCCGATTCAGGACGTGATGGATCGCCCCGGATATTCCAACCGCAGTTTGCGCGCCATGGCTTGAAGATGTCACAGCCCTGACCTGACCCCAATAGCTGGACACTTCATTAGTAGAGTTCTGCCATTGGTTTGATGTTTTGTTCGGCAGTTCGGGACGGAGGGAGGGCGGAGCCCGACCGGAGTCCCGCACTGCCGATGCCGCGACCGGCAAACTCGCTCGGCGTTTGATAGCCCAACGCGCTGTGCGGCCGCTCCGCGTTATAATAGAGGCGCCACTGCT
>DATJIU010000132.1:0-13994 GCA_035492855.1 Dongiaceae bacterium | reverse complement strand
TTGTAGGGCACGGGGGACGCGAATGTCCGGCATCCATTATGGCGCCGGATGGCTGCGCTGATTGAATTCGGCAATGGTGTTCAGGGCGAGTTGCCGCATTTCGCCTTCGGGAAATTGCTTTGCCCAAGCCGTGGCCGCCGCCGTATCCGTCATCGCCCAACGTTGCACGATGGCGATGACCGTACGGTCGAGCAGTTCACCCGGCGGCAAGGAATTGACGGCCAGATTTCCCGCCGTGACGGAGTCCTGCTCCGCCCAACGGGTGGCGATGCTCGCAATCGCCTGTTGGCGCAAGGCGACATCCTCAACCTGGTTGGCCCAAGCCACGGCAGCTTCCGGCGCCGTCTGAGCCCAGACGCCCGCTGCCCGCGTGACGATGTCATCCCGCTCCGGGCCGGCGGTCATGGCGCGCGCCAGATTGAGGGCGTCCAGCGGATGATCATAGACCGCCGCCGCCGCAATGGTGGCCTGCGCCTTTTGTTTTTCATCACCGGCGGGTAAAGCATCGGCCCAGGTGACGGCATCCTGAAAATTTTGGTCCGCCCAGGCGCTGGACAGTGCCGTTACGGCGGCCAGGCGATCGGCCCCGGCGGGCATTTGCGTCACCCAAGCGGCCGCCGCAGCCCCATCATCCTTCACCCAACGCTGCACCAGCCGTTGCAGCAACTCCGCACCGGCGGCAGTGAGATTCTGATTCTGCAACGCGGCCAGCTCTTTCACGGCATCCGGCAGTTCAGCCGCCGACAAGCCTTCCACAAAATCGTTCAGTTGCCGGAGATGCGCTTCGCCGGCAGCACCAAAAATTTCGCCCATACCGTAAAGCGCGGAAATTTGTTCACGCCGGGAAGCGGCATGAGCGTCCCCGTTAATGGCTACAGCAGTTGTTGAAACCGGTTTCGCCGTAGGCGCCGGCCTGACAGGCGGAGCAACCGGTTGGGATTGCGCCGGTGCAGGAGGCACTGGAGAGTTGCCGGCATCGGGCACAGGTGTCGGCGCCGACACCATGAACACCCAGATGCCAATCGCCAGAATGAGGCAGATTGCCGAGAGAATGAAAAGCGAGCGCAGGTTCACAACCGCAACAAATAATGAATTTTTAATTTGATGAACTGCCGTCGCCCGGTCCGGAACCGCGGGGATTCCGGACTGGGCCTGATTAATTATACCGGTTCTTGATCATCAGCCCGGAGGCACGCACAGCAGTCCTACCACCATGCTGCTGCAATCCCACGAGTACAGCGACGCGGTGTCGGAACTGCGTTGCGTCCAGTCATTGCTCGTCAGACCGCGCGAATTGCGATAGCCCCCCGCCTGATTGCAGACGTTGCGGAGGTAGGTGGTATCGAATCCGGCCTTGGCCATCCAGCGCAGGCAGATTCCGTTGAACCCGCCGGCATCGCTGCCGGTACCGAATCCTTGCATCGCCGTGCCGTAGGTGTTTTTGACGTAGTTGAACGAGAGCGTGGCGTTACCGCCCTCCCCGAAATAATACGCCGCGCCGCCAAAGGTGCCCTGGTTATACGTGTACGACGCGCTGCTCACCGTGCTGTCCTTGACCAGGCCGGAGGAGGAGACAAAAAAGTTGTTCTTGCCCCAGGTGTAACAATTTTGCCCCTTCGTCCGGTACGTGCTGCCCGCGCCGGCGGTGTAGAGCAAATATCCCGCGATGGCCGCCGGGAAATTGACGCAGGCATTTTTGGTTTGCTTGGAGGTGTTCCACCACATTCCGCCATTCACCGTGTCATAGCCCCGGTTGTAGGCGGTGTTGAATCCGTTCTTGGCCAGGGTGCGATACGTGGTATTGCCCGTCAGCAGATAGGCCCGCGTGAACGCGATGGCCGCCCACATGAGGTCGTCGTTGTAGGCGTTGCCGGACCAGTCCGTGCCGTTGTGCGTGGTGAAGCCGGTGCACAACTGGTTGACCACGGTGGTATCAGCCGCATCGCAGGCCAGCTCGATCTGCTCGGCGAACTGCCAGAACGAGGTCGGCGTGCCGCTCCCGTCCTGAATGCGGTAATACCCCTGGGTCCCGTTGGCGAGGGTGAAATACATGTTGTTGTTGTACGCCCCGTAGGCCAGGCTGCGGTCACTGGTGGTGAACGCCGGAGCGGCCAACGTCCCGGCCAACAGGAGCGCCACCGCGGCGGCCAGCGGCCAGCGGCAGCGTGGGCATCGCACTGTATTTTCTGTTTTTTTCATGATTTGTACTTTTGGTTTTGCTGTGGTGATTCAGTCCCCTGACACCGTGACTGGTTGGTTTCCCGCACGATGCAACAACCGGTTGCACCGCAAATTTGCTTCCACAAAGAATTCAGACCATCGGCGGCGGGCCGCCCCGCAGGCAAAGACAAATATTCGCTCGGCAGGATTGCTTGGCCGGATGAATGGAAATTCATTGGGCTACTCGCAACAGTTAGCGGAGGTAATAAAACTAAGCTATCAGACCGCCTCCGGCCTGTCCATCGTCCTTTCGGATGACCGGCCGGGAAAATCCGAAGTTTGGGGGCGCTCCTGGTGTCGGGTCCGGAACGGTAACCCCCCGGAGGACCTAAAAACGAAGCCAAACGAACCCAAATCGGCGTCGCGCCAAAAATTATCACAAGTAATTTATTCATAATTGCTTGCGATTTCGTATTACTCCAAATAAATTGGGTTCGTTTGGTAATTTCATGTTTTCGAATGCGCGGTGGCCCGCCCCGTTCCCGGCCGTTCAACCGCGTAGCTCCGCCAAGTCCCCCCGGACGCGTGTTCCTGGGACTTGCTCTCGGCCCGCAGGCCGGCTCTGGTTGCGCTGTTTCGCATACCAGCAGGCAGTATAACAGGCTGCCAGACCCCATGTGGTTTAATGGTTAACCCAATTTTTGGAGGAAAAAACAGCGGGAGCGCGAGCTTTAATTGGCTGCGGGAAAGTCACTTGCCAATTTTCAAAATTGGAAATACACAATTTCATTTTTTAACAAAAATGCAGGGCAGCGCCCAAAATTTCCCGGTGAAGTGCACCCGGCCGGCTCCCGACAACCACGTGATTAAACAGCCACTCCCACCCCGGTTTTGCTTGCCGCCGCCGGATTTCCCGGCATAAGTGCGCCCTGGTTATGCGCGTTTTCCTTTTGATCCTGATGCTGGCGGGAGTCACCGGCCTGACCGGTTGCTCCCGTAATACCGAAGGCAACAATTACACTCAGGTGGATGACAAAGATGCCGCCATGAATGCAGCCATTGCCCAGGCCAAATCCACGGTGGGCGAATTTGTGAAGGCGTTTCATGCGCAAAAGCCCGGCACTGCGGAATTCTTCGTGAAGAAGCCCTATCCCACGCCCTCCGGGGAAGAAGAACATATGTGGATCGAAGTGCTCGCGGAGCAGGACGGCGTGTTGCAAGGCCGCGTGGCGAATGATGCCGAGGACACCCGCGAGGTGAAGCTGGGCCAGAAGGTCACGTTGAAAACCTCCGAAATCAGCGACTGGAAATACCGCGACGGCAAAAAAATGATCGGCGGTTTCACCATCCGTTATTTCCTGGACCGCATGTCGCCCAAAGAACGCGAGGCGTTTATGAAGGAAGCCGACATTGAATTGTAAGTCGCGCGGTTGCGACGGCCCAAAAAAAATTTGGCCGCGTTCCCGATGGAGGTCTGACGGCCTCAGGCTCTGCCACCCAATTGACACCCACTCCCATGGCTTCGTCACGGGAAGCAATCCAAGGCCGGGCGCCGGTCACCGGTCGGTGGTCTGCAAATATTTGGCGACGGCCTCGGTGCGCGAATGCACGTGGAGCTTATCGTAGATGCTGCGCAGATGGCTGCGCACCGTGTCAAAGCCCACGGAAAGGGCATCGGCAATTTCCTTGTAGCGGTAGCCCTTGGCGAGCAGTTCCAGCACTTCCGCCTCGCGCTTGGATAGGTTTTCCAGTTCCGGCGCGGCGCGTTTGAGATTCCGGAAATGCTCCACCATCATGCGGGCGATGCGCCCGGACATGGGCGAGGCGCCGGTGTGAATCTCCTGGATGGCCTCGAGGATCTTGGCCGGGGGCGTGCGTTTGACCAGGTAACCGCTGGCCCCGGCCATGATGGAGTTGAAGACCTGTTCGCTGTCCTCGTACATGGTCAGGATCAGCACCTGCACTTCCGGCAGCAGCGCCTTGAGTTTGCGGGTGCAGTCAATGCCGGACATCTGCGGCAGGTTGAGGTCCATCAGCACCACCTGGGGCCGGACGGTGGGAATCTGCCGGAGCGCCTCTTCCCCGGTACTGTAGGCGCTGACGCATTCGGCGGTCTCGCTGCTGTTGATCAGGAAGGCCATGCCCTCGCGGATTTGCTGGTCGTCCTCAACAATGGAAACTTTGATACGCACGGAGCGAACTTAATTGATGAAGGGAAAGCGTGGCAATACGAGATTCAACTGATTCATGCCGGTGCCGCCCCGCCCTTGCCGCTTTCCGGCATTCCGCCCGGTGGTAACTCCAGGATCAAGGTCACCTTCGTGCCGCCACCCGGCCGGCTGGCAATGGCGAACCGGCCCCCGGCATCTTCCAGCCGTTTCCGCATGTTTTGCAGGCCGTTGCGCTCGGGCCGCGGTGTCTGCAAATCAAACCCCTGCCCGTCGTCCACAATCGAAATCTGAAACTGGCCGGCGGTCAGTTGGAAGCGAATCCAAACCTCGCGGGCATTGGCATGGCGGATGACATTGTTCAGCGCCTCCTTGGTGGCCAGGAACAAATTGTGCCGCACCTCGGCGGTCAGCGGGTACTTGGGCATTTCCGGTGGCAAATCCACGCGGCAGAGCACCGGGGCCAACTGAAACAGCTCCTGCGCCTGCACCGCCATGTAATCGCAAAACTTGTCGAGCGAATCATTCTTGGGGTTCACCGCCCAGACGATTTCATCCAGCGTGCGCCCGAGTTCAAAGGCGGTCTGCCCGATGCGGGCGGCATGGCCGACAGTCTTGCCCGGATCCGCGGCGTGGTTTTTCGTCAGCTCGGCGAGAAGGCTCACCTGGGTCACGCTGGTGCCGAGCTGGTCGTGCATGTCCTTGGCGATGCGGCTGCGCTCCCGCTCCAGCGCGTTCTGCTGCTGGATGTGTTCCCGCTGCTGGATTTCGCGGGCCAGCTCGGCCGTTCGTTCCTCCACGCGGCGGCGCAACAGCACGATCCAGAAGAGTCCTGCGAGAACAACCACCGCCAGCCCGCCGGCGAACATCAGGGCGCGCTGGAGCGTCCACCACGGCGGACGTTCCAAAACTTTCACCGCGTCCGGCGCATTGAGCAGCAGTTCAAAGGAACCGGCCAGGGCCGCGGCGCCGGAATTGCCGCCGGGTTCGGCATAGACCCCGGCCACCTCCAGCAGGCTGCCCGGCTTCAGCTCCGGCAACAGGCCATTGCGGACCTCCAGCCGGGCGCCGAATTCCCGGCCGTCGGTCTGCAATTCCAAAAACTTTTCGCTTTGGCTGCCGCTCATCCCCACCAGCCGGGCCGTCACGGCGATCAACTGCCCGTCGTTTTTCTTGCTGAACAACGCCTCGCCGGAGCGCGGCACCGGGGCCGGCAACGCCGCCGTGCCGGTCTGGCGCAGGAGGGCTTCGCGCAACACCGGCAGGGCCCCGCCGAGCTCGGGAAAGCCCACGGCTTCCACCAGGTCGCCGGCGGTGACCGCCGCGGGGCCGGCGGTCAGCACGCGGACGGCGTTGGTGCCGTCCTGCAAATAAAATTCCCGGTCCGCGGCATGCAAGATTTGGCCGGCAATCTTGACACGTTGGAACGAACCCGCCCGGGCATCAAACAGCAGCAGTTCCGCGGCGCGCTTCGCCGGCAGGGCGAATGGATCCAGCGGCGCCGGTTCATCCACGCTCAGGGACACATTGGAGAGCCGCAACCGGCCCACCTCCACCTGGTGGGATTTTTCATCGCGCAGCGGCACCACACAGCCGCGAATCCGCACCAGGGCCCCGGCATAGCGCTGCAATGAATCCGGCGGAACCGCCGAAAGCAGCAAGCCGATTTTCCCACCCCGCACGAGCAGGGTCACGCCGTCCGGTTCGATGGCGGTAAGGATGCCTTGCACTTCGACGTACCGGGTGTCCAGGCTGCCGTTGAGCAACTGGTCATAGGCCGGGCGCAGCGGTTCCGGCAGGGTGCCGGCGCCCAGGCGCACCGCGTGCCGGGAGCGGATGTTGGGTGAAAAATCCGCAAAAGTTTCGCCGGCGACCTCCCAATAATCGCCCACCCGCGGCAGCGAGGTGCTGGCGTTCGGCGGCCACCACACGTCAATGGCGGAAGTGTCGTCCTGGATGATGAAGCCGGTCCCGGTGCCGCGGACCAGGGTGATCACGCCCCGGATTTTCACCGGATAGCCCCGCTGCGCCTGCTCGCGAGTGAGTTGCTTGACCTGTTGCACGGTGGTCAGCAACGGCAGTTTTCCGGAATCCGGCGCTCGCGGCGCCGGCGGTTCGCGGCAAATGCCGCAGCGCAATACGATGTTGGTTTCAGACCGGATCAGCCGGCCAATGACTTCCACCGTGGCGCCGAGATCCGCGGGCAACGGCTGCGCCATCTCCACATTGATGTCGCCCGTTTCATCGCGCACCACCAGCCGCCAGCCGTCCGGACCGATACCCGCCTGGCCCCGCACGTGCACAATTTCCTCATCCGTCACGGCCACCAGCTGGTGCAAGACTTCGCGGATGGGCCGGACCGGATAGCGGTTCCATTGGCCGGGCGCGATTTCCAGAAGCTGAATTTGCTCCATGCCGGGGGTCACCAGGGTGGCGGCCACTTCCTGGCCGCCGGGCATGTGGGCGCTTTGACAGAAGCCATCCACCCGCACGCGGCTGCCCAGCAGCAACAAGG
Source organism: Dongiaceae bacterium (assembly GCA_035492855.1). Taxonomy (GTDB): domain Bacteria; phylum Verrucomicrobiota; class Verrucomicrobiia; order Limisphaerales; family JAFMIX01; genus JAFMIX01. The sequence goes on along the minus strand of DATJIU010000132.1, from coordinate 7,151 downwards.
GCGAACAACCCGTGCCATCCGCCAGTTCGACACTCAGGAGACCGTAGGCCGAGCTGAGTTCCAAAAAGAGCGAGCCGCCACGCTCGTAGGCGAAATTGACGGTACCCTCCACTTCCGCCCACCGGTAGTTCTGGTCCGGCGCCAAAATCTGGCGCGGCGCCATGACCTGGGGAGCGATCACCCGGTTGGTGCCGGTGCCGGTCAGTTGCGGCGGGGCTTCATCCAAGTATAACAGGCTGCCATCATCAGACTGGACCGAGAAATAATATTCGCCGTCCCGCGGCACCTCCAGGTAACCGCCAAACTCCACGCCCACTTTTTCGGCCCGGGTGGCGGCCCGGACATCAAAATTGGCCACGTTCCCCAGCTCCGCCGGATCCAACCGGGAAATTTTGGGCACCCCCTGCCAGTCGCCTTCATAACAGCGATAATTCAGTCCGGGCACCCAGCGAAGGCTGCCATCCGCCTGATTGATTTCGGCGTGCGTCAAAGCGGCATCGGGAATCCGCTGGCGCGGCAGGTCCGGGCCCTGGTAATACACCTCCAGGGCCGAGGGGCTGGTGCGGTTGAACCAGAAAACATGGATGGCATGGCGGCCGGCGGACAAAAAACGCGCGCCCGTTTTTTCCTGTTTGAGATGCAGCCCGTCGTTATCCACCAGCGGGGCGCAATTCAAGTAAAGCCGGTTGCCATCCAAAATGGCCTCACCGGTCAGTGTAATCTGTTGTCCTACCACCACGCCCGGACTGTAACCATCCATACGCACCAAAATTCCCCCGGTGGCATCCTGGAAGGCAAACAGACCCGGCCGGCTGCCAATGGCGACGACTGTGCCGGTGAGTTGCACGCGACTGCCGGTGCGCTGCCCGTTGGCCGCGAGGCGCCGCAATTCCGCCAGCGTGGTAATCCCGGCCGGGATGCCGCCCCGGGCCGCGGTGAGCACTTCAATCTGGCTGGAGTGCGATACCAGCAACCGGCCCGCCACCCGGCCCTGTCCGGCCAGGCGCGTGCTGCGGCACAGGCCCGTGACGCGGACCCGGCTGAAGCGCACGGGCAGCGGGGTCTCCGCCGCGTCCAGTTCCACATACATCCGCCCGGAGGGGGCGCTCAATTCCAGTTCTTTTGTGCCCCCCAAATCAATATGGATGCCCGTGATCACTCCAGAGGCCACCGCCCAGAAACAATCCTCGTTCGCGGCCAGCGGCTGGCCGGGCTGAACTTCCCGGGGCTGCGGCAGCGGGGAAATCCCCAGCACTTCAATCTGCAACGGATGTTCCCCCAGGTACAGCCGGCCGCCGTCATCGGATTTGCACCAGAAGGTATAGTCGCCTTCGCGGTCCACCTGCAAATAACCGTTGAACTGGAGGCCCACGTTCTGATCGCGCGTGCGCACGCCGATATCAAAATTGGTGGCGACTCCGGTTTTGACCGGGATGGCTTCCTGCCAGTGCGGCAACCATTCCCAATCACCCTGAAAACAGCGGAAGCCCAGGCCCGGCTGCCAGGAATTCGGGGCCGCGTCGTTTCCGGTGTCACGATGAAACAGGGCTTGGTTCGGCACCGGCTGGCGGGGCAGCTCCGGCCCCGCATATTCCAAAGTAAAAACCGAATCGGAGCGGCCGTTGAACCATTCGGCCCGCAGCGGATGCCGCCCCGCAGTCAGATGCATGGTGCCGGATTTTTCGGTGGCCGAGTGGAGGCCGTCGTTGTCGACCACCGCATCATTCAAGAATCCCTGGCCGGCCAGGCCCGTGCCCGCGATGTGAATGCGCTGTCCGGGCACGAGCGGCGGCTGCCCGTACAAATCCATTTTGACGCGCAACGGACCGGCGGCTGTCTGCACCACCAACTGGTCGTGACCCGCGCCCACCCACAACACTTCGCCGGCAAAACTCACCGGCTGCGCCACGCCATTGGTCCCGGCCACCAGGGCCAATAACTGCGGCAAGCCGGTCAGCGGTCCGCCGGCGGGTACGTTTTCGCCCCGGGCCGTCGCCAGCAGACCAAGGAAGATCATGGCCCGGCAAAACATCCGGTTCCAACGGCGTGCCCTGCGATTTATTTTTTGTGCCCGGAACATTGTGTTTCGCGTATGGGCCCAGCTTAACGGCAGGACTGCCAAGGTAAATTCAAAAGCCTGCGTTTCGCGGACCTGCAAAATGGCTTGCGGCGCTGCGAGCCAAGGCGAACCCCGCGGTTCTGCGGATCTGGACGCCCAAGCTCGTTAATTGCCGGCTTGGCGCGCCCGCTTTTGTTCGCCCTTGAAATCCTCACGACCGCCGGGAATTCGGCGCTCGCTTTAATCCCCGGAACCGCCATAGTGAGGCAAACCCGCATCGGGTGCTCACTCCATCATGGAAGATAAAATTCTGAAATTGCTCGGCCGCGCCGACTACGCCCCCGGCGCCCTGCCGGAACTCGCGCGCGCCCTGCGCCTGGGCCGCCACCAACAGCCGGAACTGGAAGCCTGCCTGCAACAACTTGAAAAGCGCGGCCTCATTGCCCGCACCAAAAACAACCGCTACATCCAGTCGCGCGAGGCGGACCTCATCCCCGGGGTCATCCGTATCAACCGCCAGGGCAAGGGTTTTCTCCAGCCCGATGATCCGGCTCTCACCGAAATTACCGTGCCCGAAAGCGCCACCGGCACCGCGCTCAACGGCGACCGGGTGCTGGTCCGGCGCGAAGTCCCGGCACCGGCGCGCCAGCCGGCCCGCGAGGGCGAAATCTTTGGCGCCGTGGTGCGCATTTTGGAATCCAAACGCACCCAGCTCGTCGGCACGCTGCAACGCAGCCGCCAGTTCCTGTACGTCATTCCCGACGACCCCCGCATTCCGCACAACATTTACGTGCCGCCACCGCGCGATGTCGGCCGGCCGGCCTATCCCGGCGACAAGGTGGTGGTGGAATTGCGCGAGTGGGTTTCGCGCCACACCAATCCCGAGGGCGAAATCATCGAGGTGCTCGGCGCGCCGGATGCCGAGGGCGTGGACATGCTCTCGGTGCTCCGCCAGTACAACCTGCCGCTGCACTTTCCCAAAAACGTCCTGCATGAGGCGGAAGAAATCGCCCGCAATCAGGCCGATGTGGAAGCCGACGCCGCCGAGCTGCGCCGGCGCACCGATTGCCGCGACCACGATGTGATCACCATTGACCCCGATGACGCCAAGGATTTTGACGACGCCATCTGCCTGAAATGCCTGGGGCGGGACCGCTGGAAACTGTGGGTGCATATTGCCGATGTGTCCCACTATGTCCGCCCCGGCAGCGCGCTGGATGTCGAAGCCCGGGAACGCGGCAACTCCACCTACCTGGTGGACCGCGTCATCCCCATGCTGCCGGAAGCCCTGAGCAACGAACTGTGCTCGCTCAAGCCCGAGGTGCCCCGCCTGACCAAATGCGTGGAATTTCTCCTGACGTCCTATGGGCGCGTGCTGGAAACCAAGTTTTACCCGGCCATCATCCGGTCCAAACGGCGGTTCACGTACCAGGAAGCCCTGGCCATATTGCAAAAACCGCCCACCACCGAGATGGAGCGCATGCTGCACCAGGCGCATGAAATGGCCCAACGCATCCGCCGCGAGCGCTTCAAACAGGGCGCGCTGGAACTGGATTTTCCCGAAACCAAAATCCGGCTCGATGACCATGGCCGCGTGGTGCGCCTGGACCGGTTGGAGAATGACATCTCCCATCAGCTCATTGAGGAATACATGCTGCTGGCCAACGAAGCCGTGGCGACCCGGCTCATCAGCCTGAACCGGCCGGCGGTACACCGGGTGCACGAGGCGCCGGCGGAACGCCGGCTGAATGAATTTCGCGAGGATGTCCTCAGCCATCACATTCCCTGCGGCAACCTGCGGCAGCGGCCGGAAATCCAAAAACTGCTGCAACGCTTGCAGCCGCTGGCCATCGGCCCGGCGCTGAAAATCGGTTTTTTGCGGTCGCTTATGCGCGCGCGGTATCTCGTCGAACCGCTCGGCCATTTTGGGCTTAACAAACCCAAGTACACCCATTTCACCTCGCCCATCCGGCGTTATGCGGACCTGGTGGTGCACCGCGCGCTCTTCGACGCCAAGCCGCTGGACCCGCGCCAGCTCCGAGAGATCGCGGATCATCTCTCGGAAACCGAACGCAATTCTTCCGATGCCGAACGCGACAGCCGCGACGTGAAACTGTTTGCCTATCTCGGCGCGCAATTGCGCACGGGCAAATTGCAAACGTACACCGCACTCGTCACCGACGTGCGTAATTTTGGCTTCTTTGTGGAGGTGACCGATGTCGGCCTGAGCGGGCTGGTGCATCTCTCCTCGGTGGAGGACGATTTCTTCACGTTCGACGCGGGCCGCGCGCAACTCACCGGCCGGCGCACCCGGCGCATCATCCAGATTGGCGACCGGGTCATGGTGCGGGTGTACAAGGTGGACACGTTCAAAAAACAGGTGGACTTCCAACTCGTCCCCACCGGAGCGGCCAAAGGGAAAGCCATCGCCGCCAGGCCGCCGGCAGGCGGACGGCCCCGGTCACCGCAGCCGGAACGCCAGTCGGGCCAGCGCCCGGCCCAGCGCCCTGGCCGGCAGCAGGACCGGCAGCAACCTCATCCACCCCGCCCACCCCGCGAAAAAAGTTTCCGCCGTTCCGCCCGGCGCCCCCGGTAAAATTAGCGCAGTTTAAATGACTCCACAGCCGGACGACGTCAGTCGGCGCTGCTGCAATGATGGGAATTGAATGGCGCGAACGAAAGTTTGCGGCGGCGGAATTTCGTAAGTCGCGCGAAACGAGCCTGCAGTTTATGGCGGACGCGGAAGGCCCAATCAGAGCACCTGCACGCCTTCACGTTTTAGCCAGCCGATGCGGCGGTGGGCATCCTGCACCTGCAACCAGTCTTCGCGCCGGTCGAGCACGCGCAATTCCACGCCGTCCGGCACGGAAAACGCCAGAGTGGATTCCTCCAGCGGCCCGGTTTGCACCTTGATTTCCGGAACGGTCACCACCGCCACCCGGTCCATCTGCGCGTCGCGCCACAGCAGCAGGGTCAGCACCGCCAGGAGTCCTGTGGCGAGACCGAGACCGAACCCGGCATTGCGCAAGGAAGCCCGCCAGGCCGGACGCCATTGTTTGGCGGCCAGCACGCCGAGCCAGAGCCAGCCGGCGATCATGGTCAGCACCGTCCATTCATTGAGCGTGAGGCCGCCGAGCCAGCGCTGCACCCGGCTCGGGGCTACCGAGGCATTGTTGCCCACGCGCTTGCGGGCCAGTTGCAGGTTGGCTTCCAGGTCGGAATCGCGCGGGGCCAATTGTTCCGCCCGCCGGTAGGCGGCAATGGCGCGGCCCCATTGGCCGCATTTGAACCAGGCGTTGCCCAGGTTGAAATACAGGTTGCGGTTCACCCGCCCGGTGGCGGCGAGCTGCGCATAGGCGGCGGCGGCGTTGGTGTAATGCCCCTGCTCGTAAAGCTGGTTGGCCGCCGCAAACGCCGCGGCCGGATCCTCCGCCCGCGCGGCATGAACCCCGAGCCCCACCAGCGCGGCCAGCACCAACCCCCAGATGTGTCGTGACGATTTCATGCTTCCCAGTCCCGGGCTGCGGCCAAAGTGGTTTCGATGCGCGTCACGTAGCCCTCCAGCTCCTGCGTGGATTTCACCGGGGCGTAACGCGCCTGATTGCAGGCCTGAAACAATTCCTGCAACCCGGTCTGCAAGCTTTCCGGCGCCCGGCGTGGGCGCAACTGCTCGTCAATCACCGCCTCGGTGATGGAAGATGCGGGCAGGTTCAGGCGTTCGCCCAGCCGCTCCTGCAACAGCCGGAACGTGGTGGCAAAAAATTGGTCCGACTCCTTGGCGGCGGCGTGCCGGCGGAGTTCGGCCAGCCCCGCGGTGACAAACGCCGCCACCTGCCGCTGCCGCCGCAGGCGGGGATTGTTCGCCAGCGCATCCGCGCGCTTGCGCCGCACCAGCAACAGCATCCAGGCCAGCACCGGAACGCTCTGCGTCGCCCAGAACCAGGGCCGTTCCACCAGAGCCGGCTGAAGGCCATGCAAGGTGCCGAGCCGGAGCCGGATGGGGGCAATCTCCGCGGCGGGAGCGCCGCCCTCAGGCCGGTTGGCGAGGGCCAGATTCGGCGCCACCGATGCCGCGCCGGGCCGCACCACCAGCGGCACCGCGGGCTGGGTGAGCGTGCGATACGCCTTCTGGTCGGGATCAAAATAACTGAAGGCAAAGGGCGGGAGCTGCTTGATTTCGGAATCCTGCGGCACCACCACCAGCTCGAAATTTTTGGTGCCTTGCAGCCCGAGCTTGTCTGTGGCGTCCACTTTGGATGTGGGCGGATAGGTTTTGAAATCGTGCCAGGCTGGTTCCGGCGGCAGGCTGAGTCCATCCAGGTTGCCGTGACCGGCGATTTGAATTTTGACGGTGATGGGATCGCCCGCGGCCACATTGGTGGGCCCGGCGCTCATGCTGAGGGTGTAATTGCCCACGGCGCCGTTGAACCCGGCCGGGGCGCCTTCGGGCAAGGCGAGCACGGAAACGGTCACCGGCTCCGTAGACACGGTAACGCGACGTTGCTCGGAAAGCATGCCGAAAGGATCAAACATGTCCTGCCGGCGGCCCCCGTTGGCGGCGATTTGCAACACCATGGTGCAATCAATCGGCTCAATGCGCAGTTCGCCGGTTTTGACCGGGGTCATGGTGGTGTAAAACGGCACGAGGGTGAAATTGGCGTTGCCAACCCGCACCTGGCGTTGCGGGCCCTGCACCGTGTTGCCGAAGGTGAACCCATCGGCATTAAACGCGGAACTCTGGTACTGCACAATGTTCTGCACGGAGCTGTGCAAATACAGATCGAGTTCGATGGGGACGCTCTGGCCGAGAAAGATCTCTGCGGGCGGCACCACGAGTTTGACCAGAACCATTTTTTGATCCGCCCCGGCAACGTCTGGCGTGGAGGGCGCGGCGCGCACCGCCGTGAGAGTCATGGCGGGAGATGCCAACACCTGCCCATCCACGGTCACCTTGATCGGCGGGATGGTGTAGGTGCCGGCCTGTTTCGGCGTCAGCGGAAAAGTATAAGTGATCGTGGAGGAACTTTCGCCATTAACCCAGGAGTATTGGCTGGATTTCCCAGGATACCCCGCCTGCAAATTGCGCACCGTC
>DATJIU010000131.1:0-7013 GCA_035492855.1 Dongiaceae bacterium | reverse complement strand
CGCGCCCGCGTGACCGAGCCCGGGGCCACAGCGCCGGTGCGCCCGGATCATTCCGAAGGGGCCCAACGCATCGCCCGTCGCCGGCTGGCCGCCAAACTGCGACCGCTGATGCTGCGCCGCCTGAAGAAACACGTGGCCAAGGACCTGCCCGACCGCATGGAGCAACGGCTCGATTGCGATCTCGGCGAGGAGCAACGGAAGCTGTACCTGGCCGAGTTGCGCCGCAGCCGCGACCAGGTCATGCAAGTCATCGCCACGCAGGGCATCAACAAGAGCAAGATGCATGTGCTGGCCGCGCTCACGCGGTTGCGCCAGATTTGCTGCCATCCCAAACTGGTGGGCAATGATTCCGCCAGCGGCAAGACCGACACGATGTTCGAACTGCTCGAACCGTTGCTGGCCGACAACCAGAAAATTCTCATCTTCAGCCAGTTTGTGCAGATGCTGCACCTGCTGGAGGCCGACTGCCGCACCCGGGGCATCAAGACCCACCTGCTCACCGGCCAGACCAAGAACCGCCAGGAAGTGGTGAACGCCTTCCAGAGCGACCCCGATGCCGGAGTGTTCCTGCTGAGCCTCCGCGCCGCCGGCACGGGCCTCAATCTCGTGACCGCCAGTTACGTGGTGCTGTACGATCCGTGGTGGAATCCCGCCGTGGAAGCGCAGGCCATTGACCGCTCGCACCGCATCGGCCAGACGCAAACGGTGAACGCCTACCGGCTCATCGCGCCCGGCACGGTGGAGGAGAAAATCTGGGAACTGCAGCAGAGCAAGGCGCGCACGATCGGCGATGTGCTCGGTGAGGAAGGCTTCGCCCGCAGCCTGTCCCAGACGGACTTGGATTACCTCTTTGCCGAGGACTGAACTGCCCGGTCGGCGATCACGCCGCCGGGTCAGGTTTCACGCTGCGCCGGCGGGCTTAATCCACCACGCGCATTTGCACGGTGTCCACGATCGTCTCGCCAATGAGAATGGAAGCGATGACCACGACGGTCTGGCCTTTTTTCAATTGCCCCTGTCCCACCAGGCCCTTGATGGCGGCATCAATAGTGTTCTCCGGGTTGATGAGGTCAAAGGGCGCCACATAAGGCGTCAGCCCCCAGTTCAAGGTCATGCCGCCAGCCACTTCGCCCTTGTAGCACAGGCCAATCACGCGTGAATGCCGCGGGCGCAACCAGGAGGTGTGCCGCGCCATGTTGCCGTGCCGGGTAAAGACCAAAATGGCCTCCGCCTTGAGTTCGTTGGCCATGACGACGGCGCTCTTGACGAGCTTCTGGCGCGGGGTGACCAGGTCGGCCAGTTCGTGAAAATTGGCGTTGCCGCTGCGTTCAATGCGGCGGGCAATGCGGTCAAATACTTCGATGCACTTGAGCGGATACTTGCCCACGCTGGTCTCGCCGCTGAGCATGATGGCGTCGGCCTGTTCAAAAATGGCGTTGGCCACGTCGGTGACCTCGGCGCGGGTGGGCATGGGCGATTCAATCATGCTTTCGAGCATGTGGGTGGCCACGATGACCGGCCGGCCCACGCGCTGACAGCTTTTCACAATGCGCCGCTGGATGATGGGCAGTTCTTCGTAGGGCACTTCAATGCCCAGGTCGCCGCGGGCCACCATGATGCCATCCGCCTCGGCGATGAGTTCCTCGATGTTTTTCACCGCCTGCTGGTCCTCCACCTTGGCGATGATGCGCGGATGGTGGGGATAGGGCTCGATGATGGCGCGCAACTCCCGGATATCGCCCGCCTCGCGCACAAACGAGAGCGCGATGTAATCCACCTTCAATTCCAGTCCGAGTTCGATGTCGGCGCGGTCCTTGACGGTGATGGAGGGGAGGCTGACCTTGACGCCGGGCAGGTTGATATGCCGCCGGCTGCCGAGGGTGCCCTCGGTAAGCACCTGGCATTGCACCTGGTTGCCCTGCTTGGCCAGCACCTGCATCTGGATGGCCCCGTTGTCGAGCAACACCACGTCGCCCACACTGATGTCGTTGATGAAATTCTCGTAATTGACGTTCACCGAATGGGTTTCCTCGCTGTGCTCCCCGCGTACGGTGAGGGTGAACTTCTGGCCGGGTTTCAAATCCAGCGGCATGGCGAGGTCGCCGGTGCGAATGGCGGGCCCCTGGGTGTCCATGATAATGCCCGCGTGCACGTTACGGGCGGCGGCCACGGTCCGGATGTCGGCGACGACCCGGCGCACCCAGGCATGGGCGCCGTGCGACATGTTGAGCCGGAACAGGTTTACCCCGGTGTCCAGCAATTTGCCCAGCATTTCCGGGGAATCGGTGGCCGGGCCGAGGGTGGCGATAATTTTGGTTTTGCGCGGTTGACTGCACTGCAAGACGGTACTCTGCATGGCGGGGAGATTAGGAACTTGCGCCGGGATGAAAAGCTCAATTTGTTTCTCCCGGGACCACCGGGGAAAATTGAAATGGTGCTTGCCAATTTGACCCGGCACCGACATATAATGCCCCCAATCTTATGGCTGATGTAGCAAATAAATACCCCGAGAACGTCCCCGGCAAATACTACGTTGACAATCAATGCATTGATTGCGATCTCTGCCGCGAAACCGCCCCTGACAATTTCAAACGGAATGATGACGGAGGTTATTCTCACGTCTTCAAGCAACCGGAAAACCCCGATGAAGAGGCCCGGTGCAAGGAAGCCAAGGAGGGCTGCCCCGTGGAAGCCATCGGTGACAACGGCGCCTAGTCCGTCACCGTTCGCCCTTTACACCCGCCTGCGTTGCGCCGGCGGGTTTTCTATTTTGAATCCGCGGGAGCGGCGGGAAAATCTTGCGGCAGCCCCAGCACCGCCCGCCGTAACAGGTCCCAGGCCTGCCGCGCGGTGACCTCTTTGAACGTTTCCCGGTCGTAGAGATTCAGCCGACGCTGCACCACGGTCTCCGTGGGCGTGGCCAGCGCCAGAAACACCGTGCCCACGGGTTTCTCCGGCGTGCCGCCGCCGGGACCGGCAATGCCCGTGACGGCCAGCGCATAATCCGCCCCGGTCTGGCGCCGCGCGCCCTCGGCCATTTCGCGTGCTACCGTGGCGCTCACCGCGCCATAAGCCTGCAAACTTTCCGGCCGCACCCCGAGAAATTTTTCCTTGGCGGCATTGGCATAGGTTACCAGCCCGGCGAGCAGCACCGCCGAAGCCCCCGGCAGATTCGTCAGCCGGTGCGCGATAAACCCGCCCGTGCAGGATTCCGCCAGCGCGAGGGTCTGCTGCCGTTCGGTCAGCAAACGCAGCACCACGGCTTCCAAAGATTCCTCCGCTGCTCCAAAAATGTTCGCGCCGAAGAGTTCCCGGGCGATTCTCTCGGCGGCATGGACCATCGCCTCCGCGCGATCCCCGCGCGCGCCCAGGCGCAAATCCACCGCCCCGGAGTGCGCGCAATAACCCAGTTCCAATCCCTGCGTCACCAAGGCGGCCAGCGGCCCAACCACCCGCTCCGCCACCATGGATTCACCCAAACCAACCGTGCGCAAGGTGCGACTGTAAAATGCCGGCTCCGCCGCGAAGATTTGCCGCAGCATAGGCTTCACCGTGTCGGTAAACATGGGCCGCAGTTCGCGCGGCGGTCCGGGCAGCAAAATCAGCCAGGCCGGCCGGCCTTCCCGGAAAGGGTTGGCGGCAATTTCAAAAGCCAGCCCCGGTGCGGTGCCGTTCGGATTGGCCAATACTTGCGCTCCTTCGGGCACGAGCGCCTGAACCCGGGTGGATTCCGGCATGGGCCGGCGCCGCGTGGCGAAAATTTCCCGGATATGCGCCAGCACGGTGGCATTTTCATGCAAGGTCCGATTCAGCAATGCCGCGATGGTTTCGCGCGTGGCGTCATCCGAGGTTGGCCCCAGACCGCCGGTGGTGAGGACCACGTCGGCCCGGCTCAACGCCTCGCGCACGGCAGCGGCGATTTCCGGTGCGGTATCCGGTACGGTCATCTGGCGGCCAATCACCTGGCCCATTTCCGCGAGTTGTTGTCCCAGCCAGAGCTGATGCGTGTTGAGCGTCTGGCCGAGCAGCAGCTCGGCGCCGGTATTGATGAGTTCGATGTTCACAACGCGCGCAGCTTAGCAGATTGCCGGCCAAAGCCAATGACCCCGCCGCCGGGTTAATCTGAAGCATCCCAAAATAATTGTCGGATTTGGGGAACCCCCGCACATTTATCCGCAAATGCAGTCACGAGACGACAGCACCCTGTTGCGGGAATTTGCGGAACAGCGTTCCGACGCGGCCTTCACCGAGCTGGTTTCGCGGCATGTCAATCTCGTCTATTCCGTGGCCATGCGGCACACCGGCAACCCGCATCACGCCGAGGAAATCACCCAGGCGGTCTTTGTCATCCTGGCGCGGAAAGTGGACCGGCTGCTGGATGCGCGGGTGCTCTCGAGCTGGTTGTTCCAAACCACGCGGCTGACGGCCAATAATTTCATGCGCAGCGAAGCCCGGCGCGCCCGGCGCGAACAGGAACTGCTTATGCAATCCGGATTGAACGAATCAGGAGAAGACCTCTGGCCGCGCCTGGCCCCGGTGCTGGATGCCGCCGTGGCGGGCTTGGGGGAAAAAGACCGCCGCGCCATTGTGCTGCGGTTTTATGAGGGCCGGAATCTGCGTGACGTGGGGGTGGCGTTGGGTGCCAGCGAAGCGGCGGCGGAGAAGCGCGTCAACCGGGCGCTGGAAAAACTGCGAAGGCTTTTTACCAAACGCGGCCTGACGCTGACCACCACACTGCTCGCGGGCGCCATTTCCACCCATGCGGTCCACGCGGCTCCGGCCGGACTGGCCAGCGGCATTGCCGGTACAGTGGTACAGGGCTCGGCGTTGACTGCCTCCACCTCGGCCCTGGTCAACGGCGTGCTCAAGTGGATGGCCTGGGCCCAACTGAAAACTGCCGGGTTGATTGGGACGGCGGTGGTGGTGGCCGTAACCACAGCGGTGGTGGTGGAATCCACCAAGGCGACTGATCCGGGTTCGCTGGATGCGAAAATTGAACAGTTAAGCCGCCCGGGCACCACGGTGGCGCAGGCGATCCAGTTGTTGGGTGAACCGCGAGAATATGCGGCGGGCACGAATGTCTTTACCAAAAACAACCTGCCGGCGACTTACCTGCTGGTGTATCCGGGCGGCGTGGAAGTGGCGGCGGGCCGGGACAAGGTGACCGGACTGCGCAGTTTGCGCCCGGGACCGGGATTTCACTATCACGGCAAGCTTCAGTTGGGTGCCACCCTGGATGAGGTGCTCGCCGAAGTGGGCCCGCCCGCCCGCACCGAGACCGGTCATGCTTCCAGTACCCTGCTGGGCGCAACGCTCGGCGGAGAACCCGGCGTGCTCTATGCCGCCATCAACAACGAACCGGGCTACTGTTATTATTGGCGGCCCGATCAAAATGTCCGGTTTATTTTTCGCAACAACCGGGTCATCGCCTTGTTGATTGATGTTCGCAACTGAATCTGTTCCGGAAAAATTCTCTCCTTTATGAAACTCCATTGTCAGTCTCTCACCTTCGTCATTCTTTTAAGCGGCTTGCTGGCCGGTTGCTCCCGGCATTCCCCGGCTGGCACTCCGGAAACCAAACCCGTGGCCACCAACGCTCCGGCCAACGCCGCCCCGCCAGCACCGGTGAGTTTGAAGTTAAAATGGCAGGTGGGCCGGCGTTATCTGCTGCGCATGGAAACCGTGCAGAACTGGCAGGGCGAAGCGCAGAACAATCAGCCACCGCCGGAACAAACCATCAGCCTGGCCCATGATTATGGCGTCACCGTGCGTCGCGCGCTGCCGGATGGCGGCCGCGAACTCGAAGTGGAATTCGTGGCGCAGAAACTGCATTACTTCGCCAACGGCATCACCTGGGTGAATTTTGATTCCGCGCAGAAACCGGAGGCGGACCAGGACAATCCGGTAGCGCCCCTGTTACGTAAATTGACGGGCGCGCGGGTCACGTGCCAGTTGGACGCCGCCGGCAAGATGACCGGCGTGCAGGGTTTCAAGGAACTGAACGACCGCATGGCTGGCGGCATGGCGGAGATCCGGCAGATGATCGCGGGTTTTCTCAACGAAGAAAATCTCCGGCAATTGTTCGACGTAGCCGAAGCCCTTCCACCGGATGGCGCGGTAAAACCGGGTGACACCTGGCAACGCAAGTTGGCGCTGCCGGATCCCACCGGCATCATGAACCTGGATATGCAATGTACCTTTGCCGCCTGGGATTCCAAGGACGGTCATCCGTGCGCCCGCATTGCCATTACCGGACCGGTCACGTCCCAGCCCAAGGCTGCCGCCGGCAGCCGTAACATGACCCAGATTGACACCGGCACATTGGACACCAAAGCCTGGCTGGACCCGGAACTGGGCATGTTGATCAATACCGCCACCGAGATGCACCTGCAACTCACCACCACGACGGCGGGGAAAGCGGTGCATTCCCGCGCCAACTTCACCATCAACACCCGGCTGGTCAGCGTTTCCGTCAACTGAAGCGCTCCAAAATTTGTTTCGTCCCAGTTTTGCCGACGGGCACCCGTTCGGTCCAGGCGGGTATTATGTTGATGCGCTTCCCGAGTGGCCAATGCAAGTCCAGCCATTCACCGGGAACGGCACCAGGAAAACTGCCCGCGATCCGGCAAGCCTATCCTCCATAACCTCCTGGCAACCCAATTTTCCTGTCTCCTTTTTCGGCCGGTGCACATATAAAGGTCAAATGGCCGAAGTCTCTGACAGCGAATTGCTGGATCAATTTGTCCGCCGGGAATCCCAGGAGGCGTTCGCCGCACTGGTGCGGCGCTACGTGGCGCTGGTGTACTCCGTGAGCTTGCGTCATACCGCCAGCATCGAGACTGCGCAGGAAATCACCCAGGCGGTGTTTGTTGTCCTCGCCCGCAAGGCTGCCAGTCTCCGGGGCCGGCGGGCACTGGCGGGCTGGCTGTATCACGCGGCCCGGCTGACCGCCGCCAACCAGCGCCGGGCGGAACAGCGGCGGCGGCACCGCGAACAGGAGGCCTACATGCAAT
>DATJIU010000130.1:0-12163 GCA_035492855.1 Dongiaceae bacterium | reverse complement strand
ACGGACGGGATCGGCGGGCAGCAGGGCTTCGATCTGATCCCATTGGGCATTGGTCAATTCCATCCCGCATTACTTATACCCCAAAAATCCAAGGTTCCAGCCCAAAATGCTCCCCTTTCCCATTTATGAGATGGGTTCTAGAGACTCGTCACCCCGTCTCCTACGGTTTTTGTTTGGAGCTCGTTTGCCACGGTGCTGCTTGACACGGGCGCTGCGGCGTGAATTTATCTATCCCAGCGACATGAAAAATGGAGCCAACACCATGGAGCTGATATGAAATCTGACAGGCTTGCCAAACTAATGCTCACGTCGGCGGTGTACGCTGCCGGGTTGGCGACATTTGCCTTTGCCACGAATCAGATCCTGCTTTTTGCAGGAATGCCGGCCGCCACCAGTCACTTCGTGGCCATCCCGGTTGGGGCCGTTGCTTTTGCCCTGTTTATCTGGGCCAACTGGGAAGGTCGCTTCGAGTTTTTCTTAAAACGCCGCCGAACCCCTTTTTGGCCTTCAGATGAGTTCAATATGCACCCGGAGACTGACTGGAAGAATGTCTCCACGGGCGATGAATACCTTCCTCAGGGATGCCAGGAGCTGGTTGAGGCGGCGCCCGCCGCGAACCGGGCGCGCTGGGGCCGCGCCGTGAACTTCAATTACATCCTCTGCACTGCCGTGACTTTGGGTTGGTTGCTGTACCGGTTAGGGTTCAACCTGGATGTTGACCGCGAATTCCTCGGAATTCCCCGTGATAGCAAGGGCGGAGTTGGGTTGGGGGTGGTCATCATCGAAGGGCTGGTGCTATGCACCGCCTGGTCCGGATCCACCATAAAAGGCTTCAATCTTTCCAGACTGATAGCCGGAGTTGTCGGAGTCCAAGGGATTTTTCAGTTAATGGTGATGCCATTTTTAAGGCCGCACGAATTCGGTCAGTCTTTGGACTGGTGGCTGGGATGTTATGTGTGGGCATCGCATTTGGGTCTGGGTGTCTTCGGGAACTGCCGGTGGATCTTGTCCTCCATGTTCCGTAAACGGGAACTGCGGTGAGGGGCTTGATCTTTCCCACGGAACACCCATCTTGCTTTTGTGAGCCTAAACCCCGCGCCCGGCGGTTGCGCCGCGATCAGACTGGCGAAGAACAGGCACTCTGACGGGCATTGCGCCGCCGGCAAAGCCGTCCCACCGGGACAAGGAAACCGGTGAGGCGCTCACTATGGTTCCCGTTTGGCGTGGGGAGGAGGGCCAGCGATGCGGCAATGTTCCGTTAATCGCGGCGCCGCTGGACACGAGTTTGAGGCGATTTCCAGTACGCATGGAAAGCCTGATGCCCCAGCGCCGGCGGCGCGACATATTTGTAGCTTGGCCACTCCCCAGAATATCACTCGCTCCAGAGGGGGGGACCGGGGCGTGGCATGCTTGAACGATGTCGCTCCGATGGAGCCGATGGAGCTTGAGCTGCTACAAAAACGGAGAACTACAAAAATGCCGCGCCGCTGGCGCTCTATTTACCCTGACTTAAGTCAGGATGTCGCGGCGCTCCACCTTCCGACGGGGAGGGTAGAGGACGAGGAGGAGAACGAGGATGATCTGGGGGTATAAGCAAAGGGCAGGGGGTTGGGGTGGGAAAAACGGGTTTTCTGCTACCAAAAGCATTTTGCCGGAAACCTTTTGACGTTTGGAGCGTCCAAGGGTAAATACAAAGGCAAATTTACTTATGAAAATACAAAAACTGATGGTGGCGGTTCTGGGGTTGGGGGTGGCGCTGGCGGTCAGCGTCCGGGCGGATGATGCTCCGCCGAAACCGGAACATCATGACCGGGTGCACGAGGCGCCGCATGCCATGCCTCCGGCTTCAACCAAGGAAGGGGTGACTTACGCCACCGACATCAAGCCGATTTTCGACAACTCCTGCATCAAGTGTCACGGCAAGGACCGGGCCAAGGCCAAGCTGCACCTGGATTCGCTGGAAGGCGTGCTGGCCGGCAGCGAGGACGGCAAGGTGTTGAAACCCGGCAATAGTGCCGACAGCGTCCTGGTGAAGGCCGTTTCCTACGCCACCAAGGATGATGATATGTGGATGCCGCCGCAGCACAACAAGGCGGGCATCAAGCCGCTCACGGCCGAGGAAGTGGGTTTGATCCGCGCGTGGATTGACCAGGGCGCGAAGTAATCCGTCGGAATTTTTACCGCAACGCCGGCCGCCTCAGGCCGGCGTTTTTTGTTGCTCCACCGGGGCCAGCGGCTGGCGTTTCCACTGGAGCAGGGCCTGCTGCCGGTGCAGAAGTTCCAGCCGGTCCGCTTCGGAAAGGGCGGGGTCGGCGGCCTGCTGGGTGAACGTGGCGAGCTGCCGGTCAATGAATTGATTTCGCAGTCGCAGCACAATGTCTGCAAGCTGTTGCTGGGCGTTGGGGATGGCGCGGGCCTCGGTGGTGGCTTCGGAGACCAGGTTGCGCATGACGTCGGATTCGCAGGCGCTCAGAAACGCGGCCACGCCGTGCCAGTTATCCCCGGCCGCCAGCCGGCGCGCCACGATTTCGCGAACCACGGGATGTTGCAGCCAGGCGAGGTCCAGGTAGGCGGCAATCCATTCCACGGCGTCATCATTCAAAAACAGCAGTTTCAGCAGCCAATGCTCATGCGTGGAGGGCGGCGGCAGGGGCGTGGCGGGTTCGACTCCGTCGGCTTCCGCCGCGATGGCGTCAATGTATTCATCCTCGGCGGAGTGGACGACCGGTTGCGACCGGGCGGCCTTTTTGAACTCGGCGCGGACGGCCTCGGCGGAGACGCCCAGGCGCAGGGCGGTCTTTTGGGCGTAGGTATCAATCAGCACCCCGTTGCCCGTCTTGTGGATGGCCTCGGCCATGGCGTGGAGCACGGTCAGCCGGCCTTTGTCGCTGGTGACATCGTTGGTGGCGCACAGGCGCTTGAGGTAGTAATCAAAAAAGCCATCCGCGCCGTGAATCAGGTTTTGGAAGGCAATGCCGCCATGAGCCTTGATAAAACTGTCGGGGTCGTGTGGCGCGGGAACGACTGCCACGCGCACGGCGAGGCCGGAGGCGAGGAGGCTGTCAAGCGACCGCACGGCAGCGTTTTGGCCGGCGTTGTCGGAATCGAAGCACAGCACCACCTCGTCCACATAGCGTTTGATGATGCGGGCGTGTTGTTCGGTAAAGGCCGTGCCCTGCGGCGCGACGATGTTTTGCACGCCGGCCATGAAGCAGGCAATGAGGTCCAACTGGCCTTCGCAGACGATGGCGGTGCCGGCATCGAGGATGGCGCGCTTGGACTTGTCGAGGCCGAAGAAGATTTTGCTCTTGGTGAAGATGGGCGTTTCCGGCGAGTTGACGTATTTGGCGGTCTTCTCGTCGCCGCTCAAGACCCGGCCGCTGAAGCCCACCACGCGGCCCTGTTCGTCGCAGATGGGGAAAATTAGCCGGCCACGAAACCTGTCGTAATGGTGGTCGCTGCCTTCCTTGCGGAGGATGAGCCCGGCCTTCTCCACGGTGGCGAGGTCGTAACCCTTGCCCTTGGCCCAGTTGACGGTGTCGTCCCACAGTTCGGGGGCGTAGCCGATGCGGAAGAGTTTCACGGCCTCGGCGCTGACGCCGCGTTTGGCAAGGTAATCGCGGGCAATCTGGCCGGCGGCGTCATTGGCGAGGGCATGCTGCCAGCGTTGCGTGATGCCCTCGTGAATTTGCAGGAGCTGGTCCTTGAGATGCCGGGCCTGCTGTTCGCCGGGGCGGCTGTCGAATTCGAGCGGGATTTTGGCGCGATCCGCCAGCCGCCGGACGGCATCGGTGAACCCGATGTTCTCGTATTCCTGGACGAACTTGAAGACGTCGCCGCCTTTGTGGCAGCCGAAGCAGTGGAAGATTTGCTTCTGCGGATTGACGTTGAAGCTGGGGGTCTTTTCCTTGTGGAAGGGGCAGAGCGCGGTGAAGTTGGCGCCGGCGCGCTTCAACGGCAAATAACCGCCAATGACATCCACGATGTCGCTGGCGGTGCGAATCCGTTCCAGTGTGTCTTCAGAAAACAACCCGGCCACGGCAGTATGATGGCAGCGGCGGGCGGCAGTTCAAGCCTTCCCGTTGCGGGCCGGGGTTTACTCCGGCAGGTCGGCGCTTTTGCGTTGAATGGTGTGTTGGTCCGCCGGGGTGGCCTCAATCAGCATGAACTTGAGGTATTTCTTCACCTGCGGGCCAATGAGAGAGCCTTCAAAAACCTGGGCTTGGAGGGAGTGCAGGCCGGGGAAATAATTGCCGCTGTAAGTGTCGCCCCCGTACTCGCGGCGGTTGAAGGCTTCGGAAGCGGCGAGTTCCTGGGGGCTGAAGTAGCGGGCGTGAATCAGGGACATGGAAAAAATCAGGATGCAGGCAAACCGGATGACGCCGCCCACCATACCAAGGTAGTATTCGGCCCCGCCAAAAATCGTGCTGCCGAGCAGCTTGCCGCCCGTGGCGCGCTTGATGAGCAGGAAGAACATTTTAATGACGATGGCGATGCCCACGTAGGAGACCACATAGCAGGTGAGCAGGCCGAACATGTCGGTAAAGGACATGATCATCTGGGCCAGGGGTTGGTAGCCGAAAGCGGCGGCAAAGATGATGGCCACCCATTGGAGGAGGTAAATCAGTTCCTCGGACATGCCGTGCTTGCGGCCCCGCGCAAAGCCCACAATCAGAATGATTACGACGGCAATGTCAAACCAGTTAAACGGCAGCTGTCCACCTTTTAACATCTCCAACATGCCCGGATTATCCGGTGGGGGGGTGATGGCGGCAAACAGGTTCATGTATAAATTGCTTAATCCAAACAGCTTAAATACTTTATAGGCTTTTGCTGCTTATTTTCCAATTCCTGCCCTTTGGAACAGCGCCATTTGTGCCAAGTCATTGCGGATGGTCGGCCAGCCAATACCGGATCTGGGGGGCTTGGGCATGCTGCGGAGCCAATTCCAGCACCTTCAGGTATTGGGGGCGGGCCAGGTCCGGCCGGCCAAAGTCTTGGGCGTACAGATTGGCCAGGAGCAAATGGCCGGCAGTGTAATCGGGCTGCTGGTTCAACAGCCGGGCCAGTTCATTGACCGCATCCACGGGGTAGTTCGCGTTCTTGAGGGCCAGGGCAAAGCTGTACCGGGCCTCGGTGGAATTGGGTTCCAACGCGAGGGCATATTCATAAGCCTCCAGTGCGGTCGGGTACTCCTTCAGGGAGTAGGCTGTCCAGGCGAGGTTGTAGTACGCCTTGAAATAGGCGGGATCAGCCTTGACTGCTTCGCGGAATGCCGTCAATGCCGCCGGCAAATTGTTGTGGTATTGCGCGTCCAAACCTTTGGTCAGACTGGTTTCCGCCGCAGCCCGGTTTCCGGCCTCCAGCTTGCCGATGGTGTGATAGGTGTAACGGGGGAACGGCTTGGGTTGGGCGGGAGTCGCCGCTTTGGCTGGGGTTGTCTCGGCCGGCGGAGGGTTCGCCGCGGCGGACTCGGCCGGCGGCGGGGCGGAGTCAGACTTGAGCGGAGGCAATGGGGTAATCTCCGGCCACGCTTTCCTGGGGGCAGATGTTCCAGCAACATTGGATTCCGGCGTGGGGCGGTTGTTCTGCGGCGGCGTTATGGGTGGGGTGATGGTTGCCGTCGTTTCCGGGGGCGCAGCGGGCCGGGTTTCCGGTGTTGGCCGGGTCACCGGACTGGTTATCGGGCGATTAACCGGACGATTGGCCGTTGAAGTGGTACCCGGAGGGGGCGTGGTTCCGCGGGCTATCTGCGGCGGGCTGGAAGTGTTCGGCTTGGATACGATCGTCGGCACGGCCGAGGTGACAGGCGCGGCGCCGGGTGGCGGGGCTACGGGAGCGACCTCCGGCCCGAGGACGCGGATCAACGCCACCACGGCATCCTGGTTGGGCGGGGCGGGTTTGAGCGCGGCATATTCCTGATATTTTTCCAGGGCGGCGGCGCGATTGCCGAGATACTGTTGTTGAACCACGGCGTAGTTCAGCAACGCCGGCGGATAGTTGGACTGGTATTGCAAGGCGGCACTGAAATATTTGGCGGCATCGGCGGCGTGATTGCGCTGCAGTTGGATTAACCCCAAACCGTTCCAGGCTTCGGGTTGTTCCCGGTCCAGATTCAGGGCGGCGCTGTAACTTTGCTCGGCGCCAGTCCAGTCGCGCGAATGCAATTGGGCGGTGCCCAGCTTCAGCCAGCCACTGGCGTTCCGCGGCTGGCTGCGCAAATAGGCCGCCAGTTCATTGCGTGCGGCGCCCGGCTGGTTCTGTTCGAGCCAGAGGCAGCCCAGGTTATAATGAACCTCGGCCAGGTCCGGATCCAGTTTCAAGGCCGTCTGGTAGGCCTGGGCGGCACTGGTGGCCTGGCCGTCGGCCTGATAAGCCAGCCCCAGATAATTCCAAGCCACGGCATTCGTACGCAAAATCAGGGCGGCGGATTTGAGCCGGGCCACGGCGTCGGGAACTTTCCCCTGTTCCAGCAGTTTCTTGCCGGACAGCAAGGCGCGGACCCCGGGAGGTTTGCAGCCGGTTACGCCAAAAACTCCGGCGGCAAGCAGGGTCGCGACCAGCAAAGTTCCGACCCGGTTTTTTATGGTCAGCATTGGCGGACGTGGTAGCATCCGCGCCCGGAAGTGTCAAGAAACGTACCAATTTGTCATGGCCGGTGGCGGCGGGGGATATTTCTGCTGGCTGCCGGGTTTTTGGCGGGAGGGCTGAGCGTGTGGGCCGCCGACCCGGGAGCGCCGACTTCTGCCCGCGTGGTCATCATTCAAAATCCCCAAGCCACCGAGGCCTACCAGCCCCGCTCCGAAATCGTCCAGACCATGATGGATGCTGCCATCCAGCGGTTCACCGGCAGCAATTCTGTGGCGGCGGCGTGGGGCAGCCTGGTGGGCACGAATGACACCGTGGGCATCAAAGTGTATTGTGACCCCGGGCCGGCTTCCGGCACGCGCCCCGCGGTGGCTGCGGCGGTAGTGCGGGGGCTGTTGGCGGCGCAGGTGCCGCCTGCCCGGATTGTCATTTGGGACCGACGGCTCGCGGATCTGCGCCGCGCCGGGTTTGACCAGGTGGCCTCCCAACTTGGCGTGCGGCTGGTGGGCAGCGCCGATACGGGCTACGATAAAAAGACGTTTTATGAGACGGCGCTCGTGGGCCGGCTCGTTTGGGGGGATTTGGAATTTGGCGAGACCGGGGAGGGCATTGGCCGCAAGTCCTATGTCTCCAAACTCGTCAGCTCGGAACTGACCAAAATCATCAATCTACCGCCGCTGCTGAACAACAACGACGCCGGGGTGGCGGGAAATCTTTACAGCCTCAGCTTGGGCAGTGTGGACAACATCCAGCGGTTCGAGGATGACCCCGACCGGCTCGCCACCGCTGTGCCGGAAATTTACGCCCTGCCGCAACTGGGAGACCACGTGGTGCTGAATATTGTGGATGCCCTCGTCTGCCAGTATGAGGGTGGCGCACACACCATGCTGCACTACGCCACCACCCTGAACCAGCTCCGGTTCAGCCGCGACCCCGTGGCGTTGGATGTGTTGTCCATCGACGAACTGGAGCGCCTGCGGGTGCGGGCCGGGTTTCCTTCCGTGCGGACCAATCTGACCCTGTATCAAAACGCTTCCCTGCTGGAACTCGGGGTGAGCGATCCCGCCAAAATCCACATCGAAAAAATTCCTTGAGCCACTTCAGGGCAATACCAGCACCCGATAGAAACGTTGGGCGGTGGTCCCGGCAGCCTCGGTGGCCGTGGTAGGATCCCCGTTGGCGGGAATATCGCCAGGCACATCCGTCCAGTTGGTATCAGTCAGGCTGTTTTTGTATTGCAATCGGTAGGTCTCACCGGCAAGCGCACTCCAGGTCAGTGTGGTCATCCCGTTGTTGGCTACCACGGTCTCAATGACCGGTTGATGCGTGAGGGTCACCTGAAACGTCTGGCTGTCGCTGAGCGGCGGTACCCCGGTGTCCGTGACTTTTACCGTGAAGCTGTTGGTGGCATCCGGCCAGGCCGAACTGGTTTGCCAGAAAAAACGGCCAGTGGCGGCGTCCACGCTGGCGCCGGTTTCCGCGCCGGACGTCAGCGCAAAGGTGAGTGTGGTGTCCGGCAGGTCCGGATCGGTGGCCGTGTTGGTGAAGGCCAGGCTGCTGCCCGCCCGCAGGAAATGGTGGGGCACGGGTGTCAACACCGGTGGCAAATTAACCCGGTTGACCGTGAGCAGGAAAGTGGCACTGGTGCTGGCCAAACCATCATCCACGGTCACCGTGACCTGGGTGCTGCCATAGTGGTTGAGCGCGGGAGTGACGGCCACCGTGCGGTTGGCGCCGCTGCCGCCAAAGACGATATTCGTGGCTGGCAGCAGCGCGGGGTTGTCGGAACTGGCCGTCAGCGTCAGGGCGGCGGCGGCGGTCTCGGCATCGCCAATCGTGAACGCCAACGGCCCGGTCATGGTGTTCTCATCAATGGTCACATCCCCCAATCCGGAAATGCCGGGCGGGGCATTGACCGTCACATAAGTGGTTTGGTTGTTGTTCGCGGCAATCAAGTCGGACGTGGTGGTGGCGGTGCTGGCCGTGTTGGCCCAACTGCCCGCATTCGTGGCCAGGGTTTGGATGGTGATGGTGGTGACGGCTCCATTGGTCAGGCTGCCCAAGGCAAAGGTCAATACGCCGTCGTTCCTGGTGCTGGCTGCCGGCGTGGCGGAAACAAATTCCAGTCCGGCGGGCAGGATGTTCGTGAGGGTGACTCCATCCGCCGTATCCGGACCCTGATTCGTCACGTGAAGTGATAAGGTCACGGGTTCGCCAAGATTGACGAGGTCAGGTGTGGCTGACAGTCCGAGCGCGAGGTCGGTTGTAATCGCTCCCCCCGCACAACAACTGGGGGTGCCGGTAGTCAGATTCAACGTCCAGCCCTGGACCAGGCTGCCCACATCCCCCGGGGCAAAGTCCTGGATGTAGAGCGACCACGCGCCGTTGGGATCCTGGCCGGTGAACGCCGCCAAACTGCTGCCATACGACCCCGAGGGAGCTGGGCTGGAAAACACATCCGAGGCATAGGAACTCGGCCGGTAAGTGCCGCTGGTGATCTGGCCACTGAACGGCACGGCACTGGCGGCAGCGTCATCGAAAGTCAGGACCACATCGTTGATGCTGAAACTGTAACCGGCGTCCGCCATGAGCATCACCGTCTGGCCTTGGGGCCCGACCAGCAACACATCAATGTCACTCGGATAGGTGTGGGTCAGGCCGTTGAGCGTGACGGTAACCTTGGTAATGGGATTCGTCAGGCCGGATACCGTAATCTTGGAAGGGAAGGGCGAGGCTTTGCCGTAGTCGGAGCGGGCGGGGATTTTGATTTGGGTGGCGTCGGTCTGGACCACATTGGTGGTTATGAGGGTGCCCAGCCGGAATAGTTGCGCCAGCGTGCCCAGATTGTTGGTGCCGTCCTGAAGCTGTAGCAGGGCGGTGACGCTGCTGCCGCAAGTGCCGGCTGCGGTAAAGGTAAAGGAATTGCTGGCAGTGCCTCCGCCGGCGGCAAGGGGGCCATAATATTGGGTCGATACACCGGTCAGGACGATGCCATTGGTGGCCAGCAAGGTGGCTACCAGGTTGGCGGTGGGCAGCACGCCGACATTGCGTAGCGCGACCGAGACGGTCACCGGCTCGCCGGGATCAATGGCGCCATTGGCCGGGCCGCAGGATTCGGCGAGCAGCGTGAACCCATTGGTGACCACGAGGGCCGCATTCGGCAGCGGTGCCAGCGTGTTGATCAGGGTGACGCCCACCGGGGTGCCCCAACCGGTGCAGAGGTCATAGCCGGGCACGGCGGAATAATTGGCGGGGCTGTCGGCGCTGAAGTTGTTGCCGGTGGTGATGTCGTGAAAGTTGGCCAGGTAGTTGGAACCCTTGCCGATGGCGTAGAGCGCCGGGTTGAGGAAACCCAACGGCGGCTGGCTTACCGTGGCGGCCTGCTGGTTGACCAGGGCCATGAACCCGGCCCACAACGGCGCGGAGCAACTGGTGCCGCCAAAACTGTCGCCGCTGCCATTGTCATACCGCACATAAATGTCATCGCCCGCCAGCGCGACATCGGGGACGTTCCGCAAAGTGGTGGAGCCGTGACACGCGGTCATGTCAATGCCCTGCTGGTAACCGGGAATGCCGTAGTAGGTGCTGGTGCCGCCGCTGCTGCCCACGTAACTGCCGTTGTACAGCCCCCAGTTCCAGACGGTCTCGGAGACATAGCTGCCGCCCGGTCCGGTGGTGGAAAGCGTGGTGCCGCCCACCTGGGTGATGTTAGTGCTGTCCGACGGAAAATCAATGGTGGTGGTGAAGGCGTCGGAATCACCGGTGGCGTTGAAGAACGACTGCCCCTGGGCGGCCATTTGCTTGAAGATCTGTTCCGAGGTGGCGTCCGGCGAACCACCGCCCCACGAACAGCTCAGTTGTTTGGCCAGGTTGTCATTGGCCATGCGGCTTAGCAAATCCACCCACGGGCTGGGATTGGGCGCTTCATAAACATAGATGGCGGTCAACCCCGGCGCCATGGACATGGCCATTTCAATGTCCAGAGCCACTTCGGCGTTGTCGGTGCCCGGCGAACTCACTCCGCCGTCAATGGGCACATTGATCAAGGTGGGCGCCGGGAAACCCGCCTGGCTGGCGTAGGCCGTGATGTCGCTGCTGTAATAGCCGTCGAATTGCAACAGCCCCACGCTCTGGCCCGCACCCGTCAGGGAAGTGCCGGGTACATACGCCGCACGAAAATCGCCGCCCATGTAGGCGCCGCCGGGCGCCGAGCCGCTGCGGGGGCTGGCCGCCGCGGACAGCTTCGGCTTGAGGATGGAATTCGGGTGGGGCAGCGAATAATTGTCCAGCCCGCTGATGTGCAGCACCGGCACGTTCAAATCCAGCGCGGGGCTGGCATCCGGGGCGTAGAAGTTCCGGGCCTCATGCGGATGGGGAAAGACCTGAAGCTTCACGTGCAGGGCGGATTCAATGCTGGCCACCGGGCCGGTCACATCCAGCACCACGCGGTTGGGGTGGGTGGCGATTACCGTCAGACCGTTCGTTTGGGCAAACTGAATCACCGCCTGATAATCCGCCGCGCTGGGACCAAACCGGGCGGTGAATTCCTGCGGCGTCAGAAAGTGCCGGTAATTGGGACTGGCCGGGTCGTAGAGATCCTGCAGCAATGCCTCCAGTTGCTCCGGATGGCGCAAGGGCAGGCCGATGGCCAGGCGCAACTGGTTTGTCGCCGCCAGGGCCCGGAGCGGTTTCAGTTGCGTGGTTACGGCGGGAGGGCGCTGCCGCAAAACTTGCCGGTCCTGAGCGTGGACTTGGTCCGCTCCCGGACCGGTCAGCACCACCAGGGTGGCCAAAATGAAGGGAAGCACGCGCTTTTGCAACGGGACGCAAGGTCTGGAAATTGTTTTCAAGCTGTGGTTTGGCGAGCAATAAGAATGCCGTCCGGGCCGCAATTTATCGTTTTCCCGCATGGGTGCTTGGTGCTGCCCTTGGACTATGTTGGATGAAGGGGCTGCCGTCAAATCGGGCGCGATAATTTTATGGCCGCTGGCAACCGGCGGGGCGAATCCCGGCAGATGCCCTTGGCCCTAAAAAAATTGCCCACAAGGCTGACCTTGTGGGCAAGGGTAAAGCAGGCGGACAGTTATTTGGTTATTTGGATTGCAGGGTCTTGTTCTTGGCCCGGGATTCTTCGGTCAGCTTGACCTTGTACTTCGCCAGCGCGCCCTGGATTTTGGCGTCGCTTGCGCCGAGGATTTGCACCGCCAGCAGGCCGGCGTTCTTGGCCGCGCCGATGCCCACCGTGGCCACGGGCACGCCCGGCGGCATCTGCACGATGGACAGCAGCGAGTCGAGCCCCTTCAGGGACTTGCTCTCAATGGGCACGCCGATGACCGGCAACGTGGTGAGGGCCGCAGTGACCCCCGGCAAATGCGCCGCACCACCCGCCCCGGCGATGATGACTTTCAGGCCGCGTTTGACGGCGCTGGTGGCGTATTTTTCCAGACCGTGGGGATCGCGGTGGGCGGAGATGACCGCGGCTTCGGAGACGAGTCCGAACTCCGCGCAGACGGCGGCGGCAGCCTGCATCGTCGGCCAGTCGGAATCGCTGCCCATGAGAATCCCGACCACCGGT
>DATJIU010000129.1:0-11941 GCA_035492855.1 Dongiaceae bacterium | reverse complement strand
TGGTGCCGACCTGATGGACCACGCTGTTCCGGGGAAAGCCGCGGACATCCTGGATATTCGAGTAAAAATTGTTTAGCGTTGTGGTCCAGGTGTCGTTAAAAATCCACAGCACGCTGCCATCGGGCAACTCCACCGACTTGTCATTGTCCGCACTGCCCCAGCCTACCGAATTGGTCCGGGCGTAGTCCAATTGCCCCCAACGCCAGACATACGTCAGCGGCACATCCCAGCCGTTGGTGTTGTTCACGTCCAGCACTTCCACATCATCGAGATAATAATTATTGGTGGGGTTCTGAAAATTGAAGCAGATGGAAATGTCCCCCGCCCCGCGAAAGGCATACAGATATTCCTGGTAGCTGTTATTGTTGGTCGAAATCTGGAAGGGAATCTGGGGATAGACCGGCGTGGCACCCTGCAACTCCACGCTCAATCGGGCAAAATTCACATCCGAGCTCGCCCAAAACCGTAGGACATAAGTGTTCGTGGCGCTGGCGGTGAAAGTCGTATGGCGCAACTGGATGGAATTGGAAACTGAACCCGAATTCGCCACGGCAATTTTCAGGGCATGACTCCCCGTATGAGTCGGCCCGGCTACCACGGAAAACGTGGCCGCGCCGCCGTTGGAAACATTCGTCGTCCAGCCCAGCAGGCCATATTCAAATCCGCCATTGCCCAGAATTTGGGCGGCGGCCCCGCCGGTACCCAGCAAAATTCCAAGAAGGGCGGTACAAAACAAATGAAACATGATGTGGCATCCTCCTTAAACAAAGCCGGCGGCGGGGCAGTTGTCCGCCCCGCCGCCGGGAACTAAATCAACCTCTTACTGCACCAGCACGCGGTAATACTTCTGCGCCGCTGTGGGCGACAGCGTGTATGGCGAGGTGGCGGAATTGGTCGCCCATGGTCCGGTCACTGCGGGCGCCTCCAGCAACGTACCCTGCGGCCAAGTCAGGATCAGGTCGCTGCCGGACTGTTGCAAGGTCAGCGTCACCGTTGTCGGATTCTCGGGAGTCACCGTACCCGTCAGCGCCGCATTGAACAGGTTGGTCACCTGGGTCGGGGACAGCGCCTTGTTGAAGACCGCCACGTCGTCAAGTTGCCCGACGAAGCTGTTATCCACCGAGTCGCCGCCAAAGTGCCCGGGGAAGCTAAACGCTTGGGCAACGTTGGCGTTCGCATTGGTCGCCGCGGAGATGCCCCCGCTAACATTGGCCAGATAACAAACGGTGTTGCTGGGTGAAACCACCAAGGCCACCAGGGACCACTCACCGGCAGGCGGAATCAGGAACGAATCCCAGTTGTAGCTGTAGCCCTGGTCATTCCAATGGAAACTCAGGTCCGGCGCGCTCGGCATCTCGCCCAGGGAATTTGTCCCGCTGCCTGGTCCGTAGCCCAGGCCGTTCGCCGACCCGGCGGCCGCTCCGCGGTAGCTGATAATCACGTTGTAATTTGCCTGGGACGTTTGTGGGTAGATCCAGGTCGTGATGGTTACGGTGTTGGTGTTCAGGTTGGGTGCCGGCACCGTCACGAAGGACGACACGTTATGAGCCGTCGGCCCCACCAGCATGGAATTGTTGGTAGCCGCAAACCCAACGAAACCATCCGTTGGCCGCGGGCCCGCAACATTGTAGTTTGTATTGCCATTATGCACCTGGTAACCATACACCCCGTTCAGGCCGCCGACGTAATCGAAGGCCACCAGGTTGGTGCCGGCCGGATCCCCGGTCTCGTTAAGCGGATAATAGGTGACCGGTTTGTAGATCGCCACCTGTTGCTGATACGGCGATGCCGGCGCCGAAATCACCACCGGCGCGATGCTACTCGTCACCGAACCGGCAGTGCTGGACAGAATCACTTGATAGTTGCCCGAGTCCGCCCCCGTCAGATTATTCACCAGCAGGGTGGCATTGGTGGTGCCGGAAATACGGCCACTGTCGTTGAGCGGGTTGCTATTGGCCAGCCATTGGAAGGTCACCGGCATGGAACTGGAATAGCTGACCGTCAGGCTCATCTTGGTGCCGCTGTATAACTGCACCTGTGAAGGCGAGATTCCTGAGATCACAATCGGATTTACCGTCAGCGTGGCGGGCACCGGATTGGTTACCGAGCCATTGGCGTTGGACAGCACCACCACATAATCACCCGCGTTACCAAGGGTCAGATTATTCAACGTCAGCACATTGCTGGTGCTGCCGGAGATGCCGCCGCCATCCGTCACATTGGTATAAACGCCAGTGCCGGCCACGCCAGACATCCATTGGTACGTCGGCTCCGGATCTCCCACCCCAATGACTTGCAACTGTGCTGCGGAGCCAAGGGTGGCGGTTTGCGAAGCCGGCGGAATGACAATGACCGGCGCCGTATTGGTTTCCGCTTTTTGCCCGGCAAGGATGGCGGTATCAGCGGCGGTTTCCATGCCAGAGTCAATCAGCCGGACCGTGCCCGGAACCCCGTTGTACATGCCGGCAGAATTATACACAAAATGCGCCCAGCCGTAATGGGTAGTGAAGCTCGAATCCGTGAACAACAGCCCAACGTACCCTTCCACGTCCGCCCCATTGCTCTGCCATCCCCCCACGAGATTGTCGTTGCCATCGTGGTAGAAATAGCCGGTGGACTGCGATCCCAGATAGGAGGCATCAATCGCGGTGCCGTTGGTGGTCAGCGGCAGCCCGCTGCTGCCGTCGGAAAGCACAAACGGGGCGCTGATGTTAAAATCGGCCACGCTGTTGTCCACAAACGGCTTGTTGACGTTGTTGTTGCTGAATTTCACCAGGTAGTCCACATGGCCGTCACCATCGAGGTCAAAAGGGGTGCTCCCGGAATCCGCGGCGAAAGCCACGGTGTTGTAATAATGGTAGGTGATTGCACCATGCGCCATCCCCGCCGCCAGGGCGGAGGTGGACAAAACAGCCAAAGACTTCTTCGGAATATCTTTTCTTTTCATATTTGATTTTGGAGGGGGTATTGTTCGGGCCTTGAATTCATTCCAATGTTCCGATAACTCCAGACGCGACACAGGGAGGGACTGCGACTTTAGCCACCACCATCACCAACCGGATTTCAATCCTTTCCATCAACGGCTTATGATAAAAAGATACACCCCGGGCCTTGATATAAAGACAGGGATGTCCCAGTCGGTTTGGTGGTGTCATTCTGTAAAACTACCCCAAATGCCGGCAATCGTCGCGGGCTTGCCGTGCCAAAATAAGGGGTGTGCGATGCCAGAGCAACAGGGAGCCGAATGCCCGGGCCGAGGAAGATTGCCCCTAGCCCTGCTTGGGATATTCGCCGGGCAGCACGCCGAAGCGTTCCTTGAACACGGCACGGAAGTATTTGGGGTCGGAAAATCCGACTGCGTAGATAATTTCGGAAACTGTCAGCGGTGAGTTCTTCAACAGTTCCGCGGCGCGCTTCAATCGGATTTCCCGCACAAATACGTTGGGGGTGCATCCGGCCAGCGCCTTGAATTTCCGAAACAACTGCCGCCGGCTCACGGCCATCTGCTGCGCCAGCTGGTCAATGTCAAATTCGTAATCGGCCAGATTTTTGGTCACGATTTCCTCCACGCGCTGCAAAAAGTCGGCATCCACCCGGTTTAACGCGAGTTCCCGGGGCTGCAACGTCGCGTCACCCTGAAAATGTTCGTGCCACCTGCGCCGGGATTGCAGGAGATTCTCCACCCGCGCCTTGAAGAGCGGCATCCGGAAGGGCTTGGTCAGGTAATCGTCCACACCCACTTCCAAAGCCTTGAGCTGGGCCGTCTCGGAATCATCTGCCGTGAATAGAATGATGGGAATATGGCTGGTCATCCGGTCGGCCTTCAGTTTCCGGCACAGCTCCGTGGCAGCCTCCGGCGTACCGGCGCTGCCAAGAATCACCAGGTCCGGCACCTGGTCGCCGGCGACCGCGAGCGCTTGTTCCGCTTGGTCCGGCTCCAAAATCCGGAACTCCGGCCCCAAGCCCTCGCGCAAAAATTCCTTCAATTCCTGGTTGGATTCCACGAGCAACAACAATGGTTGCTCCCGGTCTTCTTCCAAACTCATTGCTTCCGCGGCCATCCCGGTCGCCGGTTTGTTGCCATCCGCTGCCGGCGCCGCGGGCAGGGCTCCCGCCGGCGGATGGTTCACCGGCAAGGTAAAAACAATGCGCCCCGAGGTTGCACCGGTCAGTGGCAACACCATTTCCCCGCCCAAAATGCCCAGCAGTTGCCGGAGCAACAATCCGGTGGGCTCGCCTTCCTTGAAAACCCGCGCCACCACCTCCGCCATGCCCCGGTTTCCCGAAAACTCCACAGCCAGTCCCCATGTCTCCGGCCGGAAATCCGGCCGGATTACGATGCTCCCGCCAGATACCGCCGGTTGCAGCAGCGGCGTCAAAACCATGACGAGGATTTTTTCCAGCTTGGCGGCATCCAGCCACAACAGGGGCTGCTCTTCAGCCGCGCAGGTTAGTTTCACCTGTTTTTCCCGGGCCCGGGACGCAAACATTTCCACGACGCCCCGGATGAGCCCGACGGGATTCTTCCGCTCCAGCCGCAGTTGCATGTCTTCCGGATCCAACTCCCGTAATTGCAACGAATCTTCCACCAGTTGCCGGAGTTGTTCCACATTCCGGCGGAGACTCCCGGCTTTGGCGGCATCGACCGGACCCGCGCCGGATTCCAACGCATTTAAAATGATGGTTAGCGGATCCCGGAACCGTTGCGCCAATTGCCGCAAAAAACGGAGCTTGGTCTCGTCGAGCTGATGCACCCGCTCATGCTCCTGGCGGTGCAATTCCAGCAGCCGCTGGGTGCGTTGCGCGACAAAGCCCTCCAACTGCTCCAGCTGCAGCGCCGCCTGCCGGTCCAGAAACCATTTGCGGGTGAGCGTGCTGGCCAGTTGCATCACCTCGACATCATGGAACGGTTTTTTCAGAATCAACAACCGGTCCGTCTGCCCCAATCGGCGGGCCAGGTCTTCCCACCGGTGATCTGCGTACGCCGTGCAAATGACCGTCTGGATCCGTGCATCCACCCGCCACATGCGCTCGATGGTTTCCACCCCGTCAATGCCAGGCATGCGGATGTCCACAAACGCGAGCTGATAAGCGTTGCCCCCGGTTACTGCGGCCTGGACTTTTTCCACGCCTTCGAGACCGGACAGGGCGTGGTCCAGTTGATAGGCCGGTTTGGTAATGGACGCCGTTTCGCCCGGGCCATAAAGCAACGCTTCATCGGCCTCCAGCGCCGTATTGGTGACCTGGGTTTGAAGAATTCCCGAGAAGGCTTCGTGAATGTTCGGATTATCGTCAATGATCAGGATGCGCGGCGTTTGCGCTGCGTCATCCGGGGAGATGGGATTGGCCATGGCTGGAAAGTTCAGTTGGGTTGTTTCCGTCCGTCTGTGCGAGTGCTCATTTCGCGGGGGATTTGGGATACCGGCAGTTCGAGGGTAAATACCGCCCCCCGCCCCACCCCGTCGCTTTGGGCGAACAACTGCCCGCCCATGTCCTGCGCGGCCAGCACGCTGCTATGCAGGCCGAAACCGTGGCCGTCTTTGCGCGTGGAAAAGCCCTGCCCGAAAATGCGGGTGAGGTTTTCAGGCGCAATGCCCATGCCGTTGTCAGCCACCACAATCCGGATGGTTCCGGAATTCTCCGGCTGGATGGTCACCCGCACTTGCTTGCCCGGCTCCGGGGTGCGGGTGCAGGCGTATTTGGCGTTTTCCAACAGATTGAACAGGATTTGCAGGACCTTGTGCCGGTCAATGGTGATGCGCGGCACCGGCTGGAACTCCCGCACCAGTTCGATGCCATGCCGTTTGAGCGATTCGCCATGCATCCGCAGGGCGTCTTCCACCACTTCCGCCGGCGGCAGCGTTTCCACCACGCCGGACACCTTGGCGTAGGTCTGCTGCATGGCCACAATTTCATTGATGTGCTGGATGTTCTGGTTGAGCACGTCCACCTTTTCCAACAACTCAGCCTGTTCCTCCACCAGATGCGCGCTCAGCCGGGCCACATATCCGGGCAGCGCCTTGCCACGCTCGTCCTCCGTCATGAACCGCCCCAAATCCGGTTCCTGCTCTTTCAACAGCCCGCCCAGCTTGGTCACACTTGAGACCTTGGAACGCCGGACCAAATCCATGATGGCCGAGCAGAGCACATTCACGCTGGTCATCACGTTGCCCACATTATGCAGCACGCTGGTGGCCACCTCCGCCATGCCCGCCAGCCGCGAGGTAATGAGCAATTGCTTGTGGCTGTGCTCCACCTCCTGCTCAATGCGGCGGCGTTCTTCGATTTCGCGGGTAAGCCGAATGGTGTTGTCCTGCAGCTTCAGCTCGGTGCGCTTGTGGTCTTCAATTTCCTCCTGCAACTCCGCGGTGCGCTGTTCCACCCGGCGGCGGAGCACCCGGATCCAAACTGCCGCCAGCAGCAAGGTGCCGGTCAACGCGCCGGCCACGGCCAGGGCATGCGCCGTGGTCCACCACGACGGCTGCCGCAGCACCACCACATCCCGCGGGGAATTGAGCAGCAGTTCAAAGGAACCAATCTCCCGCCCGGCGGAGCGGTCGCCCGCGCCGGCGGAAAACACGCCGGTCAACCGCAGGTAACTGCCGAGTGCCAGCGGCGGCAGCCCGCCGGCATCGCTGCGCAATCGCGCCAGCCACGTGCGCAAACCGCCGTGCAGTTCCAGAATCTGGTCGCCCTGGCTGAGGCGTTGCGCCGCCAAAGTACCCTCCATCCGGACCAGAGTGGAATCAAGCCATCCGCTGAGCACGTTGTCCCCGGCTACCGGCACAGGCGCGGGCAACGCGGTGTGACCGGTGCGCCGGATCTCGGCATCGCGCAGCACCGGCGCGGGCCCGCTCAGGTCGGTGAAGCCCACGGCCTCCACCAAATCTCCGGGTTTCAGCTCGGTGGCCGTTTTGGTTACAATGCGCAGTCCGTTGGTACCGTCCAGCAAAAAGGTTTCTCCGTTGCGCTGGTGTAAAACCTGGCCTTGGAGCTTGGTGCGTTGAATCGGGCTGGCGTGAACGTCGAACAGCAGCAGGTCGGAGACATGCTTGACCGGTAACGCAAAAACATCCGCCGGCGCCTGCTCGTCAATGGTGATGGCGGCATTGCGCAGTTCAAATTCCCCGAGCTTCACCCGCTGCGTATTGATGTCCCGCCCGGGAATCACGCACCCCCGTACCCGGATAAGGTCCCCTTCATATTCCCGGAGCCGGGCTGCGGTAATTTCCGGCAGTTGCACCCGGATGCGGCCGCCGCGCGTAAGCAGCGACAGGTAGTTGCCTTCCGCCGCCGATACCACGCCCTGCACTTCCACGTATTGGGTGTCCAGGCTGCCATCGAGCAACTGGCCCCAATCGGGATGCACCGGCTCGGGCAGCGTGCCGGGCCCAAGTTTCACGCCCTTGCTGGCGTTGATGTCCGGCGCAAAATCGGCAAAAGTCACGCCCTCCACCTCCCAGTAGTCGCCAATTTGCGGGGTGGCATTGCCCGCCGCGGGTTGCATGCGCACGTCAATGGACCAGGTAGCGTCCTGCAAAAAGAATCCGGCCTGGGGCCAGACAAACGTGATGACCCCGCGCACCTTGACCGGATACCCGCGTTGCGCCTCCGCCCGGCTCATTTGCTTGACCTGTTCCACGGTGGTCAGCAACGGCAGGTCGGCGGACTCTCCGGCGGCGACGCCGGTTTCCTTGCGGAACACGCCGTTGTCTATTTCCCACCCGGCGGGGCCACGCCGGGCCTGACCAAGAACTTCAAACCATCCGTTGGTCGGCGGCGGCAGTTCCTGGAAACTGCGGACGGATACGTCCTCCGCGCCCTCTTGCAGCCGATACTGGCCCGGTCCAATCGCCGTCACCACGCCCCGGGTGTGAACCAGCAAGGAGGCCCGGTTGGTGGCGAAGCGGCGCGAAACTTCGGCGAGGGAATTCAGAGGCAACGATTCCCAAAGGTTGTTGGGCGCGGCGAGGACTTCGATCTGCGCATCACCTTGCGGTATCAGTTCCCCGGCTATGCCAAAGCCCTCCGGGGTAAAGGTGCGGCGACACACGCCCGCAATGCGGATGCGACTGCCAAGCAACAGACGCGGATCGACCTGCAGTTCGCGCGACATTTGCACCGAGGTGTGTCCGCTGCTGCTACTGAGTTCAAACCGGGCGGCATCCGGCTCGGCGTGGATGAAGGAGACCACGCCTTCGAGTTCGGCGCAGAACTCGGGCTCAGCGCCGGTGAGAATCTGTCCGGCAATCAATCGCGGCAAAGCCGGCAGCGGCGTCGTTTGATTGAGGCCGACAACCTGCGGCGGAGGTTCATCCAGATAAAGAATCGCGCCATCATCCGAAGCCACGGAAAAAACGTAATAACCGGTTCGGGGCAGTTCGAGCGCGCCGGAAAATTCCAGGCCGCCGGGAACGGTCTGATCCATGACCGCAAGGTTGAAGTTGGAAATCGTGCCGGTCGCTTGTGGCGAAAGCCGGGAGAAGTCCGGCATGAATTCCCACTGCCCCGCGTAATACCGGTAATCTACTCCCGGCAGCCAGTGGGTCGGGCTGCCAGCCGCGACCGGCACCGCATGTTGCAGCAAGGCATCAGGAATGAGTTGCCGCGGCAGCCCCGGGCCGGCCACGTAAACTTGAAGTGCGGCGGCACCACCGCGGTTGAAGTATTGCAGCCGGAACCGGTGGCGGCCCGCCGTAAAAAAAGCGGCGGCCGATTTTTCATACAGCCCGTGAAACCCATTATTGTCTACGAGCGCGGATGATTGGAATTGCAACTGGCCATCTTCCACCAGGCCCGAGCCAGTGAGCCGGACCCGTTGTCCCCGCTGCAACTCCGGATGATTATCTGGCAGCGGCAGAAACGTTAAGGTCAAGGTGCCCTCCACCTGCGCCACGCACTGATTGGCCTCGGCCGGAAGCATCAGGGTGGCTTCCAATTGCAGCGGCCACAGCACGCGCATCGGGGGATGCTGGGCGGCGAAGGTGGCCTGCTGTGTCCAATTGGTGAGCACTTCATAACCCGGCCACGGCGAGCTCCCCTGGGCCCAGGCCAGCGTTCCCCCCAACAACGTCCAAGCGGTTGCGACCCGCCGAATCCGGGTAAGAAAAGCAGAAACTGAACGTCGCAAGGTCATGAGCAGAAGGCCAACGGCGGTGGTGGACAGGCGAAGACCGGGGCCGGGATGTGCATGCGGCTACAAAATAGGAAAACTCCAAAAACGCCAGCAAAAAACTTTTGCCCCTGCCGAAAAAAGTTAAAGCATGCTTCGGTTTCATTCATGCACAAAAGATCCGACACTACCGCGAAATTTACTGGCACGCCCGCCCCCCTGTTTTGGCACGCAGCCCCAGCGACAAGCGGGGCGGGTTTCCTGTATTCGGAAGGGACAACCATGAAAGGCAAGCGAGCGACCGGCCGGCAAATACCTCCGCCGGTCCGGGCATGTTTCTCCGGGATGAACGCTGCTGACCGTTCCGGGCCCGGCACCACCGGACTCCGACCCCGCCCCCTGCGCTCCGCTTGAGCGATTTGTTGCCCCCAATTTTTATGAACGATGCCCCGGATTGTCCCGTCACCCCCACAATCAACCGCCGCCGCTTCCTGGCCACCACCGCCACCGCCACTGCCGCCTTGTGCGCCGCCGGTGGCACCTTCCTGCCTTTGAGTGCCCGCGCCGCCGCCTCCAATCGCCAGTGGCTAAGCCTGAACGGCGCGTGGGAAATGGCCAAGGTCGACAGCACGGATTGGACTCCCGCCACAGTACCAGGTTGCGTCCACACTGACCTGCTGGCCGTGGGCAAGATTCCCGACCCCTATTACCGCGACAACGAAAAGCAGGTGCAGTGGATCGGGGAAACCGACTGGGTTTACCGCCGCACCTTCACCGCCGACTCCGCGTTGCTCGCGCATCGGCAGGTACTGCTCGTATGCGAAGGCCTCGACACGCTCGCCACAGTCAAACTCAACGGCCAGACCGTCGGCCAGGCAGACAACATGTTTCGCACCTGGGAATTTGATGTGAAACCGCTATTGCAACCCGGCGCCAATACCATTGAAGTACTGTTCGCCGCGCCGATGAAGTTTGTCAACGCACTCGAAGCCAAGCGTAAAGAAAACAAAGGCGTCACCGGGCGAGCCTGGCTGCGCAAGGAGCCGTGCAATTTTGGCTGGGACTGGGCGCCCACGCTCGTCACCAGCGGCATCTGGCGCAGCATCGGACTGGAAGGCATCGACACCGCCTGTTTCGATGATGTTTTGATTTTGCAGGACCATAACCGCAAGAATCGGGTCAGCCTCGCCGTCACCGTCAATGCCCACGCCGTCACTTCCGCCCGCCTGGTGGCGTACGTCACAGTTACACGCAGCGGGCAGTTGGTGGACAAAGCCAAAATCCGCCTGACTCAAGGCGCCGGCAGCGGCAAGGTTACCGTGTCCGACCCGGAACTTTGGTGGCCCGCGGGCATGGGCGGGCAAGCGTTGTACGACGTCCGGGTGGAACTGCAAGACGCCACCGGCACGGTGCTGGATTCCACCACCAAGCGCATCGGCCTGCGCACGTTGGAAATTCTGGAACCTGCCGGCAAGGAGGCGCCGCTCCGGTTCAAGGTGAATGGCGTGGAATTTTTCGCCAAGGGCGCCAATTGGATTCCGGCGGATGCCTTCCCCAACCGCGTCACTACCGAACAATTGCGCCAATATGTGGCCGATGCCGTGGCGGTGAACATGAACATGCTGCGTTTTTGGGGCGGCGGTTATTACGAGGAGGATGCGCTCTATGACGCCTGCGACGAACTCGGCCTGTGCGTGTGGGCGGATTTTAAATTTGCCTGTGCCAGCTACCCGGCGTTTGACGACAAGTTTGTGGAGAACGTCCGGCACGAGGCGCGCGACAATTTGAAACGGCTGCGCCATCATCCGTGCATCGCCGTCTGGTGCGGCAACAACGAGATTACTCTGCTGGTCAAGGATGACTGGTCGGAATTTTCGATGGGCCGCGACGGCTACGAGAAACTGTTCAAACACGTCCTGGGCGACGAGGTGAAAACGTATTCACCCCAGACCAGCTACGTTTCCGGCAGTCCCGATTGCGGCGACGTGCATTACTGGGAAGTGTGGTGGGGGGCGCGCACTTTCGAAGCCTACCGCGAACTCAGCGGCTTCATGAGCGAGTTCGGCTATCAATCGTATCCGGAACCGCGGACGGTTCATTCCTACACCAAGCCGGAGGACTGCGCCTCCACGATGACCGACGTGATGCTATGGCACCAGCGTTGTCCGCTGGGCAACACCCGCATCAAAAACATGATCGGAAACTATTTCCGCGAGGGAAAGGATTTCGACAGCACCCTGTGGATCAGCCAGCTGGTGCAGGCTTACGGCATCAAACTCGGCGCCGAATACTGGCGACAGCACATGCCGGAATCCATGGGCTGCCTGTTCTGGCAATATAACGACTGCTGGCCGGTGGCAAGCTGGGCCTCGGTGGATTATTACGGCCGCTGGAAGGCGTTGCACTACGCGGCGCGACATTTCTACGCGCCCCTCATGGTCTCGGGACTGGAGAACCTCAAGGAACAGAACATGGCCCTGTACGTGACGTCCGATCAACTCAATGCCACTTCCGGCGTGGTCACGTGGAAAATCACTGACTTGGCCGGCACCCGGCTGGGCGGCGGCAAGCTCTCCGTGGCCATCCCGGCGCAAAAAAGCGTGGTAGCCACCAAACTGGAACTTGCCGAGCTCTGTCGGCAACACGGCCAGAATAATTTGCTCGTCTGGCTCAAGCTCACCGTCGGGGACCGGGAAGTTTCGCGCAATCTCGTCAGCTTTGCCCGCCCCAAGGAACTGGAGCTGCAGCCGCCGGAGCTGCAAGCCGACATTGCCGCCACCCATCTTGGTTATCGCGTCACGCTTTCGGCCAAGAAACCCGCGTTCTGGG
>DATJIU010000128.1:0-5023 GCA_035492855.1 Dongiaceae bacterium | reverse complement strand
TCGGCGGGGGTCCCGATGGCGAGCAGTTGGCCCTGGTTGATGAAAGCAATGCGATGGGCGATGCCAAAGGCGAGATCGCGGTCGTGGGTGACCACGAGCGAGGTGACGCCGATGCGCTGGTTCAGCTTGAGGATTTCCTGGCCGATGACCACGGCGGACAGCGGGTCCAGCTCGCTGGTCGGTTCATCATACAAAATGAGCTGCGGCTCAATGACCAGGGCGCGGGCGATGGCAGCGCGTTTTTTCATGCCGCCGGAAAGGTCGCCGGGCATCTTGTCAACGGCGTCCTTGAGCCCCACCACCTCGAGCTTCTCCATGACAATGCGCTGAATCTCCGCCGCGGGTTTGAGCCGGTGTTCGCTAAGATACAGGCCCACGTTTTCGCCGACGGTCAGGGAGTTGAGCAATGCGCCGGACTGGAACACCATGGCCATGCGGAATTTCTCCAACACCTCCAGTGAATCCACCGGCTGGCCGTTGACGAGCACGACGCCGCTATCGGGCGCTTCCAGGCCGATCAGATGCTTGAGCAGCACGGTCTTGCCGCTGCCGCTCGGGCCCATGATGACAAAGATTTCCCCCGGTTGGACGGTGAAGTCCAGCCCGTGAAGCACTTCCTGACCGCCGTATTGCTTGCGCAAATCGCGCACCTCTACGGTCAGCCCGGCGGGAGATGGAGTCGCGGAGTTCATCAGTCAAAATAAAGCAGCCACCGGGTGAGGAAATAGTCCGTGATCAGGATCAGCACGATGGAGTTGACCACCGCCTTGGTAACCGAACGGCCAATGCCGCGCGGCCCGCCAATGGTTTGCAGGCCCTGGTGGCAGGACACCACCCCAATGATAACGGCGAAGCAAAAACTCTTGAACAGGCCGTTGCAGACATCCTTCCAAGCCACAATGTCGTGTAGCGTGGCGAAGTAGGTGCCAAACGAAACGGCAATCCGGGCATTGGCCGCGGAGACCAGCGCGCCCCCAAACCAGCCGGTCATGATGGAAAACACCACCAGCATGGGCAGCGCCAGGGAAATGGCCAACAGGCGCGGCAGCACCAAATAATTGATGGGACTGATGTTCATGGTCCGGAGCGCGTCAATTTCCTGGTACACCCGCATGGAACCAATTTCCGCCGCCATGGCAGAGCCGATGCGGCCGGCGATAAGCACGGCCATCATTACCGGCGCCAGCTCCTTGCACATGGACATGCCCACGATGCCGCCAATGAGGCTGGCCAGGCCGCGCTCGGCCAGCACGGGACCGCTCTGCAGGGCCAGCACGCCGCCGATGAATAGCGAGAGAATACAGGCCATGAGCAGGCTGGCGTTGCCAATTTCGAAGAACTGGTCAAACACCTTCTGGCGCTGCCGCCAGACGCGCGGGAGGACGCGTACCGTGCGCAGAAACAGAAGGACAATTTCGCCAATACTATGAAACATACGTTTGTCAGTTGTCGCCGGAATGGTTTCCTGCCCCTGGAATCAGGTCATAACGCGGATGTTCCAGCCGCGAGGACGATTCCACCGGGGTCGCAGTCACCGGTTCAAACCGGTCCGGAGACCGGTCTTCCGATACTGGTGCGTAAAACAACCGCCAGCGGGTACCGTCCGGGGTATGTTGATACTGAAAAAGACCGAACAATAGCGAGCATTTTTCCGTGTCCGGCGTGGTGTCGTGCCGGTAAAGGTTCCACAGCAATGATCGGCTGCGGGCGCCGGTGGTGGCGTTAGTTTCGGCACGCCACAGCGACCACAGCGGCGAGTAGTTGCGCTCGATGCTTTTGTTGTTGGGCAGGAACGGCTCCACGGGCGCGATAATTTGCAGGCGGCGATCGCCATTGTAGTCGCGGTGCCAGGTAAAGAACGGAAACAGGTCCACGCGCCGCAGGTATTTGCCGGTCTCGGTGTTCTTCTGGATGACGTCTGAGTATAGGAAAAAGAAAACGCGGGTGCGCTGCCGGTCCAGCGGCGCGGAATGCAGATGGCGGTATTGGTATAATGGCCAGGCGTAGAAGTCGCCTTCCAACAACTCGGTGTGACCGCGCCCGAAGAAGGGCCAGACGCGCGACATGGTCTTGCCCTCGCCGCGGGAGAACACAATGAACGGATAGGGCAACTGCCACTCGCGGTAGCGCTTTTCGTGGTCGTTGATGACGTTGAAAAACGGCCACAGCACGGAGGTGGAATCGCGTTGGGCCGACCGCAACTGACTGTAGGCCGGCAGAAACGACAGCTCCCAGGCGGCGTTGGTGGTATCCAGTCCGGTGTGGTTGTCAAAGAATATGGGCCAGAGTGCAAACCATTTGTCATGGCCAGCCACCGGTGTGACCGTATCGAATGAATTGGTCTGATAGGTCAGGATTTTGTGTTCGTGTCCCACGAGCGGCCAGAATTGCCAGCCGGTCAGGCCGTCGCCGTGGCGCAGGTGAAAGATGGGGTAAAAATAATTGTCCGTGACAACATCGCGCTTGCGGGTTTCAGAATACAGCGGGAAGAGCACGAACCGGATGTCGTCCTTCATGTTCAACGGCCGGCCGACCAGGTGGCCATAAATGGGGAACAACGCCGTGTAGTTCAACGCCGGGTCCGGAGAGCGTTGCTGGAAATAAATCGGGAAAATGGTGAAACGCCGCTGCGTCTGTTCCTTTTGGTTTTGACCACCGGCAAAGCTGAAAAGCTGGATAACCTCAAACCGGTACTCCGTGCCGAAGCGGTCAAAGGTTACCAATGGATACAGAAAATCGAATTCCTCAGTATCCGTGACAGCATTACGGGTATCGGACCACAACGGGCAAACGGCCCATTGTTCCTGGTCGTTACGCTGCTCAAAGTGATAGAGCGGGCCCAGCACCTCGGTCCGATGCCCTGAGGCCAGTGTCAGCGGGGAGTCGTCATAAAAAAAACCGGCGTGATCCCAATCGGT
Organism: Dongiaceae bacterium; assembly: GCA_035492855.1. Classification (GTDB taxonomy): domain Bacteria; phylum Verrucomicrobiota; class Verrucomicrobiia; order Limisphaerales; family JAFMIX01; genus JAFMIX01. Next base: position 2,105 of record DATJIU010000128.1, on the reverse strand, counting down.
CTCGGGCACGACCGCCCGGGCTGCGGCAACCACGCTGCAGCACAACGCCAGGGACAATACGATTTTTCGGATGACAGACATGTTGGTTAATACCTGCCGCAGTCGAACATCATAAAAACGGTTATAATAACGTCAAGTAACTGCCAATATTCATTTTATGATATTTGGCGCCGTTTTAGCGGATTACGATAATGTTATCGGAGTCACATTCCGGGTAAAATCAGGGAAAAACGGGCGGCAGTTAAACATAGAGATTGACTTTTGGATGTTTTAATTTAGTTTCTCTTAGACTTGAGGTTTTTCCTCGGTTCCTCCCGACCCAGTTGCCAATCGTGCATTGTTGGCGCTGGGTCGCTCTTTTGTAGGCCCTTGCCGCCGGGTTAGCAAATTCAGCAATGCCGGCAGAAACGTCAACCCCGCAATCATACAGGTCGCCACTCCCACCGCCATGACATAGCCCAGGCTCTGGATACCCTGATGCTTGGCCAGAATCAGGCTGCCAAAGCCCGCAATGGTAGTAAGCCCCGATATCAATACGGCTTTTCCCGTACTTTTAGCTAAAATACTTGGTGTATGTTCCTCCGCAAACCGGTTCAAAATGTGAATGCCGTTGGTCACGCCGATGCCAATAACCAGCGGCAAGGTCATGATGTTGGCCGGGTTAAATGGGATGTTGAACAGGCCCATGATACCGCCCAGCCAGATGGAACCAACGACCACCGGCACCAACGCCAGCCCCACCGACACCAGATTGCGGAAATGGATGAACACGAGTACCACGATGGCGGCCAGCGAATACCACGCCGCCGTCTCGTAACTGTTCTTTAGCAGGCCGGTGTACTCGTAAAGCTGGATGGGCGTGCCGGTGATGATGGGATGATTTGTGTCGTTGGGATCCAGTGCGTGGCGCAGTTCGTCAATGAACTCTTTCTGGTTGGCCCGTTGCCAGACGTCCTTTTTGGGATACACCTGCAGCATGTATTTGCCGGTCACGCCCACAAACCGGTGCCGCAGGGCTGGCGGTAAATCTTCCACCCGCAACGCCTGCCGGTTGTCCTGGTCCTGGATGGCCTGGAAGGTATCCTGAATGTCATGGAACAGCGCCTGTTGGAATTCCGCCAGCTTCGCTTGCACCGTCACCGCATTCATGGCAAATATCTGTTTGCGGAACTGCACGATGGTGTCTTGAAAGGAAAGCAATTCTTTCTGAAGCGCCGGATCCTCCGGGCCGGCTGCTTCCGCCGCCAAACCGAGATAACCTTGCAGCGACCACAGGGTCCGGCTCAGTTCCGCGAGGTCCACCGGACGCAGGTCCAAGTCCGGAAATTTTATGTTGCTCACCTCGTTCTTGATCTGCCCGATCAGCTCCAATTTGCGGGTCTGGTCTTGCGTCAGAAATTGGGAGATGCTTTCCACGTCTGACACGGCGGGCAAACCCTTCAGTTTCGTTTCAAAGGCCTGGGCTTCCTCCGGGGTGTCGGCCACCACCGCAGCGAACAACACCGACTTGGGAGTGGAATTGATCAGCTTCTTTTCAAACACCACCGCCGGCAGCCCCGCGCTTTGCATGTGCAGCAGATCGTAGTCAAAATATACCTTGTGAAACTGCGTGAGCGCCAGGGCGCAGATCCCGAGCGTGATGCCCACCACCAGCTTGGGCCGCTGCAGCCAAAACTGTTCAATTTGCGCCCGGCGGTCCGCGGGCGTGTCAAACACGTGGTCCATTACGTTCTGCCGGCCGCGCAGCAACAAGGCCGGTAGCAGCGTCATCATGGGAACGAGGCAGATCAGCAGGCCGCCGCCGCAAATTATGCCCATTTCTTTAATACCCTTAAAATCGGTGAAGCCCATCGCCAAAAAGGCGCCCGCCGTGGTGAAGGCGCCGGTGAAGATGCCCTGGCCCGTGAAAATCATCGCCTTCTTCAACGCATCGGCCTCGGAATGCTGGTGGCGCAGTTCCTCTTCGTACCGGGTGACCAGATGCACACCGAAGTCAATCGCCAGCCCAATCAACATGGGCAGGAAAGTAATGGTGAGGATATTCAAATGCCCCACCGACCACGTGGCAAAACCCATCGTGTAAGCCAGGCCCACAATCAGGCACA
>DATJIU010000127.1:0-7326 GCA_035492855.1 Dongiaceae bacterium | reverse complement strand
ATAACACTCCCGCTCGGACCGACGGGCGCCAAGTTCCTGGCCCAGGAACACATAGGAAATTCCATGTTCCAGCAAAGCTTTCTGGAGTAATTCCCGGTTGAAATGCGGGTTGTATTGGCTGTACGGCGATGAGCGGACATCGGCGATGGCCTGAATGCTGTGTTGTTTCAATAAGGCCAAAAATTTGCCAATCTCCAAATTGGAGTGGCCAATCGTGAAAACGGGTTGAGTGGTGTCGGTGCTCACTTGGGTAATTCAAAAACGGTTGCAACAACTTTGAAGTGAAAGCCGGGCTCTTTGTATTCTTTAAATTCTTGAGGTAGGCTTACGCAGAGAACCACTCGGTGTTTGATTTCCAAGTCTCCATCATTGGCTTTGGAAAAGTCCGGAAAATACTTCCGCACAATGAGAGGATCTTCCAAGGCAAGGCTGTAATATTGCCCCTTGTAGCTGAAGCCAGCGCGTATTTTCTTCTTGGTTTCGTTGTTCCATGTTTTGGATCGAACTTCAAAGCAAAATTGATCGGGCTCGATTAAATAAAGCGAGCGGAGTTGGGGCGTTCGTAGAAGGAAAGATACATGAACTCGGTCATTTTGTTGGCGAGGTTGGAGCCATAAATCGTGCGGTTCTTCAAGAAGCGGAGTCAGGTCTTGAATTGTGGCAGAAGAACACTTCGTCCATTTCTGTGCTGGCTCAATTAGCCAGTTTTCAGGCTGTATCGGATCGTTCTTAGATGAGTGAAGAGATATTTGAACAATGTCTAATGGCTTGGGATCAGTACCTGTCGTCAATCTACGTTCCGCAGAATCAAGTGCGCCTTCGTCGTGGTCTGAAACCGGTCTGATCCAACCACCCCAGCGAGCCTTGCCGCTTTGATCATCAAGGAGTTCGCGGCCAGCGATACAGCTTTTTGGATAGTGCTTTATCGAGTTCGCAAGAATGAGTATGCGTTTGGTGATCATATGCCACACACAGCGTCGTCACGCTACTGCGATAACCGTACCAATATGCCGAGACTACCGCAATCACGGGTATCCCGGAAGCAAATTGCTTGGGTTCTTCGTGCTCATGCGGGTGTAGCCGACTAGAGGTGGCTGAAAACCAGAATGGCTGGCGGCGAGGCGCAAGTGTTGTGTGCCGTCCCTTCAGGGCGGAGCGTTTTTTTGGGGGCCGTTCCCCGGGGTGGCATCCACTGGCGCGGATTTACCCCGGGCTACCCATATTTCGCCCTGCTGGGGCAAGTGGGTGGAATTCGCGGCGGTTCGCGAAATTCGCGTCAAACTCCGGCTTGCGAGGGCGGGGTAGCCGGCCATCGGCCTTGCCTCGCCATCTGTGTTTATCTGCGTGAATCTGCGGTTAAGAGTAGTTCTCCATCCCCACACAGGAGCAGACCGGGTTGCGGTCGCCGAAGACGTTGTCCACGCGGGCGACGTGGGGCCAGAATTTGTATTCCAGCAGGCTCTTGACCGGGAACGCGGCGGCTTCGCGACCGTAGGGGCGGTCCCACGCATCGCTGGCAATCTGGTCGGCGGTGTGCGGGGCGTTTTTGAGGAGGTTGTTCTTGGCGTCCACGGCGCCGCTTTCCACGGCGGTCATTTCGGCGTGGATGGCGATCATGGCGTCGCAGAAGCGGTCGAGTTCATATTTCGATTCGCTTTCGGTGGGTTCGACCATTAGCGTGCCGGCCACGGGGAACGACAGGGTGGGGGCGTGAAAGCCATAATCCATGAGCCGTTTGGCGACGTCTTCGGCCGTGGTGGCCTTGAAGTTGCGCAGGTCGAGGATACATTCGTGCGCCACGAGGTTGTGGTTCTTGTAGAGCGTGGGGAAATGTTTTTCCAGCCGTTTGGAAATGTAGTTGGCGTTGAGGATGGCGTACTGCGTGGCGGCGGTGAGGCCGTCCGGGCCCATCATGGCAATGTACATCCAGGAGATGGGCAGGATGCTGGCGCTGCCCCAGGGCGCGGCGCTAATGGCGCCGATGGGGTTTTCGCCGCCGAGGTTCACCACGCTGTGGCCGGGCAGGAATTCCACCAGGTGTTCCGCCACGCCGATGGGGCCCACGCCGGGGCCGCCGCCGCCGTGCGGAATGCAAAAGGTCTTGTGCAGGTTCAGATGGCAGACATCCGCGCCGATAAAGCCGGGCGAGGTGAGCCCCACCTGGGCGTTCATGTTGGCGCCGTCCATGTACACCTGGCCGCCGGCGGCGTGGATGATGGTGCAAATCTCGCGGATGGTTTCCTCAAACACGCCGTGCGTGCTGGGGTAGGTGACCATGAGGCAGGCGAGGTCGGTTTTGTGCGCGTCGGCCTTGGCGCGCAAATCGGCGACGTCAATGTTGCCGCGGGCATCGCAGGCCACGGCCACGACGGACATGCCGGCCATGACGGCGCTGGCGGGGTTGGTGCCGTGCGCGGAGGTGGGGATGAGGCAGACCTTGCGGTGCGGCTCGTTGCGCGATTCGTGATAGGCGCGGATGACGAGCAGCCCGGTGTATTCGCCCTGCGAGCCGGCATTGGGCTGGAGCGAAATGCCGGCGAACCCGGTGATTTCCGCGAGCCAGGTTTCCAACTGCTCAAACAATTTCTGGTAACCGCGCGTCTGCTTGATGGGCGCGAACGGATGAATCTTGGCGAACTCGGGCCACGACACGGGGAACATCTCGGCGGCGGCATTGAGCTTCATGGTGCACGACCCGAGCGGGATCATGGACGCCGTGAGCGAAAGGTCGCGCGATTCGAGGCGCTTGATGTACCGCAGCATCTCGGTCTCGGAATGGTACGAGGTGAAAACCTTGTGCTGGAGAAAGGGGGTGGTGCGACGCAAGCTCTGAGGTATAGAAGAAGGATCACAAAGTATATCACGAACCGGGGTTGGCTTTTTGCCATTCCGTATAGCATCGAGAATCTTCTCAAAGTCTGTCACTGAAACAGCTTCATCGACCGAAATGCCGACTTGTGTGGCGCTGATTTGGCGGAAGTTGATTTGCAATTGCTCTGCGGCCTTGTGAACGGCAGCTGCATCAGGAACTTCAACAACAAGAGAATCAAAAAAGGTCTGGTTCACAACTTTGAATCCATCCTTATTGAGACAGGCTGATAAGAGTCCAGCAAAGTCATGAGTTCGCTTGGCGATGGCCTTTAATCCCTCCGGCCCGTGATAGCAGGCGTAGAGCGAGGCCATGTTGGCGAGGAGCGCCTGGGCGGTGCAGATGTTGCTGGTGGCCTTTTCGCGGCGGATGTGCTGTTCGCGGGTGCCGAGCGCGAGGCGCAGGGCGGGCTTGCCGCGGGCATCCTTGGACACGCCGATAATGCGGCCGGGCATCTGGCGTTTGAACTCGTCGCGCGTGGCGAAGAAACCGGCGTGCGGGCCGCCGTAACCGAGCGGCACGCCGAAGCGTTGCGCACTGCCCACGGCGATGTCCGCGCCGAATTCGCCCGGCGGCTTGAGCAGCGTGAGCGCGAGCAGATCGGTGGCGACGGTCACGATGGCCCCGGCAGCGTGGGCGCCGTCCACAAAGGCCGCGTAATCATGAATGGCCCCGAAGGTGTCGGGATATTGCACCAGCGCCCCGAAAAACTTTTCGGTACAGGCGAAGGTCAGGGGATTGCCGACGACGGTATCAATGCCCAGGGCCTTGGCGCGGGCGGCGACGACTTCGATGGTCTGCGGATGGCAGCCTTCGGAAATGAAGTAGAGATTGCGCCCGTCCTTGAGCCGGTGCGACATGGTCATGGCCTCGGCGGCGGCGGTGGCTTCATCGAGCACGGAGGCGTTGGCGATGTCCAGCGCGGTGAGTTCGGCGACCATCGTCTGGAAATTCAGCAGCGCTTCGAGCCGGCCCTGGGAAATCTCGGCCTGGTAGGGCGTGTATTGGGTGTACCAGCCGGGGTTTTCCAGCACGTTGCGCTGGATGACCGGCGGCGTGATGCAATCGTAGTAGCCCATGCCAATGAAGGAGCGGAACACCTGGTTCTGCGCGGCAATGCCTTTCAGTTCGCGGAGGGCGTCAAATTCACTTTGGGCGGCGGGCAGGTCCAGCTTTTTGGCGAGCCGGATCGGTTGCGGCACGGCGGCATCCACGAGCGCGGTCAGGGAATCATAGCCGACGACTTTCAGCATTTCGGCGGCTTCGGCGGCGTTGGGGCCGATGTGGCGGTGGACAAACTGGTCGGGGTGGGCCAACGGGTCAGCGGTACAGGAACTATTTTCCGAATTTAACATGGGGGGAAGGTATTTGCGGGCGGAGGCAAATCAAGTTCGATTTGGCCCCGGTTTTTCATGGCGCAAAAAGGGGATTGTGTTACAGTCAAAACATGATTAACCAGCGGCACCGTGCAGTAATTTGGGCCTTGGTGGCGCTGGTCTGCATCTGGGCTGCGGCGCTGACCGCTTACATGCTGGCGCGCAATGCCAAAGTCACGCCGGACAAGGTGCGCGCCTACACGACGGCGGTGGATTTTGCGCATCTGACGGGCGCCGCCCGGGAAGCGGCGTGGCGCCGGCTGGCGGCGATGCTCAACGCCCTCACGCTGGAGGAACGCCAGTCCTTGCGCATGGACCACACCGCGTACCGGTGGTTTGCGGAAATGACCGAGGAGGAGAAGGGCGAATTTCTGGAAGCCACCATGCCCACCGGGTTCAAGCAGATGATTGATGCCTTCCAGCAACTGCCGGAGGACAAACGCAAGCAGACGGTGGATCAGGCCATGCGGCGGCTGCATCAGGACCAGGAACGCATCGCCGCCGGAGGGCAACCCAATTTGGACGGCAACACCAACGACGTGGCGCTTAACGAGGAATTGCGGCAGAAGGTGACCACCATCGGGCTCAAGAGTTTTTACAGTGAAAGTTCGGCGCAGACCAAGGCGGAACTGGCGCCGTTGCTGGAGGAGATGCAGCGCACCATGCAAAGCGGCCGGTTGCTGCGGGGCGGACCGCGGCCATGAGTTTGCCCTGGCGCCATAATCACGGCGGGGGATTCACGCTGGTGGAATTGCTGGTGGTGCTCGTCATCATCGGGGTGCTGGCGGCCTTGCTGCTGCCCACTTTGGGGCGGGCCAAAGAGACGGCCCGGGCCACGGCCTGTCTCAGCAACCTGCATGAGGTTGGAATCGCCTTGCAAATGTACGTCGCGGACAACCACAACAAGCTGCCGGTGATGCGCGACGTGCCGCCGGACCCGCAGGCGGCGGCCACCAACACGTTTCCGGCCATTCACCAGGTCTTGGCGCCGCAGTTGGGCAACACCAACGTGCTGCGGTGTCCCTCCGACCGGGCGCATTATTTTGAAACCACCGGCAGCAGTTACGCGTGGAATAGCCTGCTCAATGGCGAGGATGCGGACCAGTTGGAGATTTTCAAGATTCGCTTCAACCCGCACGAAATCCCGGTGGTGTTCGACAAGGAGGATTTTCACAAGGCACGCGGCGCCACCCGGGCGGTGAATTATCTTTACGCCGACGGGCACATCAAAAACCTTCTGACTATCGCCGGCACCAAATGATCGCCCTCAAGGAAGTGACCAAATATTTCGGCGCGCGCCGGGCGGTGAATAACCTGACCCTCACGGTGCCGCGCGGGGAAATCTTCGGCCTGCTCGGCCACAACGGCGCGGGCAAGAGCACGGCCATCGGCATGATGCTGGGGCAGGTCTGGCCCAGCAGCGGCGAGGTGCGGCTGTGCGGCCACGAGGTGACGACGCACCGCGCGCTGGCGTTGCAGAAGGTCGGGGCGATTTTTGAGACGCCGGCGTTCTACGATTATCTCAGCGGCTGGCGTAATCTGGAAATCCTGAGCCACTACACCGCGCCCACCTCGCGGGAGCGCATCCGCGAAGTGGTGGACTGGGTGGGCTTGACGGGCCGCGAACATTCGCCGGTGCGGACCTATTCGCACGGCATGCGCGCGCGCCTGGCGCTGGCGCAAACGCTGTTGCCGCAACCGGAGTTGCTGATTCTGGATGAACCCGGCGGGGGACTCGACCCCGAGGGCATTGCGGAAATGCGCCGGACCATTTTGCGCCTGCATGATGAATTGGGGCTGACGATATTGCTGTCGTCGCATTTGCTGACAGAGGTGGAGCAGTTGTGTTCGCGGATCGCGGTGCTGCATCAGGGCAGCAAGGTGTTTGAGGGGCGGGTGACGGAAATCAAGGCCGCTTACAACCGGAGCCGGGTGGCTTTGCGTACGCCGAATTTTGACGCGGCCACAGCGCTGCTGCGGGAGCGGGGGCTGATTACCGGAGCCGAGGCGGAGCGATACATTGCCCTGCGCGAAGGCGTCACCCCGGCGGAAGTGGTGCGCGAACTCGTGACGGCGGGCTACGCGGTAGAAGGCATCTGGCCGCAAGAACAGACGCTGGAGGATTTTTATCTCGATTTGGTGAAAGCGGCGGCGGTTCAGGAAAACTGACCATGTTTTTTATCCAGCTCAAAAACGAACTCGTGAAGCTTTTTGGCAAAAAGCGCACCTACATCGGGTTTGGCGCGTTTCTGGTGGTGCAAATCGTGATGCTGCTGATGTTCCGGTACACCCGGTGGCAGCGGGATTTTGAGCGGTTGCTGGGTGACAACGGTTACCTGGCATCGGAATTCATCTCGGCCCTGACCGTTTCCGTGCAGATGCTGCTGCCCCAGATCATCCTGTTGATGCCGCTCTATACAGCGCTCGTGGGGGGCGACATGGTGGCCAAGGAAGCGGAGGACGGGACCCTGCGGATGATTCTTTCGCGCCCGGTGTCGCGGCCCCGCTTGTTGTTCGCCAAATGGCTGGCGGGATTTATCTTTTCCGCGCTGCTGGTGCTGGTGCTCGGAGCCACCGCTTTGGGGGCGGCGAGCATTCTGTTTCCATGGAAGAGCATGTTTGTATTCATTCCCGGCCGGGAATTTGGGGTGCTCTCCGCCAACGCGGGGCTGCTGCGGTTCTGGCTGGCGCATCTGTTCCTGGCCGTCAATGCGGCCACGGTTTTTTCCGTGGCCTTCATGTTTTCCTGCTTCAACATGAAGCCCGCGGCGGCCACGATTCTGGCGCTGTCCTACCTGTTCATCAACTTGGTGATGATGAACATTCCTTTCTTTGACCGCTACGAAAACTGGTTCATCACCACGCATTTCCGCAACTGGACCTGCATCTTTCAAACCCCGTTTCCCTGGCTGCAAATCATCCAGTCGCAAGCCATCCTGGTCGCGGTCATTCTAACCACGTTCGTCGTGGGTTGCGCGGGTTTCCAGGTGCGGGATATCAAATCTTAGCAAATCTTAGCGGAAGCATCATGTTTGCCGTTCAGCTTAAGAACGAACTCATCAAGTTGTGTGGCAAGAAGCG
>DATJIU010000126.1:0-15390 GCA_035492855.1 Dongiaceae bacterium | reverse complement strand
TACTGGTTTTGCTCGCAGAGCAGGGCGCAGAAAGTTTCGTTTTCCGGCCGGTAAACATCGCGCACCTCAAATGACTGGTGCAGGGTGATATGCTTGGCGCAATCGGCCTTCCAGTTCTGAAACTGCGTGGAGGTCCAGAGTGGCGGCGGGCTGGGGGAGGCGTCCGGCATCATCAGGGTTGGATCAGGACGGCCTTGTTTTCCCGCAGGTAACGCTCCACGGCGGTGATGCTGTTCATGGATTTGGGAACGCGCACGGCATCGAGCTTCCCCAGCTTGTAGGACACCAGCAGTTTGCCGAGCGCGACGATTTTGAGGGTGCCGTCACCGACCCGCCAGAGCTGGCCGTTTTCCAGCGGTTGGAGGGGTTTTTGGGGCAGGGGCTTAACAGCGCTCATGACACACTATACGCCCGATGGGTAGTGGCGGCGAGCTTAATCGTGCGGTAATCGAGGCGACGCCATCCTCGGTGCGCCAACGGGGTCATTGCAATTTTCCGGTTCCGGCGTATTTTCCCTCACCGACTCATGCGACTTTTCAGACTTATTGCCTGGCGGCCGGCCGGGCGGAATCAGGGTTTCCGGCCGCGGCGTTCTCATCCTTCCGGATTTTCCGCTTCGGGACGGGTCGGCCTCTGAGCTGTTTTTCCTGACATAAATCGCAGAGCAGAAAGTGAATTAATTCTATGCAGCGTGTGTTTCTCCGTCTGGCGGTCATTTTGTTCGCCGGATTGCAACTGGGGCCCGGGCCTTCCCGGGCGGGGGCGGTGTCGGTGATGATTTTCTGCGATGGCAGCATGGCCAAGCCCACCGGGCTGACCACCTCAACCATCAACGGCCTGCGCGCCTCGGGTTTCAACACAATGATCCTGTTCACCATGAGCGTGGCCGCGAACGGGGATTTCACATACAACGACGGCGTGCCGGTGTGCACCAACGGCGTGTATTCGGGCGCGGCCAACTGGGGCGCGTTGCTGGCGCAATGCAAGGCCGCACCTTCGAGCATCAAGCGGATTGAAATGTGCATCGGCGGTTGGGGCGACCAGAGCTGGGTGAACATCAAGAATCTCATCGCCGCCAATGGCACCGGCGCCAACACCGTGCTGTATCGCAACCTGGCGGCCTTGAAAAATGCGCTGGGGGTGGATGCCATTGATAACGACGACGAGACGGCTTATGACTCGGCTTCCACGATCAAATTCGGGCAGATGTGCGCGGCGGTGGGGCTCAAATCCACGCTGTGTCCGTACACGAATCCGAGCTATTGGCAGGCGGTGAAGACCGGGTTGGGCGCGAACTGCGACCGCATTTATCTGCAATGCTACGACGGCGGAAAGTACAATGATCCCGGCCAGTGGAACGGTTATTTCGGCGGCATGAAAGTGGTGCCCGGCTACTGGGATTGGGAACGCGACACGACCTTTCTCACCAAGATGCAGTCGTGGAGCAGCGTGGGGGCGGGCGGTTTCCTGTGGCCCTCGTGCAGCGGCTGCAATCCGCCGGCGGATGCGGGCGAGATGCTCCAGTACGCCGGCTGGATTCTCAGTACGTTCAATGATTTGAGCGTAACGCCGACCGTCGGATTTTCCGGGGTGACGGCGTATCAGTCGCGGATATTGCCGGCCAGCACGGTATTCACTTTGGGGAACTCCGGTGATGCGAGCCTGAACTGGGGGTTGGTGAATACCTCGAGCTGGCTTTCGGTTTCCAGTTCGCTGGGCACAATCAACCCGGCGGCGACGGGCACCACGACCATCAGCCTGAATGCGGCGGTGGCGACCAACCTGGCGGCGGGCACTTACGCGGCCACGGTGGTGTTCACCAACAAGACGAGCGGCGGAACGGTGACGCGCAATTTCAGCTTGAACACGGCGGTGGTGAACTGGCCGGTAGAAATGACGGGTTACAACGCCGCTTTGCTGGCCAGTAACACTGCCACGGCGGGCAGCCCCGGCGCGACGGCGTTCGACGTGCCGAACAACATTGCTTTTTACCAGCAGGGTTTGAGCGGCAGCACCCGCGGCCTGCCCCTGACGGGCGGCTTTTCGAGCGCGTGCGACAGCGGCACGGCCTTCCAGTTCGGGCCTTACGGCGCGGCGGACGCGTTGATGCTGGGTTACACGTATGCCAAGGCGGGCACGCTGACGCTGGCCACGCCGGAGACGTTCAACTCGCTGGCGGTGCTGGCGGCCTCGGCCAATGGCGGCGGGCAGGGGACGTTTGTGGTGAACTTTGCCGACGGCTCGCACAGCCCGGCATTTGCCTTCAACGCGCAGGATTGGTTTTACACGGTCACCAACGTGGCCATTCAGGGCTTCGGTCGGCTGGGCTTGGGGACGAGTTTGAGCATTCAGGACAACGGCGATGCCAACCCCAACATGTACCAAACCACGGTCAACCTCGCCGCGTTGGGGCTGACCCAGCCGGTGACGTCCATCACCTTCTCGAATCCCGCCACGGCGGGCGCTTCGCAGAACACGGCCATCTTTGCGGTGAGCGGCATGCCGGGCGATGTGCCGCTGCTGGCGCCGCAAGGGCTCCGGGCCCTGCCGGGCACGGATGCCACGGTGCAGTTGGCCTGGAATGCCACGGCAGGCGCGACGAACTATAATGTCAAACGGTCCTTGGTCAGCGGCGGACCCTATCAGCCGGTTGGCGGCAGTCCGGGCCCGAGCTTCACGGCCACCGGGCTGGCCAACGGGGCAACGTATTATTTTGTAGTTTCCGCGGCGGGGACGTTCTCTGAGAGTCCCAATTCCAGCGAGGCCAGCGCCATGCCGGGTTCCTATCCGGGCTGGCTGTTGAATGTGAAACCCGGGGCCTATTGGCCGATGAACGAAACCGCCGGCCCGGTGGCGTACGATGTGGTGGCCGGAAACAATGGCCAATACGCAGGCGGCTGCACCTTCTACACGGGCGGCGCCACGGGGGCCGGGTTCAGCAACCCGCATCGCGCCGTGTTCTTCAACGGCTCCAGCGGATACGTCTCGGTGCCGCGGCTGATTGGCGATACCAATTTCACCATTGTGTTCTGGGTGAAAACCACCACCACGGGCGGCACGCCGCAATGGTACAGTGGCAAGGGGCTGGTGGATGGCGAAGTGGGCGGCACGACAAACGACTTTGGCGTGGCGTTGGTGGGCGCCAAGGTGGGCTTTGGCGTGGGCAACCCGGATACCACCATCACCTCCACCAAGAGCATCAACAACGGCGCATGGCATCAGGTGGCGGTGACCCGCAACTCCGGCACGGGCGCCCTGCAGATCTATATTGATGGTGCGTTGGATGCGAGCGGCACTGGCCCAACAGGTCCACGGACCAGCCCGCCCAACCTGCGCCTCGGTTGCATCCAGACCGGCTCGGGATTTTTGTCCGGCAGCATGAGCGACGTGGCCTGCTTCAATCAATTGTTGAATGCCAATCAGATTGGCACGTTGTATGGCGCGGCCAGCGGATCGTTCGCCAACCTGTCTCTGGCCAACCAGTGGAGCGGGACGAATCTGATCCTGGGCTGGCCAGCCAACGCCCGCCTGCTGGAAGCCACCAATGTCAGCGGCCCGTGGACTACGAATGTTTCCGCTTCGCCTTTGACCATTCAGCCGGACCAGCCGCAAAAATTCTACCGCGTGCAGAAGTAATAGGCCTGACAACGGCGCCGCCATCTGGAAAGCTCCGGCCTGGCCATGAAGCCCTTGACCTCGCATACCTGCAAGCTGGACGCCGCCCAGGCGGAGGCGTTGCGCGCCCTGCTCACGGAACGCAACTGGAAGTTTCGTGAAGTGCCATACGCGCGGTTCGCCGCCGAGAAGGAAAAGCTGAACGTGGTGTGTTACGAAAGCGGCAAGCTGGTGGTGCAGGGGAAGGCCACGCAGGAATTTATCGAGTTCGTGCTCGAACCGGAGATTCTCAAGGAAGCCCGGCTGGGCTACGAGGAAACGCTGAATCCGGAATTGCTGCTGCCCCGTATCGGCGTGGACGAAAGCGGCAAGGGCGACTTCTTCGGTCCATTGTGCGTGGCCGGGGTATATGTGAACGCCCAAGTCATCAAAGCCTGGCAGGATCAGGGCATCCGCGACTCCAAAAACATTTCGAGCGACAAGAAAATTGCCGAACTGGCGGAGCTGATTCGCAATACGCCGGGGTGCGTGACGAGCGTGGTCCCCATTGGCAATGACGCCTATAACCGGCTGTATCAAAGCTTTAAGAGCGTCAACCGCCTGCTGGCGTGGGGGCATGCCCGGGTGATTGAAAACCTCATGGGCCAGCGGCATCGCATGACGCCACCACCGGTCCGGGCCATCAGCGACCAGTTTGCCTCAAGCAAAGACGTGGTGGGCAAGGCTTTAATGAGTTTGGGCCGGGAAATTGAGCTGGTGCAGCGGCACAAGGCGGAGTCGGATATTGCGGTGGCGGCGGCTTCCATTTTGGCGCGGGATGAGTTTGTGACCCGGCTGGCGGGGTTGGGAAAACAGTTTGAAACCACCTTGCCCAAGGGGGCTTCAGCGGCGGTGGACCGGGCGGCGGCGGAAATGGTGGCCAAATATGGGGCGGAAAGCCTGGCCAAAGTGGCCAAGATGCACTTTCGTACGGCGTTGCGGGCGCAGGGGTTGCCCGAGCCGCCCAAGGTGGCGTGGCGTTCCGGCGGATTCTCCAAAAAAAGTGGAGAAATCCGTTGACAGCAAATTTGAAGCCCGATACGTTTTTCCGGTTCGGTTGGAAAAACATCAATTACCAGCCCTCTGAATTCTTCGCGAGAAGAACAGCGGGATTGGTTTTTTTGTCGTTTTTTTGGGGTCAGGATTTAGCGGGAATTTTAGTGGTAGTGGATGCCCATGTAGCTCAGTTGGTAGAGCACATCCTTGGTAAGGATGAGGTCATCAGTTCAATCCTGATCATGGGCTCCAGATCGACAATTTAGACAAAAGAGCAAACAACAACAGGAAATAGCATGGCAAAAGAATCGTTTCAAAGAACCAAACCACACGTGAACGTTGGCACCATCGGCCACGTTGACCATGGCAAGTCCACTTTAACCGCCGCCATTGTGCATGTCCAAAGCGGCAAGGGATTGGCGCAGCCCATCAGCTACGCCGATATCACCAAGGGCGGCACGGTGCGTGACGAATCCAAGACCGTGACCATTGCGGTTTCCCACGTTGAATATGAAACGGCCACCCGGCACTACGCGCACGTAGATTGCCCCGGCCATGCCGACTATGTGAAGAACATGATCACCGGTGCGGCGCAGATGGACGGCGCCATCCTGGTGGTGAGCGCGGCCGACGGTCCGATGCCCCAGACCCGCGAGCACATCCTGTTGGCCCGCCAGGTCGGCGTGCCGGCCATCGTGGTGTTCCTGAACAAGGTGGACCTCGTGGACGACAAGGAACTGCTCGACCTCGTGGAAATGGAAATCCGCGACCTGCTGAACAAGTATCAATTTCCGGGGGACACCACCCCGATCGTCCGGGGCAGCGCCACCGCCGCCATGGCCAACAAGCCCGAGGGCGAGAAGGCCATCCAGGACCTGATGGACGCGATTGACGCCGCCATCCCGCTCCCGCCGCGCGAAGTGGACAAG
Source organism: Dongiaceae bacterium (assembly GCA_035492855.1). GTDB lineage: Bacteria > Verrucomicrobiota > Verrucomicrobiia > Limisphaerales > JAFMIX01 > JAFMIX01. The sequence continues at coordinate 9,811 of DATJIU010000126.1, read as the reverse complement.
CCGTTCCTGATGTGCATTGAGGACGTGTTCAACATTGAAGGCCGCGGCACCGTGGTGACCGGTCGCGTGGAACGCGGCGTCCTCAAGAAGATGGAAGAAGTGGAAATCGTCGGTCTGCGCGATACCCGCAAGACCGTGGCCACGGACATCGAAATGTTCCGCAAGCTGCTGGACAGCGCCAGCGCCGGTGACAACGTGGGCGTGCTGCTGCGCGGCACCAAGAAGGAAGAAGTGGAACGCGGCATGGTGCTCGCCAAGCCCGCCTCCATCACTCCCCACACCAAATTCAAGGCGGAAGTGTACGTGCTGTCCAAGGACGAAGGTGGCCGGCACACGCCGTTCTTCACCAATTACCGGCCGCAATTCTATTTCCGCACCAGCGATGTCACGGGCACGCTGACCCTGCCGCAGGGCGTGGAAATGGTGATGCCGGGCGACAATGTGGCTGTGGACGTGGAATTGCAGAAGCCGGTGGCCATGGAAAAAGGCCAGCGGTTCGCGATTCGCGAAGGCGGCCGCACCATCGGTGCCGGACGCGTCTCGGAAGTGCTGAAGTAAGGATTGGATTTGAAACAGGAGGAGGCGGGGACGCCCCGCCTCCCCTTTTTCATCTTGTGGAGCGAGGGTTGGATCCGGCCCCGGGCCGATAGGGCGGTAGCTCAATTGGTAGAGTAGCGGTCTCCAAAACCGTTGGTTGGGGGTTCGATTCCCTCCCGCCCTGCCAGGCCGGCCGTAGTCGGAGAGGTGGCAGAGTGGTCTATCGCGGCGGTCTTGAAAACCGCTTTGGGGTAATACCCAACGGGGGTTCGAATCCCTCCCTCTCCGCCATAAAGAAAGATTTTAAGTGAACATCTACATCTCAATGTCCATTTGGGCGGCTGTCATTCTGGCCGCGTTCTTGGTTGCCTGGCGCATGGGGTATGTGCTCCAGATACGCAATTATGTGGCCGAAACCCGGGAGGAGTTGAGAAAGTGCGCCTGGCCCAACTGGGAGGAGCTGAAGGGCCAAACCCTGTTGGTGGGCGTTTCCATCCTGCTGCTGGGGGTGTTCACCGCCGCGGTGGATTTCGCCTGCACCCTGTTGATGCGCATTTTCACCTGAGGAATAATTTCATGCAAAGCCAGTGGTTTGTCATCCATACGCTCTCCGGCCAGGAACAGAAGGTCAAGGAAAGCATCGAGAAGCGCATGAAGCCCGAGGAAATGGGCGAATACATCCGCGAAGTCCTCGTGCCGATGGAGAAGGTCGTGGAGGTGCGCAACCAGAAAAAGACGGTGTCCAACCGCAAGCTCTGGCCCGGTTACGTCTTTCTGGACATGGTTTTGCTGGATGAGGGCAAGCAGGTCATTGACAAGCCGTGGTATTTTATCAAGGAAACGCCCGGCGTGATCGGGTTTGTGGGCGGCGAGCCGCCCGTGCCGACGCCGGCGGATGAGGTGGAGGCCATCAAGGCCCAGATTTCCGCCTCGGAAGAACGGGAGAAGCCCAAGGTGAGCTTCGAGGTGGGCGAGACCATCAAGATCAACAACGGCCCGTTCCTGAACTTCAGCGGGTTGATCGAGGAAATCGAACCGGAACGCGGCAAGCTGAAGGTGACGGTGAACATTTTCGGGCGCAACACGCCCGTCGAACTGGAATACTGGCAGGTAGAAAAAGCTTAGGATTTTTATGGCGAAGAAAGTTACAGGACAGATCAAGTTGCAAATTCCGGCCGGGCAGGCCAATCCCGCCCCGCCCGTCGGCCCCGCGCTCGGTCAGCACGGCGTCAACATCATGGGCTTTTGCAAGGAATTTAACGCGGCCACGAAGGAGCAGGCCGGTCTGGTGATCCCCGTGGTCATCACGGTGTACCAGGACAAGTCCTTCACCTTCATCACCAAGTCGCCGCCGGCTTCCGTGCTGCTCAAGAAGGCCGCCGGCATCACCGCCGGTTCCAAGACCCCCAACAAGGACAAGGTGGGTAAGGTGACCCGCAAGCAGGTGCTGGAAATCGCCAAGCTGAAGCAGAAGGACATCAATGTGAATTCCGAAGATGCCGCCGTTCTGCTCATTTCCGGTACCGCCCGCAGCATGGGCATCGAAGTTGTCGGTTAATGTCGGTTAAACCATAATACCGCGGGAGAGTCCCCTCACCGGGATTCGCATGCACCGCATCCAGAAAAATGCCAAGCAAACGATTCAAAAAGGCGCTCGAAGTCGTCGATCGCACCAAATCCTACCCCCTCAAGTCGGCGGTGGAAATTTTGGCCAAGTTCCCCAAGGCCAAGTTCAACGAAACCATTGACCTCGCCTTCCGGCTGGGCGTGGATCCCCGCCAGTCGGACCAGATGGTCCGCGGCACCGTCCCCCTGCCGCACGGCAGCGGCAAGGTCATCAAGGTGCTGGTGTTCGCCAAGAGTGGCGCCGCCGCCGATGCCGCCAAGGCCGCCGGCGCGGAATACGTGGGTTTTGACGACATGATCAAGAAGTGCGTGGAAGGCTGGACCGATTTTGATGTCGCCATCGCCACGCCGGAAGCCATGAGCGAAGTCCGCAAGCTCGGCAAGGTGCTCGGGCCCCGGGGCTTGATGCCCAATCCCAAGACCGGCACCGTAACCGACGACACCGCCAAGGCCGTCAAGGAAGTCAAGGCCGGCCGCGTGGAATTCAAGGTGGACAAGACGGGCAACGTGCATGTGGCCGTCGGCAAGGCCTCCTTCGCGCCCGACCAGATTGCCGACAATGCCCGGGTGGTGATCGACGCCGTGGTCAAGTCCCGGCCCTCCAGCGTGAAGGGCACGTTTGTGCAGAGCTGCACCCTCTCCGCCACCATGAGCCCGCCGGTGCGCGTGGACCTCAAGGAGTTCAGCGTTGGCGTCGCCTAATCAACCCCCAACCATTTACGAATCATGCGTGCTGAAAAACAAATCCTGACCCAGGAATACCTCACCCGGCTGAACAATTCGCCGTTCTTTATTGTCGTTAATTATCAGGGGCTGAAGGTGGGACCCATGACCGAGCTGCGCAAGCGGCTCCGCGCGACGGGTGCCGAAGTGCACATCGTCAAGAACTCCGTGTTCCGTGTTGCGGCCAAGGAAGCCGGCTGTGCGGACCTCGGCGCGGCGCTGGCCGGCCAGCTGGCCGTGATCACCGGCAAGAAGGACATTTCCGCGGCGGCCAAGGCCGTCAAGAATTTTAGTGCCGAGTTCGACAAGCCGAAGATTCAGTTCGGCTGCCTGAACAGCCAGCAGCTCGCCGCAGCGGACGTGCTGGCCCTGGCGGACCTGCCCTCGCTCGAAGTTTTGCGCGGCAAGCTGCTGGGCGTGCTGCAAGCGCCGGCCACCAAGTTCGTGGCCCTCATCAACACCCCGGCCAGCCAGCTGGCGCGGGTGTTGCAGGCCAAGGCCGACAAAGGCGCGTAACCCTTTCCGGCCCGGGCAGCCACCCGGGCCGGGAAATCAACCATAACAACGTAAATCGTCGGTTTGCCGGCAGTGAACTGAAATTCGCGGCGGCCGCCGCGGACGACGAGACGAAAGGACAAATACCATGGCTCTGGACAAAGCAAAAATCGTAGAAGAACTCAGCAATGCAACCATCATCGAGATCGCCGATCTCGTGAAGGAACTGGAAACCAAGTGGGGCGTTACCGCTGCCGCACCTGTGGCCGTGGCGGCCGCTGGTGGCGCTGGCGCGGGCGGCGCGGCGGCTCCGGCTGCCGAAGCCAAGACCGAATTTGACGTGATCCTGGTCTCCGTCCCGGCGGACAAGAAGATCGCCGCGATCAAGGCCGTGCGCGAAGTGAAGGCCGGTTTGGGCCTCGCCGAAGCCAAGGCCCTGGTGGAAGGCGCGCCGAAGCCCGTGCTGGAAGGCGCGAACAAGGCCGACGCCGATGCCGCCAAGAAGAAGCTCGAAGAAGCGGGCGCCAAGGTCGAAGTCAAGTAAGTGGGAATTCAAGTCCGGGCGGCGGGGCCTCCCGCCGCCCGGTACCGGTTTTCCGGCAGACACTGCCGGCACAGATTTGGAAAATACGGAGCGGAATACGGTTAGCGGGTTGGGAGGGGCAAGTTCGCTGCGCATGCAGGGTGCTTGCCTTCTGTCGTTTGTTTAAAACTAAAATGGCCGGGCACAGGCGCGGCCGCTGATTAAAGGTCAAAATGCCATCGCGAGCAACTGAACGGATCAATTTCGGTAAAATCAAAGAGATCATTGCTCCGCCGAACATGATCGAATTGCAGACCAATTCGTATCACGAGTTCCTGCAGGCGGAAGTGCCCCAGTCGAAACGCAAAAATCTGGGCCTCCAGGCGGTGTTCACCGAAGTGTTCCCCATCGAAAGTTATGATGGGAAATGCGTGCTGGATTTTCATTCCTACGAAATCGGCGAGCCCAAGCTCACCTGGCTGGAATGCCTCCGCGAAGGCCTCACCTACGGCGCCCCGCTGTACGTCACCTTCCTCCTGAAGGAGGAAAAGGGCACCAAGGAAGAACGCGTGTTCATGGGCGAACTGCCGCTCATGACCCCGCAGGGCACGTTTGTCATCAACGGCGCGGAGCGCGTCATCGTCAGCCAGTTGCACCGTTCGCCCGGTCTCGCCTTTGAGGCCACGCAGCATCCCAACGGCAAGCTGCTCCATTCCTTCCGCATCATCCCGGACCGCGGTTCGTGGTACGAGGCGCAGTTCGACACCAGCGATTTGCTGTACGTCTATCTGGACCGCAAAAAGCGCCGCCGGAAATTTTTGACGACCACGTTCTTCCGCGCGCTCGGCTACGGCTCGGACGCGGACATTTTGAAGCTGTTCTACGACATCGAGGAACTCTCCGTCAAAGACGCCGAGAAGCTCGATGACCTGCCGAACAAGGTGCTCATCCAGGACGTGTCCGACGAGGACAAGGGCATCGTCGTGGCCCGCGCCTTTGAGCCGCTGTCCAAGGCGGTGGTCAAGCAGATCGCCGAACTCGGCGTCACCAAGCTCAAGGTGGTGGATACCACCGCGGATGACGGCATCGTCATCAAGTGCATGAAGAAGGACCCGGCCAAGACCGAGGACGAGGCCCTCAAGGACATTTACCGCCGGCTCCGGCCCGGCGATCCGCCCACCGCCGCCAACGCGCGCGCGCTCATCAAGCGGCTCTTTTTCGATCCCAAGCGGTACGACCTGGGCCGCGTGGGCCGGTACAAGATCAACCAGAAGCTGGGCATCAAGGGCGGCGACTCCCGCATCCTGACCAAGGAAGACCTGGTGGCCGCCACCAAGTACCTGCTCCGCCTCAAGAAGGGCGAAGGCTCGCTGGACGACATTGACCATCTGGGCAGCCGCCGCATCCGCACCGTGGGCGAACTCCTGGCCAACCAGTGCCGCGTGGGCCTGGCCCGCACGGAACGCCTGGTGAAGGAACGCATGACCCTGTTTGACCAGGGCATGGAATCCATGGCGCCGCAGAAGCTGATCAATCCCAAGGCGCTCTCCGCCGTGATCCGCGACTTCTTTGGCCGCAGCCAGCTCTCGCAGTTCATGGACCAGATCAACCCGCTGGCCGAACTGACGCACAAGCGCCGGTTGTCCGCGCTCGGGCCCGGGGGGCTCTCCCGCGACCGCGCCGGTTTCGAAGTGCGCGACGTGCATCCCTCGCACTACGGCCGCATCTGCCCCGTGGAAACGCCCGAAGGCCCGAACATCGGTCTGATTGCGTCCATGGCGACCTTTGCCCGCATCAACGACTTTGGTTTCCTGGAAACGCCCTACCGCAAGGTGGAGGCCGGCCGGGTGACCACCCATCTCGATTACCTCACGGCCGACCGCGAGGAAGGCTTCATCATCGCCCAGGCCAACGCCCCGGTGGATGACAAGGGCCATTTTCTCGGCGAGCGCGTGCTGTGCCGGTCCAAGGGCGAATTCATTGACGTGGAACCGCCCCGCGTGGATTACATGGACGTTTCGCCCAAGCAATTGGTGTCCATCGCCGCGAGCCTCATTCCGTTCCTGGAACACGACGACGCCAACCGCGCGCTGATGGGTTCCAACATGCAACGGCAGGCCGTGCCGCTCCTCGTCACCGAGGCGCCGCTCGTGGCCACCGGCCTGGAAGAGCGCGTCGCGCGCGATTCCCGTGCCGTGCTCGTGGCCGAGGAGGCCGGCAAGGTGGCTTCCGTCACCGGCAGCCAGATCATCATCACCGCCGACGGCAAGATGCCTGATGGCAAGAAGAAGATTAAAACTGACGCCGAGCGGGGCGTGTGGGTGTACGAGGTGCGCAAGTTCATGCGCTCCAACGCGGCCACCTGCATCAACCAGAAGATTCTCGTCGCCAAGGGCGATCATGTGAAGAAGGGCCAGGCCATTGCCGACGGGCCCTGCACCCAGGGCGGCGAACTCGCCCTCGGCCGCAACGTGCTCTGCGCGTTCATGCCATGGAACGGTTACAACTTTGAGGACGCCATCCTCATCAGCCGCAAGATCGTCAAGGACGACATTTTCACCTCCATTCACATTGATGAATTTGAAGTGGCCGCGCGCGACACCAAGCTCGGGCCCGAGGAAATCACCCGCGACATTCCGAACCTCGGTGAGGAAGCGCTGAAGAACCTCGGACCGGACGGCGTCATCCGCATCGGCGCGGAAGTGAAGCCCGGCGACATCCTCGTCGGCAAGATCACCCCGAAGTCCGAGACCGAACTCGCCCCGGAAGAGCGCCTGCTGCGCGCCATCTTCGGCGAAAAGGCGGCGGATGTGAAGGACACCTCGCTCAAGGTGCCGTCCGGCACCTACGGTATCGTCATGGACGTGAAGGTTTCGTCCAAGAAGGACGGCGAACGCGAAGGCAAGGTTTCCGAGGAGAAGAAGCACGCCAAGCAGGTCGAGGAAGAGCACAAGAAGAAGACCGACGAGTTGAGCGACCAGCTCACCGAGGCCCTGAGCAACATCCTGCTCGGCGAAAAGATTCCGCTCGACGTGGTGAACTCCGAGACCGGTGAAATCATCATCCCGGCCAACCGCAAGATCACCAAGACGCTGCTGCGCAAGCTCGCGCTGGTCTATGACCGCATCGAGATTGACCCGTCGCCGATCCGCAACAAGATCAACGAAATCATCGGCAGCTTCAAAAAGAAGTTCGACGATCTGCAGATGCAGTACGACGAGGAACTTGAACGCGCCGAATCCGGTTCGGGCATCGAGTCCGGCATCGTCAAGTCGGTGAAGGTTTACGTCGCCTCCAAGCGCAAGCTGTCGGTGGGTGACAAGATGGCCGGCCGCCACGGTAACAAGGGTGTCGTGGCCCGCATCGTGGCCGAGGAAGACATGCCGTTCCTCGCGGACGGCACCCCGGTGGAAATCGTATTGAACCCGCTGGGCGTGCCCTCGCGCATGAACGTGGGGCAGGTGCTGGAAACGCACCTCGGCTGGGCGGCCAAGCTGCTCGGGCTCAAGTTTGCCACGCCGGTGTTCGACGGCATCAAGGAAAAGGACATCCGCGGCTACCTCAAGCAGGCCGGCCTGCCGGAACACGCCAAGACCCATCTGATTGACGGGCGCACCGGCGAGCGGTTCGACCAGGAAATCGTGGTCGGTTACATTTACATGATGAAGCTGGGCCACTTGGTGGCCGACAAGATTCACGCCCGCGCCGTGGGGCCCTACTCGCTCGTCACCCAGCAGCCGCTGGGCGGCAAGGCGCAGTACGGCGGCCAGCGCTTCGGCGAAATGGAAGTGTGGGCCATGGAGGCCTACGGCGCCGCCTACACCCTGCAGGAACTGCTGACGGTGAAGTCGGACGACGTCCAGGGCCGCACGCGGATTTACGAAAGCATTGTCAAGGGCGACAACTCGCTGGAGGCGGGCATTCCCGAATCCTTCAACGTGCTCGTCAAGGAAATGCAGTCGCTCGGGCTCGACGTCCGCGTCGGTTATACCGGCCCGGTGGACGAGGCCGCCGAAGTCACCAAGACGCTGGCGGAAGTGTGAGTGGAATTAGAAATTTGGCGGAGTTCCCGTTACAGGAAATAAGAATATGATCAGCACCAAAGAAAACGCCCGCGAAATGCTCGGTCTGGAAAAGGTGAACCAGGTGGATCACGTGGCCATTACCGTTGCCTCCCCGGAGTCCATCCGCTCCTGGAGCAAGGGGGAAGTCAAGAATCCGGAAACGATCAACTACCGGACCTTCAAGCCGGAAAAGGGCGGCCTGTTTTGCGAACGCATCTTCGGTCCCGTGAAGGACTGGGAATGCTCCTGCGGCAAGTACAAACGCATCAAGCACCGTGGCGTGGTTTGCGACCGTTGCGGCGTGGAAGTCACGCTCGCCCGCGTGCGGCGCGAGCGCATGGGCCACATCGAACTGGCCGTGCCCGTCTGCCACATCTGGTTCTTCAAGTGCATGCCGTCCCGCATCGGCCTGGCGCTGGACATGACCGCGCGCCATCTGGAACGCGTCATCTATTACGAGGATTACCTGGTGGTTGACGCCGGCTCCACGCCGCTCAAGCAGAACCAGCTCCTCAGCGAGACCGAATATCGCGAAGCCCGCGAAACCTACGGCAACGATGCCTTCGTGGCCAAGATGGGGGCCGAGGCCGTGCGCGAAGCGCTGGCCAAGGTGGACCTGGCCAAGCAGATTGACCAGTTGCAGATCGCGATGACGGAGACCAAGAGCAAGCAGATCCGCAAGAAGGTCGCCAAGCGCATCAAGCTGTTGCAGGGCCTGCAGTCCTCCAAGAGCCGGCCGGAATGGATGATCCTCACGGTGCTGCCGGTGATTCCGCCGGACCTCCGCCCGTTGGTGCCGTTGGAAGGCGGCCGCTTTGCCACCTCCGACCTGAACGATCTCTACCGCCGCGTCATCAACCGGAACAACCGGTTGAAGAACCTGCTCTCGCTCAAGACGCCGGAAGTCATCATCCGCAACGAAAAACGCATGTTGCAGGAAGCCGTGGACGCGCTGTTCGACAACGGCCGGCATGGCCGCGCCGTCACCGGCGCCGGCAATCGCGCCCTGAAATCTTTGAGCGACATGCTCAAGGGCAAGAGCGGCCGCTTCCGCCAGAACCTGCTGGGCAAGCGCGTGGATTACTCCGGCCGTTCCGTGATCGTGATCGGTCCGGAACTCAAGCTCAGCCAGTGCGGCTTGCCCAAGAAGATGGCGCTCGTGCTGTTCGAGCCGTTCATCATCCGCCGCCTCAAGGAACTCGGCTATGTGCACACCGTGCGCAGCGCCAAGAAGATGATTGAGCGCCAGACCAAGGAAGTCTGGGATATTTTGGAAGAGGTCACCAAGGGCCACCCGGTGCTCCTCAACCGCGCGCCCACGTTGCACCGCCTGTCGGTGCAGGCGTTTGAGCCGATGCTCATCGAAGGCGAAGCCATCCGCATCCATCCGCTGGTCTGCACCGCGTACAACGCGGACTTCGACGGCGACCAGATGGCCGTGCATGTGCCCCTCTCGGTGGAGGCGCAGATGGAAGCCCGCATGCTGATGATGGCCACGAACAACATCTTCTCGCCCTCCTCCGGCAAGCCGATCATCACGCCCACGCAGGACATCACGCTGGGTTGCTATTACCTCACCGCCGAGCCGCGCAAGCCGCATTCCAAGGAACACGTGCTGCCGCTGTTTGGTTCCAAGTCGGAGGTGTTGTTTGCCCATGCCGAAGGCGACCTGACCATTCATACGCGCATCCGCATGGCCAACCCCGACCTCGGCAAGAAGACCGAGTTCGGCGACAATGTTAAAAAGACCATTGAGACCACCGTGGGCCGGGTCGTTTTCAGCGAAATCTGGCCCGAGGAAATGGGCATGCCCAACGCCGTGGTCCGCAAGTCGGAACTCGGC
>DATJIU010000125.1:0-68646 GCA_035492855.1 Dongiaceae bacterium | reverse complement strand
CTCCGTCCCGAACTGCCGAACAAAACATCAAACCAATGGCAGAACTCTACTAATGAAGTGTCCAGCTATTGGGGTCAGGTCATAAAAAACAAATCCAAAAGAAGATTGTGCCCACGCAGACACCGAGGATGGCCACGACTGGATTAAGGAATGAACTGGTAAAATAATGTACAATTATATCGATCACTACCAATATTCCGAAATATCGCGACTTTTCGGCCATAAACATCAGAAGGTTGTTTCAGGTTGCCCCAGCGCGTCGCAACAGCTCGGAAATTGCCGGCTTCGCCTCGCCCAAATCGGCAAATTTCAAGAGCGACATGCCGTGAGGTTTTATATCCACACGGGCCCCAGCATCTAACAACAGTTCCACTGCCTGATCATGTCCCGCAAAGGCGGCAAACGCGAGCGCAGAAGCCCCGTTTCGCATCGCATTAACATCCACGCCGGATCGAATCAAATCAGTTAACTTTGGAATTTTTCCCTTCAAGGCGGCATGCATCAGCGGCGTCAGCCCACTGGCGTCTGGTTCATTTTCTGTCTCAAACAGCTCGCTTAGCTCCCATTTTCTTTTGAGTTCCGTGTGTCGCTGGGTTGTCTTTTCGTTTCGGCTCGGAAACATTCTTATCTGCTCTGCAACCCCCCACTTCTCTGCCGCAAGACTGCCCACGCGCTCACACAATTGGGCCCGTTCCGGAATTGAGGCAATTACCGCAGTAAGGTACAAATCTCCAAGCCATAATGTGACATCCCGGGGATCAGAATTGGGCCCAATTATGGCGACCGCCGTAAACCCCAAGAGTAACGCCTCCGTATCGGAACCTTTCTCGATTGCCGCGGCCTGGCGATCAATAAACGCTTCGAAAAACCACAAAATATCATCGTCATTGGCCATCGCCTCGATTTCGCGGCGTTTGGTTTCTGTTCCTCCCAAAAACTCATAACAAAGGAAAACCGCGAACTCATCCAGTTCGAGACATGGGACACTCAAAAATCGCTGCCAATGGCCTGCCCGATCCGGGTCAGTTCTCTTAACCAAAAACTTTAGCCTAGTTTTGAACTCGGAAAAATGCATCGAGGCGAGCGCAGCGACGATGCCAGTGTCAATTCACCTCGGCAACAGCTTTTTCGTAGCCGGGCGTGACGTTTGCTGACCAAGGCAGATGATATGAATCCAGCTTAGAGGAAAGCCAACCGGCCCGGTGGCCTATCCGCTGTCGAAACGTCTTGGAGACTAACAGCAATGCCGGCAAAAACTCCGGCGCGGGTCACCACATGCTGGCCGGATAAATGGACATCCACAACTGGCGGTAATCCCGGTCGTTGGGGGCGGTGCCGATGGTGCCGGTCGGTTGCCCGCCGGCGTTGAATTTCAACGAGCGGGTTTTGCCCTCAAGCCATTTTATCTTGTCGGCGTGCCCGTCGGCATACGAGAACAGCCCGAAATTGCCATGCCGGCTGGCGGGAATATTGCGCCAGTAATAGCGCAGCCCGGTCAGGTTGATCGCGAAATAACCGTCGTCGATGCTGCACAGGTCCCGCACCGGATTGGATTGCTCATCCACGAAAAAAATGGCCTCCGAGGGATTGGGGTTGTGCACATCGCTGAATTTTTTGTTCTCCATGAGGCTGTCATGCACCCCGTATTTGACGCCGCCGTTCCAGCCCATCATGCCGCTCATGGAATAGCTGCGCACCCGCGGCACGCTCGCGCCGTTGAGCCCAAACTTGTCGCCGGGACACTGGTAGATGGCCTCGGACTTGTTGTAGGGAAACAGGACCGCCTTCCGGATGTCGGTCACATTCGTGGCGCCCGGCAACTGGCTGACATCGCCCGAAACCCAGGCGTTGGGACTGCCCAGGAAGTTGGGCGGGATGGCATCGTTGTAATCGCCGGCATACAGCACGGCGGCCAGCGTCAGCTGCTTGAGGTTGTTCACGCAACTGATGCCGGTGGCTTTTTCCTTGGCCTTGGACAAGGCGGGCAACAGCAATCCCGCCAGAATGGCGATGATGGCAATAACCACGAGCAATTCAATGAGGGTAAAGGCCTTTAGGTTACCCCGGCCGCGGGCTCCGCATCGGATTTCAAACGGTATTTTAGACATAGTGCTTCAAAAAAATAATTTTTCCCAAGGAATCTCCGCCCCCTTTAGAAAATTGTCCGGAGGGCAACCCTCCCTCCGGACAATATTTCTTTCCCCCCAGCAATCCCGTTGCTACCCCACTCTCTGCCGCGTCAAGGTGTCTTGAGGCGGAAGAAGCTCGCCGGCGTGGTCCCGCTCACCGGGATGGCGTTGCTAAACGTTCCGGTGCCGCTGAAGGTGCCGGTGGCGTTGGTCGTCCATTCGGAGATGGGCGCTCCCGCGTTGGTGGAAGTCAGCCACGTATAGGTGCCATTCGGCGTCCAACCACTCCCGGTCAACACCAAGCTGCCGGCGCTGAGTTGCACGGAGTCCACCGTACCGGGCCCGCCACCCGAAACCGGGGTGCCAAACACCTGGAACTCGGCATAGCCGGAGTAACCGTTTTCGCCCGCCGGCGTGAGGAAGTTGAACGTAATCATCCCCGCACCGGAGGCCAACGGCGTGGCGGAGGCCGAACTGATGGTGACCCGGTCGGCCGAAGGCACCGCCCCCGGCAGGTCCGGATTGTAATTGGCACTGCCGATGGTGATGAACGTGGCCGGATCCGCCACGGTGGAATAAGACACGGTATAGGCCTGCTGATCGCGCCCGCCATCCGCCCAACCGGCATAGCTGACGATGCTGGTAATGTCATAACCGCCAGCGGATCCCGTGAGGGTGTAGGTGATGGAATGCCCGCCCGCACCGGAACCGAGAGTGGCCAGACCGGCCACGCCACCGCCCCAGAGGTTGAGGGCGCCGTCCGTAAGCACGGAGGTGCCGGTGGCCCCTTCCGCGGTGAAGTTGCCCAAGCCAGTGCTGCTCGGTGCCTGGCTGGCGATCAGACTGCCGGACGCCACCGCCCAAGTCGGGACAAACGCGCCGCTGGCCGTCTGGTTGGCGGGTGACACAATGACCCCGCTAACCGGATCCGGAACCGGGTTTACAGTGAAGGTGTTAGCGGTGCTATACGCCACGCCCACCGCGTTGGAGGCCCGCAATTGATACGAACCCGCGTCCGTAAGCTGCAGGTTGTTCAAGGTCAAGGAGGGGCTGGTGGCGCCGACGATATCGTTCGTCACTCCACCAGTGACATTCTGCCATTGGTACGTGATCGGGCTGCTGCCGTCGAAGGCGGCGGTCATGATCACCTGACTGCCCACCACATCCGAGCCGGTCACCGGCAGAATGTCCTGGGTGATATAGGGGGCGATGGGCACAGCCGCGGAGGCCTGGCCTTGCACCGCAATTTCGGCCGCGCCGCCCCACCCGTTTTCAATGCCGGGGACGGTGAAATCAAACCGGATCCGGCTCACATTGGTGGCCAGCAACCCGCTCGCCGGAGACAGGCTCAACCGCACGGCCGAGGGCCCGGCCACCGGACCCGGATTGAAATCCACCGTCCCGATGGGGATGAACGTGGCCGGGTCAAAGACCGTGGAGTACGAAACCGTGTAACCCTGCTCGTCGCGACCCGCATCGCTCCAACCGCCAAAGGTGACGATGTTGGTAATGTCATATCCGCTGGAGGAGCCCGCCAGGGTATAGGTCACCGACTGGCCGGCATTCTGGCCGACACTGCAGAGGCTGCTATTGATGGCGCTGCCCACGGAGCCGAAGGCGCCGTCGGTCAGCACGGCGATGCCGCCGCAGCCTTCCTGGTTGAAAACCCCGGAGCCGACGCCAGTCGGGGCGGTGCCGCGGATGAGATCCGCGTTGGTGGCCGGGAGCCAGTTGGGCGTATAAACCTGACCCCGCCCGGTTTGGGTGGCGGCGGACGCCACCAGATTATCTCCGCTGATCAGGGCGTTGCCCACCGAATTCACCGTCAAGGTGCTGCCGCTGCTCATGGCCGAGCCGGAAACGCCGGTGGCCTTGAGCAGATACGTGCCAGCATCGCCAAACTGGAGGTTGCTCAACGTGAGTGTCGGACTGGTGGCTCCGGCAACCGGATTGGTCACCCCGCCCACAACCTTCAGCCATTGATAGGTGGTGGCGCCCGAAAACGCCGCGGTGAACGTCACACTGCCACCTTCCACATCCGAAGCCGTGCCCGGCGTGGTATCCTGGGTCAACACCACGTTGGCGGCCGAATTGGTGCCATAAACCTGGATCTCGGTGTAGCCCACGAAGCCGTTCTCCGGCCCGTTGTTCAAGGTACTGAAATCAAATTTCAGCGCCGCCACGCTCTTGACATACGCGCCGCCATCGCCGGAAGCCAGGGTCACGCGAGTCGCGGATTGAATGCTGCTCGGGTTATCGGGATTGTAAGCCACATCCGCGAGCAGAAGGAAGTTGGTGGGCGCCGCGATGGTGGAATAGTACAGCACGTACCGTTGCGCATCGCGTCCCGCATCGGCCCAGCCCCCGTAGGTGACGATGTTGGTGATGTCCCAGCCATTGGCCGAAGCCGGGAGCGTGTAAATGACGTACTGCCCGGCTCCGCTGCCGGCTGTGCCGCCGGTAACCACATCCGGACTGGTGATGCCCTGACCAAACAGCGTGCCAAACCGGCCATCCGTAAGCACCGCCGGCGTGCCCGCAATGTGTTCCTGAGGATCATTGAAGGCGCCCGGTCCCACAGTGCTCGGGGCAGTTCCGGCAATCAGATCACCATTGGTGGAGATGGCCCAAGTCGGCGAGAAGGTGGCGAAAGTTGATGAACCCAACTGGCTCGCCGTATCCATGATGATATTGTTGGTGGGATCCGGGACCGGATTCACCGTCAAGGGGGCCGGGGTGCTGGAAAAGATTCCGCCCGCGTTGGAAGCCACCAGCGAATAGGAACCCATATCAGTAAATTGGAGGTTGGTCAGGGTGAGCGTGGCATTGGTCGCTCCCGGCACGTCCGAGCCATCCAACTGCCATTGATATGAAATCGGGCGGGTGCCATCAAAGGCCGCGGTAAAGGTCACCGAACTGCCCAGCACGTCCACTGCGGTGCCCGGATGGGTGTCGGACGTGATAACGGGAGAGCCTTCCTGGACGGTCAGCGTCAGGGCACCACTTGTGGAGGAGCCGAAGGAGTTGCCCACGACCACCCGGTACTCGAAGGTGCCTACCCCGGTCGCGCCAGTGTCGGCAACGTAGGTGGCATTGGTGGCTCCGGAAATATCACTGAAGGAAGTTCCCCCATTGCCGCCATCGGTCTGCCATTGATACGTGAATGGAGCCGCGCCGGCCGGATCCTCGGTCAAAGTGACCAGAGTCCCCAAGTAGGGATTGATCGAAGGTGCGGCGGTGGGCACAAACGCCGCCGGGGTTTGCGCGGCGGCGGTGCCGTCCAGCCGCACGTTGTCGTAAATCATCTGGCCGCCCGAACCGCCGGTGCCCTGCAACATGATGGTGAGCGGGGCGCCGGAGGTTTGGCCGTTGGTAAACACCAATGTCGTATCCGCGAAGGTTCCGGGAGTCACGGCGGTAGTATCCACCGCAGCGGCCGCAATGACCGTCCCCGCCGGAAAGCTGCCCTTGAGCAGGGCGATCCGGCCCAAGCCGCCGTCACCGGCCAGGGCGTTGCCGGCGGCAACGGTCAACGTATAGACCGTATTGGATTGCCAGGTGCCGATGGTCTGCCAGGCCTGGCCGGTGTTGCCCAGGCCAATCCTCAGGTAATTGGTGCCGTCGCCCGTGGCCGGGAGCGTGCCCGGCGAACCCGTGGTGCCGGAGAAATCAGCATCCAGGGGATTGTAAATATTGATGCCACCGTTGCCGGCTCCCAGCCAGTTCGGGCTCACATCCGGTCCGGGACTGCCGGCGCCATCGTCCAGGCCAAATCCCGTGGAGGCATTGGTCCACAGCTCGAAGGAGAAGTTCGGCACTGAGATGGGCGCGCCCGAGGCGGAGCCGCAAATGGCACCGGCCCCAAGGAGCGCGGCCAAGAAAGTCGCCGGCCAAAATCTTTGCCGCCGGCCCCGGGCTTTGGCGAAATCACCTGGGGCTAAAATCCTGAATTCATCTGAGTTGGTTGGTCTTTTCATAGACAGGGGGTAGGGGTTAGAAACTGTTGTCACAGTTGATTGGGATAGTGGTCACTCAATGTGAGCGTATCACTGGTGGTAAGTATGCAAATCCCCAAAAGTGGTTAGGGCGGGATCACCCAAATAGGTGACGGTTGCAATCAGCGCGCATCCGCAGACGATGGAGTGCGGCTCCGCAAGCTGTTCCCGCAGTTGCGGTAAGCGGCCAGGTGCCGGAGTTTCAGCCGCGGGTCCGATCTGACGAGGGATCGGTCGTTGCCAGCGTTCTGCCTTTGCGTATCCGTTTCCAAACACGCTCGAAGCCGGGAATCCGCCACCACAGCGCCGGTGGCGTTTGCCGCAGAGGAACGCTAAATTCCACCCGGCACCCCTGCCCGGACCGGCTGCTGATGGTGCAGTTGCCCCCCAGCTCATTCATGCGCTCATGCATATTGGTAATGCCATGGCGTCCGGGCTCCAGGGCCTGCGGGTCAAATCCCGCGCCATTGTCCTGGATCGTCACTGTCAGTTTTTGTCGCTCGTGTTTGATCCGGAGTTGCAGTTCGGTGGCACGGGAATACTTGACCACGTTGTTAAGCGCCTCTTTGATGGCCATCAACAAACTGCGCCGGATGGCAATGTTGAAGTCCACGGGAGCCGGGTCCGGAGGCACTTCCAGGAGACATTGAATGGCCGTGGGCTTGAGGAATTCCTGGGCATATTTGCACACAAACGATTCGAAATCGCGCAAGGTATCGCGCTGCGGATTCACGGCCCAGAGAATCTCATCCAGCGTGGCCAGCAGATGCCGCGCGTCCTCGCAGATTTGCCCCAGCTCCCGCTGCGTTTTGGAACCCTCGGGCAGGCCGCACTGCGCCACTTCGCCTTGCAGCACCAACTGGGTCATCCGGGCGCCGATGTCGTCATGAATTTCCCGGGCAATACGGGTGCGCTCCCGCTGGAGGAGCCACCGTTCCTTCCGATGCAACGCCAGTTGCGCCATCAGTTGCAGGCTGAAGAGGGCCACCAGGCCGAAGCAGGTCAGAAAGAAAATTTGAAACCAGGCCGTCTGCCAGAAGGGCAACCGGATGGGTTGCAGCGGCGGCATCAGGATGGCATTCACCGGCCAGTCGCCCCACGGGCCTTCGCCCAATGGCGCTTCAACCAGCGCCGCCGGCCAGTCCGGCGGCGCGGCGGTCCGGCGCTCCCAATGCTTCACCGAATCCGGCACAATGCGCCAGCTTTCATCCGATTTGACTTCAATAACCCGACCATCCGCCAGACTGACCTTCAGGGACATGGTCATGCCCGCGGCGATGGCCGCGTTATAGGCCCGAATGGCCAACACATGCTTTCCGGGGGCAAGCAGGGCTGTCAAATCGAAGACAAACACCTCGCGCCAATCCACGCCCCGTCCCAGTTCGCGCCCATCCAGGAACAGGCTGAACTCATCATCCACCGACAGCACCAACTGTGCTTTGACCACCGCCGCCGCCGCGGGAATTTCAAAGCTTTTCCAAAGCTTGCAAGTCTGGTTGTCGAACGTATCGGAAGCCCAGATCCAGGGTCCCATCCCGTTGGTCCATTGCAAATAGTCTTTTGTGGCCTCAGGGATTTCCACACCCCCGGACACGGTCGCGGCGCGGACTGGAATCACGGCCGCCAGGAGCCACCACGCCAGGCCCAACGCCAGGATCCGGATTGGGGAATAAAACATTCGCGATTTCATCAACGGTCCAGCGCAAATGGGCCTCGGTCGGGGTTGCCAATGACTTCGATGGTAACCCCATTTCTCGGCATGACAACTGGAATGCTCGTGACCCGCAAAATCCGGGCCAGCGGGCACGCGTGGTTTGCCCGGTTCAGGGCACGGTTGAAATGGCGTGAGAGACGCCGGATCGGTGGAGCGAAGGGGGCAGCGCCTCTGACCAATCTCCCCAAAATTAATTGGGAGTGGCCGGAGCCGCGGCAGTAGCGGGGCTGGCCGCAGTGGACAACTTGGGTGTGGCATCGCCGCGCCCCGTCAACTGGCGGATCAAAGTCACCTCCGCAATGGAGAAAGGCCGGCCGTCGGGACGGAAGACATCGTGAAACCACACGGCCGGTTCATTGGTGTAATGTTTCTGCCAGGAATCCCACGGGTAGATGGTCTGCGATTTGCCGTCCACGAGGCCCCAATTATACGCGCCCACATGATGAGCCTTGAGGATGGGCAAGATACCGGCAAAGGTGGAGTTATTGCCGCGCGCCATGTACTCGGTGCAAATGACCGGCCGGCCCAATTTTTCCAGGCCGACGATGCGTCTGCGCATTTCTTCGGGCGCGTCGTAATTGTGATAGGAAATGACATCCGACTCATTCAGGCAGAGCGCCTGCAATTCCGTGGGATGGTCGAGGTAATCGCCCAGCCATACCCCGGCAGTGACCGGCTGGGACGGACCGACTTCGCGCGCCCAGGCAAAGGTCTTGCGCAGCAGTTCCGTGGCAACCTTTTCTTTTTCGGGCTCGGGCAATTCGGTATTGGCGCCGTCGCGACCATATGCCTGGCGGTTGGGGTTGTCGGGTTCGTTGAACAAATCCCACGCCAACACGCGCGGATCATTTTTATAACGGGTAAGCAGCGCTACCACGTAAGGTTTCAGCGCTTCCTGCTTGGCGGGGTCAGCCAGGATTTCCCGTCCGGGCGACTGCATCCAACCGGAGTTGTGCAGGCCGGGCACGGGAGCCGGTTGCGGTCCCGGCTTGGGATAGGGATTCCACACCCCATCGAATATGACAAACAACGGCCGGATCTGGTGGCGGTCACAGATGGTGAGGAACTGGTCAATCCGTTGGAAATAACCAGCGGCATCCTCGCGCCAAGGAATGTCGTGCAAAAACACGCGCATGGTGTTCATGCCGATGCTCTGGGCGTAACCGAGTTCGCGGTCAATGGTGGCGGGGTCAAAAGTGTCAGCTTGCCACATTTCGAGCTGGTTGATGGCCGTGCTGGGCACAAAGTTGGCGCCCACCAGCCAGGGCTGGGCGGCATACCAGGCATTCGCCCTTTCCACGGACCAACGAGCCGGAGCGGCGGCGGGCTCAGCCGCGACAATCTGGCCACAAAGCAAAAGACCGGCGGAAAGGATGCCAAGAGAACGCTTCATAAATAATTACAGGATTTGTGATACGCCGGTTATGCGGCAGTGCGAAAGAAAAATAAATTTGTCGGCACCCACGTTTTAGCGGCCACCCGCTCCGGGCGCAACCGGCCACCTTCCCATAAAGGTTCGCTTCCGGCACACTTTCAAAGCAGGGAATGCATTGGCCCCAGTATTGAAAATTTCCGACCGGACGTCATGGGACATAAAATGGCCTCATTGCCTTTCCAGTCAGGTGGCGAGTCATTTGCCAAAAGCGGTTACCAAAGCATCATATTGTGCGCGGGAGATGGGCAGCATGCAGCCGTGCCGCGCGTGGGGCGTGACGTAATATTTATCCCATTCCGGGCGCTGATTGCCGGCCACCTGATACCACGGGCCGTCCAGTTTGGCCGCTACGGAAAGCCCATAAGCCACACCGGGATATTGTTCGTAATATAGATACCAAACCTTGCCGTTGGGCGAAGGAATGACCGTGGGCGCCTCGCGAAAATTGGGACTGATTGGCGGCCCCG
Source organism: Dongiaceae bacterium (assembly GCA_035492855.1). Lineage (GTDB taxonomy): Bacteria > Verrucomicrobiota > Verrucomicrobiia > Limisphaerales > JAFMIX01 > JAFMIX01. The sequence goes on along the minus strand of DATJIU010000125.1, from coordinate 58,906 downwards.
GTTTGGAATAGCGTCCCAGTAACTTGCCCGCCTTGCAAATGCGGATGGTCTTGCCGGTCGGCCAGTCGAGCGTGGGATACCGCTCATCCTTGACGATGGCGTAATACTCGCCGTTCTCTTTCTGCACCATCACATCAATGGTGGCCAGGTCCCAGCGGAAGAATTTGTGGGGCGGTTGCGTGAAGGTTTGCAAATCCTTGGAGGTGACGTACAGGGTGCGCTGGCTGGCCCAGTAGGGTTCTGGCAGGTCGGTCTTGCCGAGATCATGCGGGGTGTGCCACGTGAGAAGAAATTGCTGACTGGCCTGGTCGTAGTACAGCTTGGGCGCGCCAATGCGGGCGAGGGCCTTGGGATAATCCGGCACATGTTTGATATCCGGGGTGAAGTCGCTGAATTTTTTCCAGGTGATCAAATCATCCGACACCCAGAAATTGATGTCCGGGGCGTCATCGCCGCGATTGCCCACCAGATAGTACCGGCCATCGGGACCTTTGCAGATGCTGGAGTGGCCGTGGTATTCGTTAAAAACCCGCTTCCCGCCATTGAGGCTTTGCCAGTGCAAGCCATCCAGGCTGACGCTATAATAAAGCCGGCCATAATCGCCCTCCATCATGTGGGCGAAAAGATAGGCCTCGTATTTGGGCGTCTCGCCGGGTGCCACCTGTCCCGGAGGATCGGGCATCTGGGCGCGGGCCGAAGCCATCATCAAAATGCCGGTGAGTATGCCCGAGACAATGCCCAGTATTTTTTTCATGGTCGCAAATTTATAGTGTGGAGTCGAGGGAGGTGTTGCCGGTTCATTTGCCGGTGCCGGACGGTTCTGCCAGCACGGTGTCAAGCGGCAGCGGCACGCCGAAATTGGGCATGCCGTCAGGATTCCAAGTGAATTTCTGCGCACGGGTGGTACGGCCGGCGTAGGTGTAAGCGGAGGTGGTTTTGCCGTGGTAAACGATCCAGTCTTCCTTGCCATCGGGAGAATGGAAAAACCCGTTGTGTCCCGGACCATACACCCCATTGGCGTCATTACGTTCAAAGACCGGTTGCGGATATTGCTTCCACGAATGGGGATCGAGCAGGTCAGCCTTGGCGTCAGCCATCAGCATGCCCAGTTTGTAGTCCGGCTTGCCGGTGTCGCAGGCAGAGTAAATGAGAAAAATCTTTCCGTTATGTTGGAGAATTTCCGGCCCCTCCCGGACTTCCGTGCAGCCGAAACCATCCGCGGGAAGATAGACCCCGTTGCCTGCAACGGTCCAGGGATTCGTCAGGCGCGCAATATACAAGACGTGGCCAGGCCGGGCGGCCCAAAGAAAATAGAGCGCACCGTCGGCCTGATTCTTGAACACGGTGGGGTCAATCGCGTATTGGTCGTTGGTGGGATTGAACAGGCGCGCCTTGAATTCATAGGGCCCTAGTGGATCCATGCCGGCGCTCTCCAGCACAAACGTACGGTGATTGGCATCCACTTTGTCACTGGAGGTGGCGGTATAATAGAGATACCAGCGGTCATTGAAAAAATGGAGTTCCGGCGCCCAGACCAAAGCGGAACGCGTGGCGTTGGTATCGCTCCATACGGTGACCGGCGCGACGGTTTTCAGGCCGGACAGCGTGGGCGACTTCCAGAGGCGGATGGCACTGCCCTGCGTGGTGGAGAGATAGTAGTTGCCCTGGTAATAAACCATCCAGGGATCCGGGCCGGGGTTGATGGGATTTTGAAAAAAACCGGCCGGCGGTTCGGCGGCGGGCGCCGGGGTGAAAAACAGGCCCGCAATGGCGGCGGTCAGCATCAACAACAGCGTACAGTTTTTGTTCATTTTTCTCCTGACAGGTTGGACTCCGATATTATTCACGGACCCAACACCACCCGATAAAAGCGTTGGGAGAATTCACCCGAGTCCGGATCCATGAATTGAAACGGCAATACCGCCGGGTTGGTGCTCAACAGCAACTGCCACGGCCCGGTCAGATTCGTGGTGGTGTAAATGGAATAATCCGGCCCGGCGTCGCCACCGACGGACATTTCAAATTGTCCCGCCGTCCAGATTGGCGCGGATAACTCCGGCGCCGCTGGCTGCCGGACGATGACAAAAAAACTTTGGGTGGCGTTCCGGACCGGAATGCCGTCATCCGTAACCGTCACCTGAAAAGAATTGGTGGAAGGCGACTGCGCAATGGTGGCACGCCAGGTGAGCACCCCGGTGGTGGCGTCCAAAGCGGCTCCAGCGGGATGTGTGCCCAAGCTCCACGTCAATGTTTGCGCGGGCAAATCACTATCGGTGGCGCGGTTGGTCAGCTGCAAAGTCTGGCCGGCAGTGATAAAAGCACTCGGGACCGGCAAAATCACCGGCGGCCGGTTGGTGGGCAATGGCCCGCCGGTCAATGCCGTGATCGCCTTTTGCATCCGGAGCAAGTCGGGCTTGAGGACCCGGCGGTCATACGTGCGCAAGCCGGCGAGTTCGATTTCCACATCGCTGATTTCCGTGTAAACCGCCGCGCTCAGGCCATGATTTTGAATCAAATCCGGGAGTTCATTGGCCAGGGCTTCAAATTGGCCGGCCACGGAACCGGATGCCTGTGCCGGACTAACTTCGCCCGTGCCCGGTGTCCAGGTGTGGCCAGTGATGCCCTGCCACACGCCGCCAAATTCCCCGCAGGCCACCGCTTGATTTGCACTCACCGGTGCGACCGGGTCGGGATAATTATGGTAATCCAGCACGTCGCCCGCCCCCACATGATTCCAGCCGCTGGCCTCATTGGCGAGACGGGTGGGATCCAAACTCTTGACCAGGGAAACCAAGTACGCGGTGTTGGTCTGGCCCACCCCATTGCCAGTACCGCTCTGTCCCTGCCCCTCATTGAACACCACCCAGGAAATGATGGCCGGGCTGTTCCAATGATTCGTGACCATGGCGGAGAGTTCACCAACATAATCCGCAGGATCCACCGGCGGCGGCGCGGGGTTGGCCGTGTAGGAATTGCAACTGGGCATGTCCTGCCAGACCAAAATCCCCACGTGATCGGCCCAATAATACCAACGTTGCGGCTCCACCTTGATGTGCTTGCGCACCATGTTGAAACCGAGCGCTTTTTCCATTTCCAAATCGCTCCGCAGGGCGCGGTCGGTGGGCGCGGTATAAACGCCATCCGGCCAGAATCCCTGATCCAATGGACCAAATTCGAATTGAAATTGGTTGTTCAAAAACAATTTGGTGAAGCCGTTGGTGACCCCGAGGCTGATTTTGCGCATGCCAAAATAACTGCCCACATTGTCCACCGGCACCGAGTTGCTCGTTAGGGAAATTTGCAAATTGTAGAGATAGGGATTGGTGGGCGACCACAGTTGCGGTGCCGGAATGTTGAGATAGAGGTTGTTGCCGGGCAGCACGGTGGTGGTGGCCAGCACATTGGTGCCATCCAATGCCACGCCCCGTACCTGCAAACCGGCGCTGGGCCCCGTGATGGCCACGTTCACGAGCAGCCGGTGGTTATCAATGTCTGGCGTGAGATGCAGGTTGCTGATGCGGGTGGCGGGCACCGGCTCCAACCACACCGGCTGCCAGATGCCGGAGGCCGAGGTAAACATGATGCCGCCCGGGTACAGCGTCTGCTTGCCGCGCGGCTGGCCGCCGCTGTCCTGCGGACTATACACCTGCACGAGCAGTTCATTGGTGCCGCCGTTGAGATACGGCGTGATGTCAAAGTTGAAGGGGTTGTATCCGCCAGTATGCGCGCCGACGCTCTGCCCGTTAATGTAGATTTGCGACCGCCAGGTGACCGCATCAAAGTGCAACAGAATGCGCTGCCCCGTCCAACCCGGCGGTACGGTGAACTGCCGGCGATACCACGAGAACGGATGGTACTGCATGACGCCGGAGAGCGCCGACTCCATCGGAAATGGCACCAGAATAACCCCCACCAGATTCTGCCCGGCCGGCACGGCGTCGTTCGTGGCCCCGGGCTGAAACTGCCAGACTCCGTTCAAATTCAGCCAATTGGAACGCACCATTTGCGGGCGCGGATATTCGGGCAGTGTGCTGGTGTGGTTCACCTCTTGGGCCCAGTCGGTCATCAACGGAGCCTGCTTGGACTCCCATGGCATGCCTCCGGTTGCGGCAGTGGTGACGAGCAGATCAATGGATTTGTTCGCTGCGTTGGTCACCAGTTGCGCCGTCATTCCGGCCGGCACAGTGCCGAGGGTAAAGCTGCCGCCGCCGGTGCGCGTGACATATTGCAGCAGCGGAAATTGGCCGGGCGAAAAATTGTAACCCGCCACATTAACCCTGACCGGACCGCTGACGGTCAACGAGCTGACCCGAAGCGGCGCCAGAGACTGACCCCCGGCGCCGGCATAATCGAAGTTCAAGCCCGTGCCGGTGGCGGCTAGATTCAACACGGGAACAAATAATTGGGCGTTGGCCGAGGCGAGTTTTACGCCAAAGGCCGTGCCACCGGAAACGAGGCAACCGGACGAGGCAAAGGCGTTGGGCGCGGAAATTGTCAGCGTACCATTGCTCACGATAGTGCCGCCGGAATAAGCGAGATTGCCGGACAACGTCAGTGTGCCCGCCCCCAGCTTGGTCAACCCGCCACCGCCATTGGCCATGGCTCCCGTGATGGTGAGGTCGTACCCGGCGGAATCAATTATGGCGCCACCGCCCTGCACATTGATGCCGTGATGGGCCTGTAAGAAATCGTCCGTGGCGGCACGGGCATGAAGTCGGCCGCCATTAAAATTAAATGTACCATTGCCGCCCGGATCTGCGATCTGCGAAACATACAAGTCGCCGCCGTTCAGGTTGAACGTGCCGGTGGCTCCGGCTAGGCGGGTCAGCAACACATCGCCCAGCACATCGACGCCGCCGCTCAAAGTCCAGGACCCCGTGGCGCTTTCGGCCACCCAGGTTTGTGAGGCGGTGTTGGTCAATGCCCCGCCGCTTTGTTTCACCACTCCGACGCTCGGCGTCGTAGCCAGGGTGAGATTACCAGTATTGCCGGGAAGCAGGGTGAGGCTGCCGCCGGAGATTTCCAGGTCACCGTTGCCGCCAAAACGTCCCACCGCCAGCCAACCGCCGATGCTCACCGTGCCACTGGTGACAACCATCCTGCCATTGCCGCCTGCCCCGCCGTTATGGCCTTCACCGATCCAGACATCCACTCCCACGGGAGTGTTGAGTGCGCCGCCATTCACAAACACCGTACCGCTGCCACCAGCGCCAAAATCGCCATCGCCGAGACAAAACGGAGTTTGCCCCACATTGAACGTGCCACCATTGATATTCAGCACGCCGACACCTGCTTCGCCCACGTGTGCCTGCAATGCCACGTTCACCACGCCGTTGCTCAGGGTGTAATAGCCGGTGGCACTGGCGCTGTCACCCAGGCGAAACCAACCGTTCACCGTAACCGTATCGCCGGTTTGCAAGTATGAACCGGAAGTGCCGCTGCCATCGCCTGCCCGAATGTCCCACGGACTCCAGGCCGGGTCACCCGAATGAATGAGCACCACATTGTTCGAGCCACTGTCATTGATGGCATTGACCCCGCCGGGCACGCCAGAAGGAATCCAGGAAGCGGCAACATTGAAATCGCCGGTGCCACCCTGCCAGTAGGAATCGGCCCGGACCCCGCAGGCCGCCAGCAAAATTCCAACAGTCAGGCAAAGGGTCCAGCAGAATAAAGGCCGCGCCCCGGGTGACTGCGGCCGATTTTCAACGGAGTGAAATAAATTCGGTGATCCAAACGCCATCAAAAAACGCATTGCTACAAATTGCACATTCCAACCTTGTCTCACTGGCAGGGAGGCAAGCATTTAGAATATCCGCAGTCCCGGCAATTTGTCATGGAGCATAGAATGGCCTCATTGCCGGGCGACCAGGTAAAAGCTCACCGCTGCAGGTACTTGGCCACCGCCTCCGTGCGAGTGTGCACCTGGAGTTTTTCATAGATGCGCCGGATATACCCCCGGACGGTGTGGATGCTCAGTCCCATTTTGTCCGCGATGGCTTTGTACGGCTCCCCGGCGGCCAGCAAATCGAGCATTTCCCGCTGGCGGTCGGACAACAACATGCGGGTGCCACTGCTGGGCTTGCCGGGATCGCCGGAGCGTTGCAGCAGCTTCACCACTTTGCGTGCAATGGTGGCCGACATCGGCGAACCGCCATCCAGCAATTCATGAATGGCGTCGAGCAGTTGCCCGGGCGGTTGGCGCTTGAGCAAATAGCCCATGGCGCCGGCCATCAGCGCGTCAAAAATGAGATCCTCGTCTTCAAACACGGTGAGCATGATGACGAGCACGTCCGGCATGGTCTCCTTGAGCCGGCGAACGCACTCAATGCCATCCATGCCTTTCATTTTAATGTCCATGAGCACCACGGTAGACCGGGCGTCCGGCAGGCCGACCAGCGCCTCCTGCGCGCTGCCGTACTGGCCGACACAAACGAACCCGCCTTTGACTGTGAGATACCGGACGATGCTGTCCCGCAAGCCGGCGTCATCGTCCACAATGGCGAAAGTAATGGATTTATTGGGCATGGGTGGTATGGAGGGGCAACACGAATCTGACCAGGGTGCCACCGCCGGGTGTACTGGTGATGTGACACGTTCCGCCGAGCAATTGCAAGCGGTGGTGCATACCGGAAAGTCCCAGATGCTCGCCGGCTTCGGGCTGGATGGCCGCAGTGCGCGCGGGCACATCAAAGCCCCGGCCGTTATCGGCGATGGAAATTTCCACGGTGCCGTTGTGGCAGACCAGTTCAGCACTGACCTCGGTGGCGCCGGCATGCTTGAGGGTGTTGGCCAGCGCCTCCTCAAAGGCGAGAAAAATGTTATGCCGCATTTCGGCGGAGAGCGGGATGGCCGGCAAATTCCCCGGAAACGCCAGCCGGCACCGGATCGAGGTGCTCTGAAAATATTCTGCGGCGTAACGGTTCAAATACGCGGAGAGCTTTTCCAGCGAGTCGTTGCGGGGATTCACCGCCCAGAGCATCCGGTCCAGCGACAGCAACAGGTCACGCGCCGTGCGGGACAGCGAATCCACCACCCCGTCCGCCGCGCTGGCACTCCGGGCCTCGCTCTTGACGATTTCGCTCAGGAAGGAAATGCGCGCCAGCTTGGAGCCGATTTCATCGTGCATGTCGCGGGCAATGCGCGTGCGTTCACGCTCCATCTCATGCCGGCGTTCCAGGCGTTCGAGTTCCAGCCGGTGCCGGCGGCGCAAACCGAGCGTCACCGCCAGGGCCAGGCCACCGCAACTGGCGGCAATCAGGAATGCCTTGAACCACCAGGTCTCCCAGAAGAACGGCAGCACCTCAAACGCCACGCTGGCGCCGATCTTGTTCCACACGCCGTCGCTGTTGGCGGCCAGCACGCGGAAACAATAATTGCCCGGCAGGAGCGGCCCGTAACTCACCACGCGACGGTTTACACCTTCGCGCCACTCTTTTTCCACGCCCTCCAGCCGCCATTTGAACCGCACCTGGTCCGGCTCGTTGAAATCAATGCCGGTGAACCGGAACTCCACATAATGCCGGCCTGGTCCGAGTTGCAGCACCGTATTGGTGGCGGCCATTTCATAACCCTCCAGGTCGCGCGGCACGCTGTCCACCCGCATCTCCTCGACAATCACGGGCGGCGGCCGATGATTCACCGTCACATCCTGCGGACTGACGGCCACGAGGCCTTTCACCGTGGTGAACCACAGCCAGCCGTCGTGCGAGCGCCAACACGAAGGTTGAAACCAGCCGGAATACGATTGCGCCGGGAGCCCGTCGAAGCGCCCATACACGGAAACGGAAATCTCGTCCGCCTTGCCTGCAGCCAGGTTCTTCAAGTCTTTTTTGGCTGCACGGAAAATTCCCGCATATGTCCCGCCCCAGAGATAACCGTCCTGGTCTTCGAGCAACTGGGTGATACTATTGTCAGGCAGGCCCTGGGCGGTGGTGATGCGGGTAAACGTACCGTTCGCAAAATGGAGCAGACCGCCCCCCAACGTCCCCACCCACACGCTGCCATCCGCGTCGGGCAACAGCGCCGCCACGCGAGCGTTCGGCCAGTCGGCCGGCTGATGGTGCCGGGCCGGCAGGTCTTTGTTAAACTGCCAGAGGTCGCCCGGCTCGGTGCCAAACCAAAGGGTGCCCCGCGGCCCCTCGGCAATAGCCCGAACCCCGATCCCGGTTACAAAACCGCGGGTGTTGTCGAACGCCGAAAAGGTACCGTTCTGATAATAATACGCCCCCGAGCCGTTGGAGAACCACACCCGGCCGCTGCTGTCCTGCATCATGGCATTCGCCACGTGGTCGCGCAGCCGCTCCAGCGGAAAGGACCAGGCCGTGGTGTCATTCACGTTTTGGACTTCATTGCTCACGACCCGGAAAATCCGGCCCTGTAGCGTGCCCACCCAGATGCCGTTGACGGCATCGGGACAGACGGTGACACTCTCAATCAACGGGTCGGGGTTGGGCGTGAGCGGGATGGATTCAAACTTGTCTCCCGTTTTGCGCGCCAGCCCTCCGGTGGCGGTGCCCACCCAGATGGTATGCTGCTCGTCTTCGCAAACGGATTGGGCGACATCCCCGGGAATGCCATCGGCCGCGGTGAACACCTTGAACAGCCGGCGGCGAATCCGCGCCAGGCCCGCCTCTTTGGTGCCAATCCAGATGTTGCCCTCGTAGTCCTCCATGCAGCAGGTGATGAACTTGCTGGGCAGGCCGTTTTCCGGCGTCAGCAGGTCGGTCTTGCCGTCCGGCGCCACGTGCCACAGGCCGGTGCCATATTCTATAACCCACAGGCCTCCCTGGGAATCCGCCGTAAAATGCAGTGACTCCCGGTCATGCGGCGGGTGAAAGTGGGCGGCGGTCAAACACCACTGCCCGGCGGACATTTTCCGCAGTTCGTTGCCGTCCCAAATCCACAGACCGCCATCCCGGGCGGGAATAATCTGCCGGACATCCTGCGGGGCGGGTCCGTTGGTCGGGGTGTGATCGGTGAAGCCCGCAGGCGTCACAATGCCGACGCGATTGCCCTCGATGCCCCAAATCTGGCCCGTGGCATCCCGAACGAGTTCCTGTACCGGCACCCCGGGATGGAACACGCTGAACTGGGCGCTGCTCGGTGAGGTGAATTGCATCCGCGCAATGTCATAGTTTTCGGTGACATACCACAGGGTGCCATCGGGCGCCCGGCTGAACTGGCCCGGCGGCGGGTCGGGCGGGGGCGGCACGAGGTCAATGTGCTGGGCGGCATTCACCTCGCCATGCCGGGGCACGCGAAACACCGCGTTGCCGTAGGCGGCGAAATAGACCGCCCCGGCATCCTCGGCCACGATGGGAATTTGCAGGGGATGCCACCGCGGCGCGGCATTGGGTTCGCGGACGAGCCGGAATTTTCCCAGCGTCAGACTGGTGATGGATTCGTTGCCCGCGGCAATCCACATCGTGCCCTGCGAATCCACACTCAACGTTTCGATTTCCACATCGCGCAGGCCGGGAGTGGACTGCGGATTGAAGGTGACAAAATTGGCGCCATCGAACCGTGCCAGCCCGCCGCTGCGGGTGCCGATCCAGAGGTAGCCGTCGGGCGTCTGCGCGAGGCAGTTTACGGAATTTTGCGGCAGGCCGTCATCGGAAGTCCAGACGTGGATGAGATAATCCGCCGAAGTATGCGGCATGGTCTGCGCCCGGACCGGTTCCGTTGCCGCCCACCCGAGGCTGGCCACAAGGCAGCAGCGCAAAACCTGAAACCAGGCGCGGATGGCGGGCGTCATACCGGCAAATTTAAGGGGGGCACGCGCCCAGGGGCGAGCGGAATCTGTCCGGCAGCGCTCCGGGCGGCAAAAAAAGGCTGGACGCGTTGCCGCGCCCAGCCTTCCCCGATGCATACCCTCAGCAAGATGTTACTGTTTCAGCCGGTAGAACGTCCGGCTTTGCGTTGCCGGCACGGTCAGCACGTTCTGACCGTTGACCACGGTCGGTGTTCCCGACACCGCAGTCCAAGGACCATTCACCAGATCCGTCGCGGACTCCGGATTGAAGCCCGAGGCGCTGGCCGGCCAGGTGAGCGTAATTTGCCCGCCCGCAGCCGTGATGTGCAGCGCCGGTCCGGCGATCGTTTCCGGCCCCGTGGCATAGGAACTGGCCACCTGACCGGCGGTCAGGGCGCCATCCCAGAAACGCAGGTCAGCATATGCGCCATTGAACATGGCATCCGGCCACTGGTCGCGGGCCAGCCAGTTGTCCGTATCCGGCAGGCTCGACCACAGCAGCGGGTTGCTGCCCGTAGCGACCAACTGGCCGTTCAGGTAGAGCTTGTCCAACTGGCGGTCCTGATCGTGCGTGATGACCACCTGGCTCAGCACATTTTGCTGGAGCGAAGGTCCGGTGAGCACCAATCCGCCGGGGAACCATTCCAGCCGCAACGCTCCGCTGGCCCCGTCGTGGGGGCTCACCATCACGTACTGGCCACCGCCGGTGGATACGCCGGGATTGGCCGCCTGGCCAAAGTCGAACATTTCCTGCCAGACCGCGCCGCCAGCCCAGACCACCCAGCACTCAATGCTCGCTTCATTCGGCAATCCAGTCACCAAGCCCTCGTTCGCGGGGAAGGATACCCAGCCACTGGCGGCCGTGGGCTGACCGCTGCCATCCGGCGCGGGATTCGCCGTCGGCATTACCATTTGCGTGCCGGTCCAAGTCACGGGGCCATTCACAGTGCCATCAATGGTCCCCACGGAATCATGGATGGTGGTCCCGGAGGTTTCATTGAAGGTATAATGATGCAGCAGCGTCGGCGGACCATTCGTGTCCACCACATTCACCACCACGGAACCGTTAACCCCGTTATAACTGGCCGTCACCGTGGTCGTCCCGGCATTTTGCGGGGCAAAGGTGCCGTTGACAATCGTGCCCACGTCCGGCGCGCTGCTGCTGAGCGAGGTCTCCGGCAGGGTGGTGATATCCACCCCGCTCACATTGGCGAAGTTCGCCAACACCCGGATGGGCACGTTCAGTCCGCGGACATCCACATTTGTAGTATCCATGGTCACCGTGAGCGACTGCATCGCGCCGGCATTGGTGACCACCGAGTTCGGGCCGACCTTCGCGTCAATGGCGATTTGCAGTTCCGATTCCACCCCGGAGTAAATGCGGAACTCATCAATAACGCCGGTGAAATAGGGATCGCCACTGCCGTACCATTCGGACTGCCCGAGGTAGTTGTTCGAATCTGGAATCGTATAGAGCACCTTGGCGGCAGTGGAGGTGGCCACTTTGCGACCATCTACATACATGGACGCCACCTGCGCCGAGTAATTGTAGGTCAGCGTTACACAGGAGACATTGCTCAAAGCCATCGCCGTCGGGGCATCAAACGAGAAGCCATTGGCCCCATGGGCGTCCAACCGGATGGTGTGGTTGTTGGGATTGTTCGGGATCAGGGCGATGTATTCCACGCCCTGGGATCCATTGTTAGTGCCAAAGGCCCATAATTCCGCCCAGTCGGAATTCACATCCAGGTTGGTCGCCCAGATCTGGAAGGTGGCGTTCGTGAGGTTGGCGAGAATGCCGGACGGCAACGACACGTAGCCCGAGCTGGCATTGCCATCCAGCGTCAACTGACCGGTGCCGGTGAGGGTGGCCGTGCCCGAACCGTTGTTCAGCGTGCCATCGGCATTTCCTACCGAGTCCGTGATGGTCGTGGTGCCGGCGGTGCCATCGAAGCTGTAGCGATGGACCACCACCGCGGGTTCGGTTTGCACATGCACGACCAGGGCCGCGTTCTGGGACTGGAACGCCGCATGAATCGTGGTGCTACCGACCGCCACCGCATGGAACAGGCCGTCCGTGCCGAAATTAACCACATTGGTATCATCGGACGAATATGTAATGCCGGACATCCGGGTGACATCCACCTTGTTCGTCAGAGCAGCATAGGTCGCGAGAATTGCAGGAGTGAACTTGCCCCCGACAATCACTGTAGCCGGATTGTTAAATTGAATCGCGGTCAAAGCGCCGGGACCGGCACTGATCGTATCCGGGCCGGCTTCGTAATCCGCTTCCGCCTGCACCGGCGTCAACGGTCCGTCATATATGCGCATTTCGTCAATGGTGCCGTTGAAGCTGGTATCGCCCCAGGAGGTCCCGGCGCCGAAGCGGAACTGGGTTGACTTAAGGGCGCTGATGGGAGTGTTCTGCATGCTGCCGGAACAGTTATATACGCCGTCAACGTAAAGCGTCATGGTGTTGGCGCCGTAATCATACACAGCCACCGCATGGTGTTCGACCCCCCCAGCAAGCTGGGCGCTCCCGGCAACGGCAAAATCACCGCCAGAAAACGGTGCCGGGGTAATCGAAATCCCCGGGGCTTGCGCATTGCCGCGGTTGGGCGTGAAATCCTGATAGGTGGTACCGGCATTGGCGTTCACGCCGCCATTGCCAAACATCCACACCTTGGACCAGTCCTGGATGAAAGTTTCCGTAAACCAGCATTCAATCGTGGTGCTGGTGTAATTGGTGTAATCACTCGAGATGTCCACCGAGCCAAAATCGGAGGCCCCGCCGCCGCCGGGAACATTCAACATTCCGCTGTCAATCGTGGCATTGCCCGTGAGCGAGACGCTGGCCGTGCCGACCGAGTCGCTGGCATCGTTGAAACTCCAGCGGTGCGTCAGGTTTTGCGCACTCGCGGTGGCGACCAGCGCGCCCAAGAGTGCGCCCGCCAAAGCCCGGGCCAGGCCCCGGCCAAGTTGCGGCTGTATTCGTTTTGCTGTTTTCATTTTGATTATGGTGTGGTTCGGGTTCAGTTGTGGATGGTGGGTTAAAATGATGTCAAATCCGGCTTAAGCCGCCGGGCTTTTGCTGCGAGGAAACCTTCTGGGATACCGCTGCTGGCGGCGGCACTCCCGAGGTCAACTGGGAGCTACTTATGATGCCGTCATTGAAACGGCATGCCTGCGTCAGCGCCGCAGGAACGACCGGCGCAGTCAGAAAAGACGAAATTATAAAACAGCTCCCGGAAACAAATCCGAAGAGCCTGAGTGCGTTAAATTTCATTAACAATACTCTCGGTCAACTGGGGTTAGTAATCTCCAGCCTATCCGAACCCGTAGTGGGTGTCATGGCACATGAAGTGGCCTCATGGTGTGTATCACTCCCTTGCCTGGCTTGCCTTGCAGGCCCGTTGCCCCAGTGGGTAGGAACCTGGCTGACCCGCTGGACCCGGCATCAACCTCCGCCTTGCCCGCCCGCAATTCTCCGGCGACGGCACCTGTTCTCGCCTGGTGGCACTTCGGATTGCAGTGGCGAGGCCGTTTTATGTGCCATGACAACCGGGCGGCAATCAAGGTAGCGTAGTCTCATCATCCAAAACATTGCGGAGCGCCCCCGCGTTCAGCTTCCGGCGGCATGCTTTGTCGAAGCATGACCCTGCGGAAATGAAACGGGGCAGATCCCAAAGCGAAATGCAAACACCCATGTCCATTGGCAAATTTCAGCAACCCGGCTTCCGGCCGAATCGCAAAAACACCACCGGCTTCACCCTCATCGAGCTGCTGGTGGTCATCGCCATCATCGCCATTCTGGCCGGCCTGCTGCTCCCAGCGCTGACCAAGGCCAAGGCCCGGGCCAAGCAAATTTCGTGCGTGAACAACATGCGGCAGATTGGCATCGCCGGGGTCATGTACATCGGCGACAACGGCGCGTATCCGGGTTGTCTCTCCACTCCGGCCGGCGGTTCAGCCAACTACTACTATGTCTGGCCGGTGCGGTTGTTCAACCTCATGGGCGGCGCCCGCAAGGCCTTCACCTGTCCCGCCGCGCAACCTTGGACCGCATGGGACACCAACGCCAACCCTTCGCTGGGCGGCACCGGGCCGGGCGGGGTCGCCGACGCTTATGCGATCACCTCCCGATCATACTTTGGTCTGGGCTACAATGACTGGGGCATTCATTTCCAGGGCGGCAGCGAAGTCATCACCCGGCCCCAACTCGGCCTGGGCGGCGATGTTGACGGCGGCCTGTACCAGGGTCCTGTCCGCGACAGCACCGTCCGGAAGCCCACGGAAATGATCTGGATTTGTGATGTGCCCTCCGTGCCCAAAAATGTGACTCCGTCCTTCAATGGCAACTGTGAACCGGCGGACGTCAAAACCGTCAGCGGCCATTCCGCCTGCCCGGCCAACCGGCACAATTTCCGCACCGACGTCCTGTTCTGCGACGGCCACGTGGAAACCCCGCGGCGCAACGATGTGCGGGATCCCAACAATGCCTTCTGGCGGGCCCGCTGGAACAACGACAACGACCCGCATCTCAGCTACGGTTACTGGCAGGCCAAACCGGCGTGGCTTAACACTCTGGACCAGTAGCCCGGTCTGCCAGCGGGCAACAACCCGCCACCGCCGGCGCAAAATTAACGCGAAGGTTTGATCGCCCGCAGGGTGACCACACCATCGTTTCCGACGCCTTGGCAACATTCTTTTTGAGTCAATTCGGCTGGCACCGCCAAGGTACGGTCTTGCTTTGTCCTCGAACCGGAGCACCATGTCCTTAATTCACAGGACATCCCGCAAACCCGGTTCGATTCATGAACATGACCAAACATTTTCTCCGCGCACTCACTTGCTTGATCGCCACGAGTTGGGCGCTCACCGCCACTGCAGTCACCGCCACGCCGCCGGATACGACCAACAACACCACCGCTGCCAAAGCCCCCGTGCCGCCGCCCGTCACCCTGCACGTGGGCGATCCCGCACCCCAGCTGCAGACCGGCAAGTATGTGCAGGGCGATCCGGTCACCGGGTTTGCTGCCGGCAAGGCGTACATCGTGGAGTTTTGGGCCACTTGGTGCGGGCCCTGCAAGGCGTCCATCCCGCATCTCAATGCCATCTATGAGAAGTTCAAAGACCAGGGTTTGATCGTCATCGGCCAGGATTGCTGGGAAACCGACGCGAGCAAGGTCGCGCCATTCATTGCTTCCATGGGCAGCAACATGACCTATCGCGTGGCCTTGGACGACAAGACGGGCAGCAACCAGGGCAAAATGTCCGACACCTGGATGACCGCCGCAGGCCGGAACGGCATCCCCACGGCGTTCCTGGTGGATACCCGCGGGGCCATCGCTTGGATCGGCCACCCCATGGAACTGAAGGAAAGCACCATTGAAGCCGTGCTCGCCGGCACCTATCACGCCAGGGAAGCGGCCGCCGCCGAAGAAAAACAGCAGAACGACATAGCCCGCCTAAAGACCGAAATTCAAACCAGCATGAAAGCCAAGGATTGGGGTCAGGCTGCCACCGCACTGGATCAATTGAACCAACTCGCCGGCGCCGATGCCAACCTGACACAATATGTTTCCCTGACCCACTTTCAGGTTTATGTGGGGCAGAGGAATTTTCCCGCCGCCTTCAATGAAGCCGCGCAATTGAGCGATGCCAACCCCACCAACGCGCTCATGCAAAACATCGTTTCCCTGCTGCTCACCACCGATGATAACATTGAGCATCCCGACCTGGACGTGGCGCTCAAAGCCTCGGAACGCGCCGTGGCCCTGGCCGCAGACCCCGTGATCAAGGGACTCTACCTGGATACCCTGGCGCGGATTCAATTCATGAAGGGCGACAAGAACGCCGCCCTGACCACCGAACAACAGGCGGTAACTCTCGCCGAGAAAAATCCCAGCATCCAGGCCACGCTCAAGCGAGGGCTGGAAAGCTATCAATCGGGCGAATTGCCGCTGCCCACCTGGAAACGGATGAAACCAGAGCCCAAGAAGTAGGCCACCCGGCAGGCTTTTTGCGGCGGGACTGGCGGAAAACCCGTTTGCCCGCGCCAGACTATTTCCAGGCATCTCGCCACATTTCGGGATACCAACGCCCCTCATCCATCTCAATCAGGTCGAAGTCGGTCAAAACCCGGCCGTCATTGGGCAAACCATACTTCCGGATCATTTCCGGGATGAAGCCATCGGTTTCGTCGTCATGCCAGCCCCGTTTGCTCATGAAGCTGTTGTAAATCAAAATCTCCTCGGCGGTCAGCCGCCGGCCTTGGTCCAGGCACCATTCGAGCACCTCGGCATCGGATTTGCCGGAAAGCACCTGCGCCTTGACCGCTTCGTATTGCACTCGCAAATACCGGCAGGTTCGGCCATCAAAGCCCTGGCCCAGCATCTCGAGATAATCTTCCGGCAGTGCGCCTTTGGCGTGCAGCCGGATTTTGGAACACATCCGGCCAAAATAAAACAGGCCGCCGGTCTTCTCGAAACAACCTTTGATTCCTTCAACTTTCATGGCGTTTTTGATTTTGTTGCCGGGAAATCTTGTAACAGGATAAATCCTGCCTGGCGAAAGATTTTCGCGGCGGGTTCGGTGGCCAGATAGGCCAAAAATTTTTTGGCGGCGTCCGGCTGTGGGGCATCGCGAAGCAATGCCAACGGATAGGTGATTTTGGGGCCGTTGGCCAGAGGCACTTCATACGCCACCTTTACCTTGCGGGAGATGGCGGCATCGGTTTTGTAAACCAGGCCGGCAGCGACATTGCCGGATTCCACCGCCGCCAGCACCGCGCGCACACTCTCGCACGGAACCGCGTTGGACGATACCGCCGCCCAAAGCCCCAGTTTTTCCAGGTAGGCCTGGGCGTACGTGCCGGCTGGCACGATTTTAGGATCGCCGATGGCGATGCGCCCCAGGGCGACATTGGTGAGATCAGTCGGCGTCTGGATCGTCGCGCCGTCGAGCGGAGTCACAATGACCAGCGCGTTGCCGAGCAAGCTTTGGCGGATGCCGCTGACCAGCAGACCTTTCTTCTCCAAGCCATCGGCCTTCGCCTCATCGGCGGAGAAGAAAAGGTCCGCCGGGGCGCCGGCCTCAATCTGGCGCGCCAGCGTCCCCGAAGCAGCGAAGTTGAAGACAATCTTGTCACCGCTCTGTGGTTCGTAGGCCGCGGCAATTTCCTTGAGCGCATCGGTAAGACTGGCCGCAGCAAACACGGTAACTTGGGCCGCATGCAGGCTGGCGGCGAGCATCAGCCCGATCGCGGCGAAAATCCAGAAACGCAGAAAAAGCATAAAGAGTCTTAAAAGTTGAAAGTCACTTGGGCAAAGAACCAGTCGGCATCGGTAGTGCCGCCGTTGGCCGGCACGCTGCCCACTGATTGCGTAACATACTCACCAACAAAGAAATGGCCATACCCAGCCTGGAGGACGCCCCAGTTCTTGAACGTGTATGTGCCTACCAGGTCCAGTTCGGAGCCAACATAGGCATCATAGCCGGGATGGATGCCGTACCCGTTGCCGCTGCGGCCGCTGCCGGACTCGGGATACAGGTAGTCATTGGGATCCGCCAGGATGAACCACAGGTAATCCACTCCCACGGTAAAATTCTTGGCGGGCTTGGCCGTCAGGCTCAACTTGGGGATGTGCATGTTGCGCGCCCCGAACAGATCCATCTGCCCATACGGTCTGTGTTGCGTGCCAAAGACGTTTTCAAACGTCTCCACCGTGCCATCGTTGGGATTGCTGTCACCGGAACCGTGTTCATATCCAATGCCCAACCGCGGGCTCGCCCACGCTTTGGTCAAGGTATAACCGCCGCTGGCAAAAACCGCGTACGACCGCTGGTCGCGCCGCACCCCGCCTGAATTCACCGTGCCCAATTGCCCGGCGACTTCGAGGCTGTAATCCCAACCGCCCAGTTTGCCGGGCAGCGATTTCCACAACGTGCCGAAGGTGACGATGTCCCGCGCGGTCTTGGGCGACCCCGGCACGCCGGGCGCAATGGCATCGGCCGCGGCGGCGCTGTAATTGCGCACCAGGCAATACACCTGCGTTTCCTGCCAGGGCACGCCCCGGCGCGTGGCGGCATAAACGCCCGAGAACCAGTCCTCGTCGTTGCTCTCGTTGAAATGATCATCGTAGGGCACCACCACGTGCGAGGTGAACCCATCCACCCAGCCGGCGCTGCCTTCGGCCCGCAGTTTGATGGCGTCAAACACCCGACCAGTATTGCTCCAGTCGCCCCGCCCCACAAACCGCTCGTCGCCATACACCAGTTCCTGTCGGCCCAATTTGAGACTGAACGGGCATTTCTTGCCGTCGCCCCATTGCAAGTACGCCTGCTGCAAATCAAAAACATCCGTGTTCGGCGAAGGCGTCCGCTCATCCCAATAACCCGAGGCGTCCTGCGCCTCCACGTAAAACTTCAGCCACGATTCCGGCTGGTAACCGAGGTGCAACCGTTCCCGGAACAGGATGAACTCATCGTCATTGGCCGGTCCGGCTGCAATAAAATCCGCGTTGGGAAAAGTCCCGGCATTCGGCTTGTCCTCGTAGCGGAAGCGGATCTGCCCGCCCAAGTCCCAAGCTTTGAATTCAGGTGACTGCGCCCGCAGCCAGTCATTCAGCAGCGTGGTGCTGGGAGCGGTTTTCCCCGCGGGCGCCTCGGCCGCCCAGGCCGCAGGCCCGGCCAGAGATGCCGCCAGCAGCGCCACCGTGGCCCGGGGAAAGGTGGGTTTCAATCTGCATCGTGAGTTGGAAGAGGGGGAAGGCAGATTCATATTCTGATTGTATTGAGTTAAGACCCAATGCCAGGGACGGTTCGCTGGGTCATCCTTGAGGCCAGACATTAACTCACCCGTAGGACAACGCGCCAGTGTCCCGTGCGTCATAACCAGGCATTCATTGACCCACCGGTGCAGGCGCGGCTTCCTTGCCGCCACCCGGCGCTTTAAAACGACAAGCTCCGCACGAGCACCAGCTCCGCACCGGGTCCGCGGATGGCACTCCTGACGGAGCTTAATATTTTGGGCGGGCGGTCACCACAAAGATGCCGACCCTCCGGCACTGGAGCGCCGCTTACCGGGCCGCGAAGATGCGGTTGGCTTCCTCCAGCGTTTCCTTGGAACCGATGTCGAACCACAGCCCGGGCACGTCCCAGGTGTAGAACGGCGTGCGGGGATACAACCACTGCACCAGCCGGCCGGGCTGGTCGGGGTTGTTGCCCTCGGCGATGTATTGCCGGATGAGCGGCAAGCTGCTCTTGGGATAATAATAGAGCGCGATGCCCGTGCGCGTGCTGGTGGGGTTCTTGGGCTTCTCCTCAAAGAAAGTAATGCGCCTCGCGGCGTCCACCGTAATGGAATTGTATTTCTTGATCTGCTCCAGGTCGCCGACGTCGTACAGCGCGAGCACGGGCGCCTTTTTCTCGCGGCAGAGCCGGCCGAAGTCGCCGAGCTTTTCGCTGAAGAGATTGTCGCCCGCCACCACAATGACGTCATCGTCCACCTTCTCGCGGTCGAGGACGTAATGGATGTCGCCGATGGCGCCGAGCTTGTTGGAATCGTCGGTCGAGCCATCGTTTACCACGGTGAAGGCGAGCGGCGATTTGTGGGCCCGGTAATCATCGGCCCATTTCTGGAAATGGCCGGCAAACTTGGCGTTGGTGACCACATAAACGCGGTCAATGCCGGTAATGGGCGCCAGGTTGTCCATCACGTAATCAATCATCGGCCGGCCGGCCACGGGCAGCAGGGGTTTGGGCGTATTGAGCGTGAGCGGATAAAGCCGGGTGGCGTACCCGGCGGCCAGAATAATAACTTTCATAGTGTTGGCTTCGCGATTTGGTTCGCCCGGCCTCCCCGTGCCGGGCTGGTTATTTTTCGGTCTCGAACAGACTGGGCGCGACGCTCCTTGCCAGCGTCCGCGCGCGCGAGAGAATTTCCGAAGCCGATTCGCATGTCAATGCGAACTCCGCAAGTTCCCGGGCCTCGGAAATTTTGAGCCGGCGGATCAGGAACTTGAGCGAGGGCACATGCGGCGGCGCGGCGCTGAGTTCGTCCACCCCCAGGCCGAGCAGCAGCGGCGCGAGCACCGGCTCGCCGGCCATCTCGCCACAGACACTCACGGGAATGCCCTGGGCGTGGGCGGCATCCACCGTGGCCTTGATCAGGCGCACAATGGCCGGGTGCGTGGGCTCGTACAGATGCGCGATCTTTTCGTTCAACCGGTCCACGGCCATCGAGTACTGGATGAGATCATTGGTCCCGATGCTGAAAAACCGGGCGCGCTTGGCCAGGGCGTCCGCCACCATGACGGCGGAGGGAATTTCGATCATCGCGCCGATTTCCAGTTTTTCGTCGAAGGGAATTTTTTCGCGGCGCAACTCCTCCTTGTACTCGGCCACGAGGGCGTTGGCCTGGTTCAATTCGTCCAGCCCCGAAATCATCGGGTACATCATCTTTACGTTGCCCTGGGCGCTGGCGCGCAGGATGGCGCGCAACTGGGCGCGGAACACCTCGCGCTCCTGCAAGCAGAACCGGATGGCCCGCCAGCCCAGGAACGGATTCATTTCCTGGGGCATGGTCAGATGGGACAAAAACTTGTCGCCGCCCAGGTCCAGGGTGCGGATGACCACCGGTTGCGGTTTCAACGCCGCCGCAATTTCCAGGTAGGCGGCATATTGCTGTTCCTCGGTGGGCAGTTCGGCGCGGTTGATGAACAGGTATTCGGTGCGGAACAGCCCCACGCCGTCGGCGCCGCAGGACAGGACGCTCTCCACGTCGCTGGACTGTTCGATATTGGCGGAGAGCATCACCGCATGGCCATCCAGGGTCACCGCCGGCTTGCCCTGCAGGTCCTGGAGCTTCTGTTGCAGGGTGTCCTGCCGCCGGACCAACTGGCCGTATTCAAACAGGGTCTGGTCGGTGGGGTTGACAATGATCACGCCGTTGAAGCCATCCAGCAACGCGTAGTCGCCATCCGTAAAAACCTCGCTGGCATCCTTCAACCCCACCACGGCGGGAATGCGCATGGAGCGCGCCATGATGGCGGTGTGCGATGTCTGGCTGCCCACATCGGTGCCAAAGCCCAGCACCTTGTCCTTGTCCAGCTGCGCGGTGGTGGAGGGGGTCAGGTCATGGCTGATGATGATGCACGGCTCGGGCAGATTTTGCAGATCCGGCCCCACCTTTTCTCCCGCCAAATTCTGCATCACCCGCGAGGTGACGTCGCGCATGTCGTTGGACCGCTCGCGCAAATACTCGTCCTCGATGGCCGCCAGGGCGCTGGCGTATTTTTCGGCCACGACGTTAAAGGCATATTCCGCATTGACCTTTTCGCGACGGACAATCCGGGTGACTTCCTCAATGAGCACGGGGTCTTCGAGCACCAGCAGGTGCGCATCAAAGATGCCGCCCTCGGCGTCGCCCAACCCGGCCTTCACCTGGCGCTGCACCTCGAGCACCTGTTGCCGGGTCTGGCTCAGGGCGTGACTCAGGCGCTGGATTTCCTCCGCCACCTGGGCTTCGCCAATATCGCGGCGGGCCACCCCGGAGCGGGGTTTGTTCAAGACGAGGATTTTACCGCGGCAGACGCCGGCCGAAACCGGGAGCCCCCGGTAAACCCGTTCTCCCTTGCGACTGGGCTCAGGCATGCAGCATCTTTAGCTGGAAGCGTTACCGTTGGAAAGAACTTCTTGGCGCTGGGGGAAATAAAAAAACCCGCCAGAATTGGCGGGCTAAAAGGACAACCGGAGGAGGCGCCGCTCAGGCGCGTTCCATGTATTTGCCGGTGCGGGTATCAATCTTGATCTTCTCGCCGGTCTTGATGAACAGCGGCGCCTGTACGGTGATGCCGGTTTCCACGGTAACCGTTTTCTGGACGTTGTTGGCGGAATCCCCCCGGATGCCTTCCGGCGCGTCGGTGACGGTGAGCACCACGCTGGAGGGCAGTTCCACGGAAACCACCTTTTCTTCCACAATGGTCACGGTGACCTGGGCGTTTTCAACGAGGAAATTCTTGGCGTCGCCCACGATTTCCGGGGTGACGGTCACGGTCTCGTAGTTTTCCGGGTCGGAAAACACATAGTCTTCCTGGTCCTTGTAGCTGAACTCCATCTTGCGGGTCATCATGGGGATAACCTCGATTTTTTCGGTGGAGCTGAAGCGCACATCGGAAGACTTGCCGGTGCGGATGCTGCGGATGCTGGCCTGCACAAAGGCGCGCAGGTTGCCGGGGGTCCGGTGTTGCGTATCCAGGACGACCGCGATGTCGCCGTTATAATTGATCGCCATGCCGCGGCGAAGATCGTTTGCTGTAGCCATAAATGTAATTGGTTGCGCCGTCACCTCAAACGCAACAGCGAGCGCGCAAAGGTAGCCAAACCCGCCCAAAAGGCAAGCTGCGAGTTGGGTTTTCTTGGGCGGCTGGGTAAATGGCCGAAATGTGAAAACTGCCTCCAAACATCATGCCGGCAAGGATTAACATCGTTTTTATCGAATCGGAGAGGTTGCCACGGTGTCTTGGACCGCTGTGGCAGAGCTTGCTGGGGGTTTACCAGTTGCTAACGGTTCCGCAGCGTCAGCCACGCGGCGGCGTTGGTTTCGCCGTGAAACTGCCGGGTGGCCGCGCCGACCAGTTTTAAGTAGAAATCGGACGGCAGCCCTTCGTACGTCAAAAATTGCGAGCGCTCGCCTTCCGGCACGGCGTTGGCGCATTTGAAGATGGCCGTGCCCTCGTCCACTTCATCGAACATGGCCACATAAGCCATCGTCGCCCCGGCCTGCCACGCCTGGGCGAACTGGGTTTGCAGAAACTTGCCGTGCAGCCGGGGAATCTGATTCAGCGGGCCGCCCTTCATGTTATGCCAGCTGAAGCCGGGAAACACCACGGGCAGATAATCAATGCCCCGCTGCCGGCACCACGCGAGGTCGGGCTTTAACTGCTGTTCCGCGTACCGCTCCGCTCCAGCCGGGTCACCGTAGCGACCAACGGTCCACGGACTGATGATGTCCGCCGCGGCGGCGATTTTCAGCAGTTCCGGGTTGTCGAGGGCGTCGTCGCGCAACTCCCGCCAGTGGGCCGGCACGCCGATCATGACCGTGCAACCGTCCTGCTTCAAAAACTCCACGAGCCGGCGGCATTCGGCCAGGGTGTAATCGCGATGATCGCTGAAGCCGATACCCCACACAGCCACCACGGGTTTGCCCCGGTGATGCAGATAGGCGGGGTCGGCGGTGATGGTCATGTCGCGCCGGAGCATCCGCCAGTCGTCCATCACATCCGCGATGCGGCCGCCCGGCAGCCCGCTGAGGTCGTACATCACCGCATAGGTGCGGCCATAACGGTTGGCGCCCTCGCGGCAACTGGCCAGCACGGTATTGCAATGGCGCAGGCTGGAAGGGTTCTTGAGGCCGTTGGCAAACCGCTGCACAAAGACGCCGTCCAGGCCGTAATCATGCATCCATTGGAAATGCCGGAGCACGGTGGCCTTTTCATACGAGCTGAACACCTCGGCGGGCCGGCCATCGGGCAGTTGAAAAGCGGTGGCAAAGCGTTCGGAGTCGCCCAGTTCGGAAACGTCCGGCCACAAATCCACCTTGACGTTGCCATCGGTAAAATTGCCCCCCCAGTTCTTGGTCCAATGCTGCCAGTTGTGGTCCGGCCGGCCATCGCCCGGGGCGCCAAACCAGCCCTGATAACCGCACATCACCTTGCCGGTGAGCGTCTGGGTATCCACGCCATGAACGACCGGGCCATGATACGGCGCCACGATGTCTGCGGGATAAGTATCCGCGTTGGTTGGTCCGGTGGCAGCATTCCGGGGTTCTCCCCACGAGCAACCGGCAAAACCCCAGACTCCAACCATCCCAGCCAGCGCGGCGAGCAGCCCGCCCCGCAATGAAAAGATTCGACACATCATTCAACCCATCAGCCTTCCCTGCCCGCCGTCAGCACAAAGCCGGGGCCGGAAGCAGCAGTGATGATAGGCGCTTTCGCTTCCGGCCCGTATCCCCGAAAGCGGGGAGGTTGGTGCTGACCGGCTGGGAGAACGAATCAACTGCGGTTTGGTCGCGAAGCGATGCCAACCCGTTGCGGTAGGGCGCGTCACTCCGTGCGCGCCGTCACGACTATGCCAACAGGTTCTGGTCTCACCGCAAACGTATCGTCGTTTGATGCGCCACGCCGCGGCGGGCAGAGGACTGCCCGCCCTACCCCGCATGGCGTTTACCGGCTCTGAATCGGATTTACTCCGCCACCGGATGTTTGAAGGTGAGTTGCAGGACCGTGGCGTAGGGGTCGGGTTGGGCGGGCGCGGCGAAGGTCACCTCGGTGACGCGGTTGCTCACGGTGCCGGCATAATCGGGCGCGGGCAACGAGCCATCCAGCCATTGCGCCTGGAGCAGGTCGTCCCGATTCACGCGCACCGCGGCACGCTGGCCTGCCGCCGGCCACGACAGCACGTGCAGAAAGATGCTGGCGCCCTTTTTGGTGGTGTAACATTTGAAGCCGTCCAACGCCTCGGGTTCGCATTCGGGCGCCGGCACGGTGTCGTAAATGGCGGCGCCGTTCGTGGCCAGCCATTTGCCCATAACGGCGAGGATGGCCTTGTGCTGCTCGGGAAATTCGCCGGTGGCGGTGGGGCCCACGTTGAGCACAAAATTGCCGCCCTTGCTGGTGCAATCAATCAGATTGCGGATGAGGTCCGCGGGCTTGCGATAATTGGTGGCGGTGCGCACCCAGCCCCAGTTGTCATCCTCCGTGTCGGTCATCACGACCTCAAAATACCGGCTCTGCCGCGAACCTTTCAACTGGTTCTCCGGCGTGGCGTAATCGCCATCGGTGGAGCTCGCCCCGCGCCCGCAGCGGTCGTTGATCAGCACCGTCGGGCTCAGTGACCGCACGTAGGCGTAGAGTTCCTTGGCATGGGGCAGGTCGTTTTTCCACTGGCCATCCACATACCAATAGTTGTCGAACCACAGCATTTTGATGTCGCCATAGTTGCTGAGCAGTTCCTTCAACTGGGCGCGCATATAATCCGGATAGGTTTTGTATTCCGGGTTCATCACCTGGGCGGCGCTCCAGTCGCCGATGGAATAATAGGGGCAGAACACGATGCCCTGCCGCTGGCATTCAGCGGCGAGTTCCTTGATGACGTCGCGCTTGAATGGCGTGGCGGCCACCACGTTGTTGCTGGTGGTGGCGGTATTGAACATGCAAAAGCCGTCGTGATGCTTGGTGGTCACGATGACGTATTTCTGGCCGGCGGCCTTGATGAGACTCACCCACTCGTGCGCGTTGAAGTTGGTGGGATCGAACGTCCCGGCGACTTCCGTGCGATACTGGTCCACCGGGATGGCGGCGTGATGATCGCCCAGCCCCATGATTTGCTCCGCGGGGTCATACGGGCCCTTGCCCTGCCAGTAACCGCCCAAACCGGAGTAGACGCCAAAATGAATGAACGCCCCGAATTTGGCGGCGCGAAACCACGCGCCCTTGGTGTCATTGGTGCAACCCCGGGCGCTCCAGGCCGCGTCCTGCGCGGCGGCATACGGCCAGGAAGTCTCCTCGGCGTGCAACCCGGTGGTCAGCAAAACGGCCATTCCCGCAACAGCCCCGAAACTCAGTTTAAAAGCGGCATTGGTTCCAAAACGCATGCGCTCCGGTGTAACAACTTAACCGTTGTTTGCAAGCGCAGAACCCTGCCGGTAATGACAACCATTAGGAAACTCCGGCAGAACTGGGTTTCCGCGCATAAAACCATCCATCAATGCATTCAGATATTCGGATTCAAGATAATGCCCACCCGCAAAGTATAAGTGGACGGTAACCGTGCCGGTGTGATATTCGTCTTTCACATTTGATGACATACTCCATGAACATTACCAGCAACCGCCGGGCGCAACTGCCGGAAGCCACCGGGCTCCGTCAGGGCCGTCTGGGATTGCGTGGCGCGTTCTGGCGGCGGCATTCCGGGAGCATTTCCGGGCATCGTTCCGCAGTCAAACGGGATTTCATGGAGGCAGGCAGGTAGCGTATTGGATTACGATTTTTTTGCACCCTGCTTACCGCGTTGTAAGCAGGGTTTTTTGTTTCCCGGAAACTGACGGTAATTGACGAACCATGGCAGCAATGAAAGGCAACCAACATGAACTATAAACCCATGACGTCCCGATGACATCCGCCCGCGCCAAATTCATTGCGGCACCGGAACCCCGCCCGCGCCGGGTGGAGTTCCCGCGCCAGCGTCAGCGCCGGTGTCGGCCAGGACGACCGGAACCATTTTCACAATTTAAGGGCTTCGCAGGAGGTGTGCCCCCAAACACCGAAATAACCGCCGTGAAACCGCGGGTTGACAGCGCCAGCTGCCAAGAGGTGTTTGTTCTTTCTTGGTCCCGGCGGACGGCCACCATGGCGAACCGCCATCAGTTCGACTGCCGCGACCCCGGTCCTTTCAATTTCTGCGGCGGGTTGTGAGCCCACTCCCAAAATTCAGATCATTGTCCGGACCACCGCCCGCCGCTTCATTTTCCCGATGCCGCACTCGACTTTCCGCCCGGAAAGTTTAGTTTGATTTTGCCGCGCGCACCCGTAGCTCAATTGGATAGAGCATTTGACTTCGGATCAAAGGGTTGCAGGTTCAAGTCCTGCCGGGTGCACCACTCCGGCATTTCCCCCAATTTTTAGCCTTTAACTCCGGCCTGCGGTTTACTCCGTTAAATCGACCCCGTGGTGGGGCGAGCGTCCCCGCGAGCCGTCGGAGCATAATCCCGCGGCGCCGTCCCATTCCCAATTTCACCGCCTGATTCATCAGGGCGGCACCGCGACCTTTCGCAAAGTTCGCGGCCAATTTTTTTCGGTCACTCAAAACCCTCAACCCCTGAACCAACATGAAACCCATTCACTGTCTGCTGCAACTGTTGCTGCGGCATAAGCCTCGGTCGCGCCCGCCGCGACCACCCAAAATAACCGGCCCGCAAAATCCCCCGCCGGCACCCGTGGTGCCGCCGGATGACAGCCCGCCCGGCTACAAGGTTCGCTGGCATCACTGAGTTCGCTTTAAAAACCATAACGAAAGAAAAAACCATGAAATCCACCATCCGTTACCAATACCAAATGCCCCGGTTTCGCAGTTACCGGCCCCCACGGGCCATCCGCATCCGGCTCGCCAAGCGCCTGAACCTCGTGTTCCGGCCGGTGAACCGGTTCGGCGCGAAACCCAAACTCGAAATTACCCCCTAGCCCGCCTTATGCGGGCGGGGCGGCGGTCGGCGCCCGTTGCGACGACCGTCAACAGAATCCCATTCCCCCGCTCTGGCGGGTTATTGAAAACATGAACACTATAACTGAATCCCCGGTGCGCCTCTTCGCTTCCCCCAAAAGCTGGGTGGAAGGCGAAGCGGTGCGCCAGCTCTACGCCACGGCCCGGCTCAACGGCATGCGCGCCGCCGCCGGCTTCCCGGATTTGCACCCGGGCAAGGGCGCGCCGGTCGGCGCCGCCTTCGTCACCGAGGGTGTGATTTATCCGCACCTCATCGGTGGCGACATCGGCTGCGGCATGGCGCTGTTCCGGACGGACCTCGTCCGGCGCGACATCCGGCTGGACCGCTGGGCGCAGCAGGCGTTCGACCTTGAACACCCGTGGGAAGGCGCGCGCGGCGATTATCTCGCCGCGCACGGCCTCGCGTCCACGGAGTTCGATGCCGTCCTGGGCACCCTCGGCGGCGGCAACCACTTCGCCGAGTTGCAAACCGTCGAACAGGTGGTGGACGCCGCCGCGTTCCGGCCGCTTGGCCTCGGCAAGCAACAGCTCGTGGTGCTGGTGCACAGCGGTTCGCGCGGCCTGGGTGATACCATCCTGCGCGCCCATGTAGCCGAGCACTGCGGTGCCGGCGTGGCGGCGGATTCGCTGGCTGCGGAGAGCTATCTCCGCGGTCACGACTTCGCGGTGCGCTGGGCGCGCGCCAGCCGGGCGCTCCTCGCGCAACGCTTCGCCGCCACGCTCGGAGTCGGCGCCGAATGCCTGTGGGATGGCGTCCACAACAGCATCACCCGCCGCGACAGCGCGGGTGAAACCGTGTGGCTCCACCGCAAGGGCGCCGTGGCGGCGGAGAGCGACTACGTGGTCATCCCAGGTTCGCGCGGGGCATTGAGCTACCTCGTGAAGCCGGTGGGTGATGGCGCGAGTCACGCGTGGTCGCTGGCGCACGGCGCGGGCCGCAAGTGGGCCCGCAGCGCCGCCCGCGCGCGCATGCGCGAACGGTTCGGCCGTTCGCAATTGACCCAAACGCCGCTCGGCAGCCGGGTCATCTGCGAAGAGCGCGACCTGCTCTACGAGGAAGCGCCCGCCGCGTACAAGAACATTGAGGCTGTGGTCGTGGACCTCGTTGCTGCCGGACTCGGATCCGTCATCGCGACGTTCCGTCCGCTCCTCACGTACAAGACGCGCAAGTTGCGCCGCTAATAGTTGCCGGTTGTGGACCCTCCGTCTGCAACCGGCAACCCGGCGCTTTTTTAATTTACCAAGCAAAAAACAAAAGAGAATTTATGAGAACCAAAACCCGATCCCGACGCCGGCCCCAATTGCGCCGGTTCGAGCTGCGCCTGGCCTACGGCCAGTTCTATTACCTGGACCGCATCCCGCAGCTGGAACGCGCCCTCGCGCGCCAGCCGCGCACGCTGCAACTCGACCTTGTCGGCACCAGCGAAATCCCCGCCGACCTCGCGTTGCTGCTCCGCGCCGTCCTGCTGGCGCGTTCGCCGCGGACCCGGCTGGTCACCCATGCGCGGTCCAGTCTGCACAACGGCGCCGTGCTCGTGTGGCTGCTCGGCGAGGAACGCCGCATCCGCGAAGATGCCTGCGTCTTCTTCCGACGCGCCAATCTGCCGGAAAACGCCGAAGCCGGGGAAAACGAACCCTGGCGCGGCGAGGAGGCCACCTACGCGGATTCCGATTCCGAGTTGGATCCCGACGAAGGCCATCACGCCCGGATGCTGCAAGCCATCAACGAGTATCTGCCGGTTTCGGAACTGGCGGGCCGCTTCATCGGCCTGCCGGTGCTGCGCCAGTTCGGCCTCGTGGAAAATGAGCCGGTGGACAACTTCCTCGCCTCGGCCTTCGCCAAAAGCGATGTCGCGTTGAACCCCCGGTGAATGCGGCGCAAGTGAAGCCCCTACAAAGCGGCAGCTTTGCCCTGCCTCGTTAATGGTAAGGCATCGCTGCCGCAATGCCTTGGTTTCTTAGCGGTACATTTTAGGGATCTCACCTCGGGGATTTCCGCGAGAGCGGGCTGTCCCGGAGCGCGGCTGTGTCGGAGACCAGCCGCAGCACCACAATCTTTGCCGTATCATCCCCAATCTCTTCTAACTTGGTTGGCTTTATTGCTGCGACTGGCTTGCAGCACAGTCGCGCTCCCTCAATGTAACTCGAATTCCAAGATGCCTTTACAATTCAATCACAAATTGACTGTCAATTTTATTGACTATATGAATTATTTACTTTATGATCGTTTCCATGAATGAGTCGAAGCCATGGTACGAAGAAATAGTGCTGCCGGCGTTGCTCCGGCATGCCCGAAACACCTACGGCGCCGCCATGCGCCGCGCCTTAACCGCAGCAGGTTACGACGACATCCCCCGAAACGGCCTGTATGTCATTGGCGGGCTCGCCATGGGCGCAGATGGCGTGCCGCTGGGGCAGTTGATCAAGGAACTGGGGGTCTCCAAGCAGGCGGCGGGGCAGTTGGTTGATACCTTGGTGCTACGAGGCTACCTCGGCCGCATGGTGGACGCCGACGACCGGCGCAAACTGACCGTCTCCCTCACGGAACGCGGCCAGGCGGCGGCAGCCATCCAGGCGGCGGAACGGGAAAAGATAGATGTCGAACTGACCGCGCGAGTGGGCACGGCCGACGTGCTTTGCACCCGGCGCACGCTGGCGGCGCTGTTCGAGATCGGCCACGAAGCAGTGCATGAATCCGGCGAGGAACATTGAGGGTGGACATTGTTTCAGAGGCGGCTCGCGAGGACGCTCGCCCCACCAAAATAACATTCCGAGGCCAAGCAAAGGTTCACTTCAGGATACCGGAAGCCATCTCCATTTCCTTCGGACCAACCTGGCAGGAATTATAGCAGTGTATTCACGAACCGTTCTTCCTGTCACCGAGTTTGCGGAAATTGCTGTGGACATTCCGTTGATTGCGCGAACCCCGTTAGCGTGCTGTAAACGGGTGCGGAAACCCTGAAATAATCTGTCCCTTTTTCACGCCGGCGTAAATATGTGGGTAAGATGATGACTGACGACATGGCGTTGCTCCGGGAGTATGCCCGGAACAATTCCGAGCCGGCCTTTGCCGCGCTGGTTTCCCGGCATGTCAATCTGGTGTATTCGGTGGCCTTGCGGCAGGTGGGCGATCCGCAGCTCGCGGAGGAAATCACGCAGGCCACATTCATTATCCTGGCCCGCAAGGCGGCACAATTATCCCCCCACACCGTGCTGTCCGGCTGGCTGTGCCGCACGGCGCGCTACACCGGTGCCAACGCGCTGACCACCCAACGACGGCGGCAGCACCGCGAGCAGGAGGCCTACATGCAATCCACCCTGAATGAACCGGAATCCGGAGACTGGACGCGCATCGCCCCGCTGCTGGAGGATGCGCTGGAACAACTCGGCCGGAAGGATCATGACGCCGTGGTGCTGCGGTTTTTTGAAGGCCGCAGCCTGGGCGAAGTGGGCGCGGCCCTGGGCGCCAGCGAGGGCGCCGCCAAGAAACGTGTCACCCGGGCGTTGGAACGGCTGCGAAAATTTTTTGCGAAGCGGGGCGTGGATTCCACCACGGCAATAATTGCTGAAGTTGTGGCCCTCCACTCCATTCAGGTCGCTCCGGCGACGTTGGCAAAAACAGTGGCGGTTGCCGCCATCGCCAAAGGGGCGGCGGCCAGCGCTTCCACTTTAACCCTCATTCAAGGAGCATTGAAAATTATGGCATGGACCAAGGCAAAAACCGCAATCATCGCCGGGGCGGGTGTGTTGCTGGTGGCGGGAACGGTAGCGACCCTCACCTTCCCGCATCGCGAAACCCATATTTACGGAATTCCCAAAGACTGGTCGGTGCTGAATGGCACGGCGGAGCAATGGAATTGGGCCAACGGCGTCATCACCGGACACACCACCAACGGCGACAGCATTTTGGCGTCCACCAAACAATACGGCAACGTCACCGTATCGGCCCTGGTCAGCACGACCAACCGGGAAGCCTCATTGGCCCTGCGCCTGCAGGATGGGGAAAACGGCTATCTCGCTATTTTTGCTCCGGATGGCACGCCGTCGGCCCGGGCCGACACCTCCAAAATAGTCCTGATCAAAAGACAGGTCGGCGAAGAACGGGAGCTCGCCATCTTCAAACGCCGCGGACTTTCAGCGCCGGGACAATTGGAAAAATTCACCTTTCAGGCCAACGGTACGCACCTGGAAATCCGCTTGAACGACAATCCCGTTATAAAAACCAACGACGCCAGCTTCGCCTCCGGCTTCATTGGACTCCGGGTCTATGGCGATCCGAACTATCCCAGTGACGGCGTGTTTTCCAATTTGACCGTGCGCTAAACGGACTGCTGCCAGGTGCCTCCGGCCAAATTGGATGATTTGACAAGCGCCAAAAGCGGCTCATTGTCTCATTTGCCATGAACCGGCACGTTCGCAGCGGCTTTACCTTGATTGAACTGCTGGTGGTGATTGCCATCATCGCCATTCTGGCCGCGTTGTTGTTGCCGGCCCTGTCGTCCGCCAAAGCCAAGGCCAAACAGACCATCTGCCTCAATAATCTGAAACAACTAACCACGGCCTGGACCTCGTATAATGGCGACAACGAAGGCCGGCTTGCCTCGTGCGTTCCCTATCATCTGCCGCTGGCGACCAATCTGAATGCCTGGGCCCTGGGCAATGCGCAAACCATCCCGCCCGACCCGGCTTACGCCCAGTTGGATCCGGGCGTGCTGGATGCGACCAATGCCGCGTGCCTCACCCGCGGCACCCTGTTCCCGTACACTGGCGCGCCGGGAATTTATCGCTGCTCGCTGGACACCCGGAGCGTGGGGGGCGTTCCGTATGTGCGCACCTACTCGATGAACAACTGGATGAACGGCCTTTCGCCAGCGCTGTGGGTGGATGGCCTGGATCCCGCGCGGGCGGTCTATCAAAAAGATTCCGCCCTACCGGCCCCGGCCCGGCTCTTTGTTTTCGTGGACGAGGACCCCAAGGGCGTCAATGACGCGATGCTGGCGGTCATCATTGATCCGGGTTATGGCATGAATGACACGCCCACGCGCGTTCATAAAACGTGCTACCCCTTGAGCTTTGCCGACGGGCATGTGGAATCCTTCAAATGGCGCTGCGCGACCAGCAGCCCGGACGACCCGGACGTGGTGAACCTGCGCGCCGCGGCCTATGTTTCAAGGTAACGGTCGCCCTGCGCTGACGCAGTATTTCGGCTCGTAGCCGGAAACATCACACCAAAAATCAACAGGGCGATGCCCAGCAGGAGGTGACCCAGGAAATACGCAATCACCGCCGCCAGCAATAGCCCACTCCACAGGCCAAGTTGAAATCGCGGAAACCATACGGTCACCTCTGGCGCGCGGCGGATTCTTCGAACGCTTCGCAGCGCCCACCAGATCAGGATCAGCCCGGGGAGCAGCCAAATGGCAGTGACAACATAAACATACGCGGGCAACCGGTCGCCGGTTTTGATGGGGAAGTTTTTTTCCGGCGGGACACTGAGCTGCCACAGGACGGCGGCCTCGCCCAACAAAGGGGCATCGCTCACATTTGAAAGCAGTCGCGGACCGGCCAGCACGCCATTGGGCAATTCTCCCACGGTAATGAGCAGTTCGGCCGCGAGCGGGTAAGCACGGTCAAACCGGCCATTCTTCCGCGCGGCCCCAAGGCCAAAAGCGCTGGCCGAAACCCCATGACCGGCAATTACCGGCCCGGCATCCACGTCCATGGTCCAATCCGGCGCGGCCAATGCCACGGGATATTCCCGGTATCCCACTGCCGAAATACGGTGCTGCCAGAATAATTTGTCGTATTGCTCAAACCAACTTTGGGCTTGGGCCGGCCACAGTTCCGGCGCCGTAAGCCCCATGTAGGAATTTCCGCAGCCGCGGGCCGCGGACTCAGGCCGGCCGGTTTTGGCATTGGCCGCATACGGGGGCAGCCCTTCCGGGGTGGCTTGGGGGCCTGTAAAGCCGCGCAGCGCGCGTTGGATAAATTGGGAATGGTCCGTGCCCAGCACGGCGTCCGCCCGCCGGATGCACATGAGCGCAGCCATGACATCGCCAGGATAACATTGCGCGGGGTAATCATCCAGCAGACCGGTGGGTGAAGCATCCAGTTCAGCCGCGAAAGTCTCCACCTGGTCCCGCAGGAGGTCCTGGCGAAAACCATCGTGCAAGAGTTTCTCCCGGCTGGTTAGCGCGGCGATCACCAGCATGCGGTAGAACACATTTTCCCGGTGCAAATAGTTTTCGCCCCAGTGTTTTTTCACCCAGGTGGCATGGCGGGGATCCACCACCAGTTCCGCAGTCGCCTGAATGGCTTCGCGCGCATAGACGCGAGGCTCGGCACCTCCCGAATGGTCGCCAGCATCCCACGCTGCCTGCAAATTCTCCAGGCTCCAAAGATAAAAAGCCGAACCAAACAAGGGCCATTCGGTGCCGGAAATGTCATCCCGATCCACTTCCGCCGCGCGGCCTGCAGCGACGCGCTCCCGGGCCCACGCGGCATAGCGCGGGGTGAGACTGTGGTAGAGGCGCCAGGCCACCCGGGGCATGCCGGGCTGGCGCAAGGCCGGATCGCGGATATCCAGCCAGGCCCGAACTGGCGGGTAGATGAAGAATCCCACCGCCAACGCCAGGACAATGAGAGAATTGAAGCAAATGATCTTGCGAATCATAGTTGAAGGTTATCGGACCGGTCCGGCCGCCACATTTTTACCGGTTTGATGCGGCAAGCTTAGTAAGCCGCCGCCAGCCTGCCAAGGTGGCATCTGGGGCGAAACCGGTTTCGTTGCCTTCCGATCAGTTTTCGACTGCGAAAAAAATTGTTTCCACCCGCCGTTGAGGAACTCTCCGAGCGCGGGGCCGGTGGCGGTGCGGCGGTCGCGGAAGAGCCAGTGCCACACTTCATACGGCCAGACGCGCCGGCCAATGTTGGAGTACCATTGCATGCCGGCCCGGAATTCCGGGTCGGGATGCGCCAGCAACCGGTACAGCGCCTTGGGCCGCAGCTGGCAGACGGCTTCGATAAATTTCACCCAGAGCACGACCCGCCAGTTGGGCACATGCCGGCTTTCGAGGATTTGATGTTTGTAATCCCAGCGGCTGAGGTCGGTCTGCACCACGCGGTGCGCGGCTTCCTGTTGCGCGAAGGGAGTCCAGCGGTGCGGCGTGGCGTAGAGCGCCTGGATCTGGTCCGGATCGTAAGTGAGCAACTGCCGCAGGGTGCGCCAGTAGTCGGTGTCGCGCTCCTGCACAAAACCGGCCACCCAGGCGGCCATGGAAATGATGCCGTGCCGGCGGAGCAACTGGATGGCCTCGCGGTCGATGGCACGGGTGCTGCCCTTGTGAATAGCCTGCAGGGTGGCGTCGTCGGTGCTTTCGAGTCCCAACAAGAAACGCACCACCCCGGCGCGCCGGTACAGGTGCAGGATGTCGGCGTCGCGAACGATGTCGCCGGCGCGCGTGGTGCCGATGAAGGTCAGCGGGACGTTTTCGGCGATGAGCGCTTCCAGAAACGCCTGCCAGGCCGGACGCGAGGCAGTGGGATTTTCATCGGCGAAATTCACGAGTTCCACGCCGTGCTCGCGGTGCAGCCAGGCGAGTTCGGCGGCGAACTTCACGGGGTCGCGGTGCCGCCAGGCGCGCCAAAACTGGTGCTGGCCGCAATAACTACAGCGGTGCGGACAGCCGCGCGAAAATTGCGCGACCACGGCGCGGCGTTTGCCGTAATAAGTGTAGCGGCGATGGTCAATAAGTTCCCAACCCACGCGGCAGGCGTCGAGGTCGCGAATGACCGGCGCCGGGGCGTTGGCCACGGCGGGAGCGTCTGTCCCGACCGACATTAGCCGCCGTACGCCGGGGACCGTGCCGGTACGGAACACGATTCCGGGCACCCGGTCCAATGGTTGCCGCTGTTCCAGCGCGGCAACCAGGCGCACGATGGTCTCCTCCCCTTCACCCCGCACGATGAAATCCATTTCTGATTCCTGCGCCATAATTTCGCTCCAGTGATACGAGGGAAACACGCCGCCATAGACGATCCAGGTCTGTGGCAAAGCGGCCTTCAAAGCAGTGGCAATGCGGCAGGCCACGGGATGGGCGGAGGTGGAGCCGGAGTGGCCCAGCAAGACGGCGTCGGGATTACGTTCCCGTGCGGCGGCGATGATTTGGGCCAGGGCCATGGGCCCAAACTCCGCGTCGAGCAGGGTGACCTCGTGCCCGGCATCGCGCAGCGGGCCGCCGAGGGACAGGAGGCCGAGGGGCGGCAGGTGTTCGCGCGGAATCCGGCTGCCGATGGCCGGGTGCGGCGGGTTGAGGAGAAGGATTTTCATGGGTTGAACGCAGGTTGGCGGTGCTTTTTATCCTAATTACTTTGTATCACAAAGTAATTGATTCCGCAAAGTGTATTTCGTTCAAATTCAGTTTTCTGAGGTGAAAAGCTCACGCGAAGGGTGCGAAGGGCGGCAAGAAGAGGAAGGTGAGCCGGATCGTTGAGGCTAATTATTCCAGCCGCCCGGTGGGGCTTGAATATGGAATCGCGACCCGCAGTTGAAACTGCGGGTTATTATCGCCGGAGCGGCTCGCGAGGACGCTCGCCCCACCAAAATGCGGTCCGGCAGAGCGCCCGCCGCCAGCGTCAGAGGCCGAATTCTTTTTTGGTGGCGGCGAAGGCGCGGACGGCGAACTCCAAATCTTCCCGGGAATGCGCGGCGGAGATTTGGGTGCGGATGCGCGCCTTGCCCTGCGGCACGACGGGATAGGAGAAGCCGATCACATACACGCCGCGGGCCAGCATGGCGTCGGCAAACTTGGTGGCCAGGGCGGCATCGCCCAGCATGATGGGCACAATGGGATGGGTGCCGGGCAAAATGTTGAAGCCGTGGGCGGTCATGGCCTCGCGGAAATATTGGGTGTTGGCCTCCAGTTTGTCGCGCAGGGCGGTGGATTCTGTGAGTAGCCGCAAGACTTCCAGCGACGCGCCGGTGATAGCGGGCGCGAGGGTGTTGGAGAAAAGATAGGGCCGGGAACGCTGGCGCAGGAGTTCGATGATTTCGCGCCGGCCGCTGGTGTAACCGCCGCTGGCGCCGCCCAGGGCCTTGCCCAGCGTGCCGGTGATGATATCCACGCGACCGATGACGTTGTTGTACTCGGGCGTGCCGCGGCCGGTGCGGCCCATGAACCCGACGGCATGCGAATCATCCACCATCACAAGCGCGCCATATTTTTCTGCAAGATCGCAAATGCCGGCGAGGTTGGCGATGTAGCCATCCATGGAGAACACGCCGTCGGTGGCGATCATTTTGAAGCGCGCGGCGGCGGCGCTTTTCAATTGCGCTTCGAGATCGGCCAGGTCGTTGTTGCGATAGCGGTAGCGCGTGGCTTTGCAGAGGCGGACGCCGTCAATGATGCTGGCGTGGTTGAGTTCGTCGCTGATGATGGCGTCTTCGGCGCCGAGCAGGGTTTCAAACAGGCCGCCGTTGGCATCAAAGCACGAACTGTAAAGGATGGTGTCATCCGTGCCGAGAAAGGTGCTGAGGGCCTTTTCCAACTGTTTGTGCACGCCTTGGGTGCCGCAGATGAACCGGACGGAGGCCAGGCCATAACCCCATTCGTCGAGGGCGCGCTTGGCGGCTTCGCGGACGGCGGGATGCTGGGCGAGGCCGAGGTAGTTGTTGGCGCAAAAATTGAGCACCGGCTGGCCGTCAGCCACACGGATGGTGGTGCCTTGCGGCGTCATGATGACACGTTCGGTCTTGTAGGTGCCCGCGGTGCGCGCGGCGGCGAGCTGTTGGGTGACGTGTTGTTGGAAGGTCAGGTTCATAATTTGGAAATGGGCAGCCGGTTGCGGCTGGTGGGCGGCGGCTCCTGAGGTTCAAACATGGGCAGGGAGAGCCGCCAGCGGATGCCCGCGAGGCGCAGGCCCAGCACCAGCAGAACCCCGATGGGCGTGGCCACCGGATACGGCACACCCAGGTGGCAGAGCACGGTGAACACTACGGCGCCGATCATGGCGGCGGTGGCATACAGATGAATGGCGGGCTGAAAGACCAGGGGCATTTCGCCGACGAGCACGTCGCGTAACATCCCGCCGGCCACGCCGGTGACCACGCCAAGAAACACGGCCACCGAGCCGGAGAGGTGCAGGGCCACGCCCTTGCGGGCGCCGATCATGGTGAACAGGGCGAGCGCAAAGGCATCGGCCACGAGCAGCACCTGGCGGGGCAGCAGCCAGACCCGGGCAACGAAAAAGGTGAGCAACGCGGCACTGACGGCATTGAGCAGATAAGCGGGACCGCGCAGCCAGACCACGGGCAGGTCGCCCACCATCAGGTCGCGCACCGTGCCGCCGCCAAAGGCGGTAACCAGGCCCAGCACGAGGGCCCCGAAGAGGTCAATGTGCTTGCCGCGCGCGGCCAGCACGCCGGTGACCGCGGCCACGGCAATGCCAAAGTGCTCCAGGATCTGTTGCAGCAGGGTGGGGGCCGCGGCCGCAGCCACGTCGAAGTACCCCGGAATTTGCTGTGTGAGGCTCATGCCACGGGAGCGGCAACCGGCGCGGGCGCATGTTCCCGGCCAATCATGTCAAACAACGTGGTGCTGAAATAACGTTCCGCGCGGTCGCACAGGAGGGTCAGGATGGTGGCTTTCGGAGCTTCCTGGGCCAGCCGCAATGCGGCGGCTACATTCGCGCCGGACGATGTACCCACCAGCAGGCCAAATTCGCGGTGCAGGCGGCGCGCCATTTCCATGGCCTCGGCGCTCCGGACTTTGACGTGACCGTCCAGCGGCGCGGACTGCATCAACGGCGGCATGAAGCCGTCGGCCACGCCTTCGATGTAATGACAGCAGGGGCATTCGCCAGCGAGCAGGGCGTGCTCGGCGGGTTCCATGGCGATGATGCGCGCCGCGGGCCAACGTTTCTTGATGGCGCGCCCGCACCCGGCCAGGGTGCCGCCGGTGCCATAGCCATGCACAAAAATATCCACCGGCCGCTCCATCTGGTCCACAATTTCCTGGCCGGTGGTTTCCTCGTGGTCGGTGACGTTGAGCGGGTTCTCAAACTGGCGCGGCAGGAAGTAGCGCGCATCCCCGGCGGACATCTGCCGGGAGAGTTCGATGCCGGTCTGGTACATGCCGCCGCTGTCGAACAAAATCAGTTCGGCGCCGAACTGGCGGATGAGCCGGCGGCGTTCCTGGCTGGCGCTGGCGGACATGAGGATGGTGACCTGGTAGCCCATGGCCGCGCCCACCATGGAGAGGGCAATGCCGGTGTTGCCGCTGCTGCATTCCAGGATGTTCGAGTCAGGTTTCAGCAAGCCCCGCGATTCGGCGTCGAGCAAAATATATTTGGCGAGGCGGTCCTTCACGCTGCCGCCGGGGTTGAGGAATTCACATTTGGCGTAGATGGTCACGCCTTCGGCGGCAAACGTCAGCGGCACGAGCGGGGTGTGGCCGATGAGGCTGAGGATGGCGCGGGCGCGGGCGAGACGGGGCAAAGGTTCACTCATAACAAATCCAGTCAGTCAGTTGCGGTTGCCGGTCAGCGCCAGTTCAGGATGACCTTGCCAGACTGGCCGCTGAGCATGACCTCGAAACCTTTCTTGAACTCGGTGTAATGCATGCGGTGGGTGATGGCGGGGGTGATGTTCAGCCCGCTTTGCAGCATGACGGTCATCTTGTACCAGGTCTCGTACATTTCGCGGCCGTAGATGCCCTTGATGGTGAGCATGGAAAACACGACGGTATTCCAGTCAATGGCCATCTCCTTCTCGGGAATGCCGAGCATGGCGATTTTGCCGCCGTGGCACATGTTGGCGATCATATCGTGGAACGCGGAGGCGTTGCCGGACATTTCCAGTCCCACATCAAAGCCCTCGGTCATGCCGAGCTGTTTTTGCACGTCCTTGAGATTGCGTTCGCGCGGATTGACGGCGAGAGTCACCCCCATTTTGCGGGCGAGATCGAGCCGATATTCATTCAGGTCGGTGATGACCACGTACCGCGCCCCGGCATGCCGCGCAATGGCCGCAGCCATGATGCCGATGGGGCCGGCGCCGGTGATGAGCACATCCTCGCCGAGCAAGGGAAAGGAGAGTGCCGTGTGCACCGCGTTGCCGAAGGGATCAAAGATGGACGCCACATCGCGGTCGATTCCCGGGCTGTGCACCCAGACATTTGTCATGGGCAGCGCCAGGTATTCGGCGAAGGCGCCGGGGCGGTTCACGCCAATGCCCTTGGTGTCGGCGCACAAATGTCGCCGGCCCGCGAGGCAGTTGCGACAGTGGCCGCACACCACGTGGCCTTCGCCGCTGACCACCTGGCCGGGGAAGAAATCCTTCACGTTGGCTCCGACCTCAATGATTTCGCCGACAAATTCATGCCCCACCACCATCGGCACCGGGATGGTTTTTTGCGCCCAGGCATCCCACTTGTAGATATGGACGTCCGTGCCGCAAATGCCCGTGCGGTCCACCCGGATCAGGACGTCGTTGATGCCAGTTTTGGGTTCGGGAACATCTTCCAGCCAGAGTCCCGGCTCGGCCGCTTTTTTGACGAGAGCTTTCATTTGTTATTGATGGGGTTCCATCGTTGTTATCCAGCAGGTTACGCTGTCCGAAAAAACGGATAATAGCTGCCTCAAGCACAACATGTTTCCCGGGCACGGCAAGCAAATTGTATGTTCCAATTCGCTCCCGGGATTTCCTTTTCCGAACGGAAAGCCGCTTTAGAACCGGATGCGGTAAAACTTATGCGACACCGAAGTGCTTATGCCATAGGGAGAAACAGCATTGGTTACGTCCAGGAAAGGACCGGTGACGTTATCGGCCTCCTGGAGCACTCCCTGCGACCAGGAGAGCTGCAACTGCCCGCCGGAATGCACGACATTGAGGGTCGGCGGTAGGTCCACAATGACCGAGAAGGTTTGGGTGGCGCTCAGGTTCGGCGTGCCGTTGTCGGTCACCACCACGCTGATCTGGTTGGTGGCCGGGGCCACAGACGGCGTCCAACTGAACTGACCGCTCGCCGGGTTGATGGCGGCGCCGGCGGGCGCACCCACGCCGAGGCTGAAGGTCAGCGTTTGTGCCGGGTGATCGGCGTCGGAGGCCTGGGCGGTGAAGGTGACGGTCTGGCCGAGCGTTACTTCCCGGTTGGTGAGCGGCGAAAGTGCCGGCGCGGTATTGGGCAGCACATTGGCCAACCGCGGCGTGGGCGTGTTCATGAAGTAGAGATTGGCCCCGCCATCTGGGAACCGACCCTGGCTGATGTCGGTACTCTGGGCCCCGAACACCACGGCGTCAATCTGGGTGCCATCCGCTGCAAACAAGCCAATGGCCTCGCCGCCCTTGCTCAGCGAAAAGTTGACGTGCAGGTCGGCCACATTGGTGCTGTTCTGGCCGGCTTCACCATCCGCCCACACCAGGAGATAGCCACCGGGCGGAATGGTGTAATGGCCGTTGTTCGGCACCTGGTTCTTGAGCGGCGTGGTCAAGTCATCCGTTAAATAATAACCCCCGAGATCCACGGTGTTGGTGCCCGGATTGTAGAGTTCAAACCAGTCCTGGAACTTGGTGTCCGCCGGATCCGCGAGGGTGGCGCCGTTATCGGCCATCCATTCGTTAATGTACACGACGATGGGTGCGGAGGCGGCGTTATTGGTGGCGCCCGGCGTCGGGTAGAACAGGTTGGCGCGGTAGAACGGCTGGCCGTCCGGAACATCGCCGTACGCCCAGTTGGAGGGCAGTTCGTTGTAGGTGAGATAATCCAGTACCTGGTTGGTACCGGAAACGGTGCGCGAGAGGGCCACCTGCCCGGTCCCCGAGGCCAGGCGGAATCCGGCATGGAACACACTGGCCGTGCTTTGATTGGTCTGATTGTCGCACCACACAAGCAGGAATCCGCCGGCGGGCACTGCGGCATTGGCCGGGAAGGCCCACTGCGTAAGGTTGGTGTAGCTGGCACTGAGATGGCAGCCCGCAAGGCTGACCGCGTTGGATCCCGGATTGTAGAGTTCCACCCACGGTTCGTGCTGGCCTAAATTATCCGTCGCCCCGTTCACATTGTCAGCCTGGAGTTCGTTCAACCAGACGGTCGGGAACGCCGGCTGAGTGGCGACCACGGAGTTGGCCGCGCCGGGCGTGGCCTCAGCAGTGACGCCACCGGTGTAGGCCGCGTCCAGTTGCAAGCCGAAGGTGATGTCTGAACTGCCGGCCACATTCTGATGCACTTCCACGGCGATAGAGTTGGTTCCCGGCACAAACAGCGAAGCGGGCAGGGTGAACTGGTCGGGAGTGACGGCATCGCCCGAGGGCGGCTGGCCGGTGCTGAAGGTGAGGTTGGTCACCACGCCCGCAGCCATACGCACCCGCGCCGCCTCCACCCCATTCACATAAAACACCGCGCCATCGTCCACATAGGCATTGGCGGTGATGGTATAGCCGGAAAGGCTGTTCGGGATATTGATGGTAGTCCGGAAATAATCCGCGTGACCGGCTTGCACGTCATTGATCGCCTGGCCGGGCGGATTCAACACGGTGTTGATCAGCGGCACAATCTGCGAATTCACTTCGTAGGCCAGCAACCCGGCACCGGCGGGCCAGGCGGTGTCGTTGAAGTTGGTCGCCGTCCAGTTGATGCCATCCAGATTGGATACCTGCATGTATTTCCAAGTGTTCGTCAGGGCCATCAGGGAGAGGGCCGAAGGCGGGGCGGATGCCGCACTGGCGGTGACCCAGTTGGCCACCCGGCTGTTGTCCTGGCCGGCATCCACCAGTTGCAATGAAGCTCCGAGGGCCGGGGCCGGCCACGGCGAGGCTGCCTCATAACGGACGCGATCCACCACGATTTCCTGGTCTGGCAGGGCGCTCGGCCGGAACAAGGTGAGCACTTCGCCGTTGTTCTGCAAATTGCCCGCGTATTGGTCAAACGCCAGGAGATCGGGGCCGTACACGATGTCAAACTGGCTGCGGTCCTGGGTCAGCACCAGATAACCGCCCGGGGCGATATAACTGCCCGCCGGGAAGGTGTAGTTCAGGCCGTTAATCCGCCAGCCCGAGAGGTCAAACACCGTGTTGCTGGAATTATTGAACAGCTCCACGTATTGGGCGCCGGGGAGCACGGGGTCGTACATGATTTCATTGATAACCACGCTGCCGGCCGGATCCGGCACGGTGCCGGTGAATTTCACCGTGACGAGGTTGCTGGCGGTGCCCACCACGGCGCCAGAGCCATCATAGGCGGTAACGGCGAACAGGTTGGTGCCGGCCGCCAACGGCAGGTTGAGCGTCCAATCGGTGACACTGGTCCAGGTGACCGGCCAGTTCTGGCCGTTGATGGTGATGCTGGTGACGGATATCGGCGCGGTGCCGCTGATGCTGGCCAGATTGGTGTTCACCGTGAAGGTGCCGGGACTGTTCACCGAGAAATTGGCGGCCACGCCGGCGAGCTGGTTCACCAGGTAGGTGCGGCGGTCGCTGAACCATTGTTTGACTGCGGAGGGACTGACCAGCGTCTGCCCGTCGCACATCGTTACCCCATTATCCACCAGCGACCGGTACTTGGCATCCATCACCGGGTCGGCCTGGGTGTTGAGCAACGGGCCCGCCACCGCCTTTTGCACGGCCCGGTAATAAGCCCGTTGGAACGGCGGGAAATAATACATACGGCTGACCGTGGGATCCTGAGAGGTGAACAGATCCGCCGTGTTGGCCGCGTAAGAGCCGGAGGCCCGCGCGGAAACCAGCATCAGCCAGTCGAGGTCAAACGGGTAAATCTGCCATTTGCCATTGACCGGCTTGTAGCCGTACATGTTCTTGCCGATGGCGTGCCCCCAACTGTCGAAATTGACGACGATGTGCTCGAAGGCAAAGGTGCGCATCCATTCTTCCATGTCGGCGATGCCTTCGGTCTGGGTGGTGTACGGCTCGGGGTCGGTGGAATTCACCGCGTCCACCAAGGCGAAGAGGTTGGTGAAATCATAGGCGGTATTGGCCGAGCCGCGGAGCAGCCAGTTCCAGCGGTACCGCTCCATTTTCTTGATGCTGTTGCCCGTGGCCGGATCAATGGTGGTGAAGAGCTGCAACTGCGGCTCAGGATCGGCACTCAGGCCGCCGGCATCGCTGCACTCAAAGGCGCGCTCAATCTTGAAAAACTGACCCTCGGTATCATCCGGCGACCAGATGTCCACGTACTCGCTGCTGGGTTGCAACACGGCTTCAAACACGCCGCCGCGCTGCATGTCGGTGACGCCATTCACCTGCAGCCGGATGTAATGCCGGTAGCTGTAGGGCAGCCCCATGCGATCGGCGATCCAGTAAGCCATCTGTTCCTGCACGGCAGTGTTCTCACCGCCATGACCGCCCGGCCAGTCAATCACCAGTTCATCGCCGCCCAGGAAAACATCATCCGGCGGGAAACTGACAGTGTAACCGCAGCGGTTGCCCGTGGGCGTGCTGTAGCCCGGTGAAATGTACGGACTGCCGGCGTAATGCGCCTGGACGTTGTAAATGGCCCGCTGGTTGCCCACCACAAAGGTGACGTCGTTGGGCAAATTGTTCATCTTGTTCCGCGCGGTCCAGGTGTTGAACGTGGACTGGGTCATCCAGATGAGATAGACGGGCAGGTTGCCGGTGGGAATGGTTTCGCCGAAATGGATCAGGCACTCGCGTACCGGGGCATCATTCGGGAACAGCGCCGAAGCGGCCGGCGCAAAGCCATCGGTGGCCTGGATATAATAGGCCACCATCACTCCTGTCGCCTGGCCGGGAATGGTGGCACTGTACACGCCATCACCCGCCACGGCATCACCGCCGGTGCCATCATCCTTCATCGTCACCGCAGTATAGGAAGTGTTCGGGTCCAGGCGGTAGTTCAGCGTCAGGGCGGTTACTCCCTGCGGATCGTTGGCCCGTGCGGTCACCACCACGGGCTGGCTGGCGGCGGGCAACACCGGGGCATGCGCCACGTCATAGATGGCCGGCGGAGCGTTGTTCACGGCCCGGCTGTTGGCCGCGCCCGGTGTGCCGAGATTGGGCGGCAGGGTCATGGTGGCGGCGGCTTCCAGCCCGTTGCCCCGCAGCCGGAACAAAACCTGGGGCGAGCCCCGCAGCCAGCGCACCCGGGCCTTGATGGTGGCGGTGCTGCCGTAGGAGAGGGAACTGGTCAAAAGGGTCCGGACGCGGTTCACCTGGTTGTCGCCGCGCGACACCGCGCGCACATGATAGGAATGCGCGCTGTTGTAGCCGCTGCCCGCCTCCCAGCCCGAATTTTCCTCCGTGCCCTCGGCCGTCCAGCCGGAGGCATCGCTTTCAAAGGTGGAATTGCTGATGCGGTTGGCGTTGCTGGCATCGCGCACTTCCACGTCATCCACCAAACATTCACCGGCGCCGAGTTGCAACACCTGCAATTCGTCCGCCGTGGTGCTGAGATTGTCCACGGTGCCGAGCCGGGAAACGGTGGTCCACGGAGCCTTGGCCGTTTCGTCGCTGTCGGCCCAGTTGGCCGCCAGCCGGGTGTCCGCATTGGGATCCGTCAGCTCCAGACTGCTGCCGCCGCCGTCGGCCCATTGGGGCCAGCGGCCGCCGTCGGAATAGGTCACCTCATTGACCACGATGTAGTCGGTGTTGGTGATGACCTGGAAGTTGTTGGTCACAAAATTATAATCCGGCTTGGCCAACGCCACCCGTTCGCCGCTGTGGCTCAGGCGGCCGCCGAAATCACCCAGGCAGTTGGCCGCGG
Organism: Dongiaceae bacterium; assembly: GCA_035492855.1. Taxonomy (GTDB): domain Bacteria; phylum Verrucomicrobiota; class Verrucomicrobiia; order Limisphaerales; family JAFMIX01; genus JAFMIX01. The sequence goes on along the minus strand of DATJIU010000125.1, from coordinate 14,137 downwards.
TCAGGTTGGAATAATTGGCCCGCAAATGCGCGGCGTTCCTGGCCGCCACCAGATAACCATGCGCCGGAATGACGGTGCCCCCCGGGAAGGTGAAGGTGATGCCGTCCGTCAACTGCCAGCCGCTGAGGTCCACCGCGCTGGCCGTGCGGTTGTACAGTTCCACGTACTGGTCGTCATCCAGTTCAGTGACGGGGTGGTACATGAGCTCGTTGATCACCACCGGGGCGGGCATTGCCACGCCATTGTTGGTGCCCGGGGTCCGGGCGGCCAGCCGATACCAGTCCGGAGCGCCATCCGGCACGCGTCCGAAGGAGACCCCATTCTCCTGCGCGCCGAAGACATAGGAGTCAATCACCCGGGAGCGGTTGGAATTGACGAGGAAAATTTGTTCGCCCGCCGCGGTAAGACTGAAGCCCAGCGTGGTCTGGGTGAATACGGCGAAACCCCGCGGGGCAATGGTGGTGCCGTTGGGAATGCGGTACAGCAGGCTCCCGGCGGTGTCGCTCAGCCAGGCGCCGGAAAGGTCCTTGGCCACGTTGCTGTGATTGTACAGCTCGATGTAGTCCTCCAGCGGCGGGTCGGTGTGGGCGAGAAATTCATTGATGACCACGCCCCGCAAGGGATCCGCCGAGATGGGTTCCAACCGTCCGGGCGAGCCGCCCATGACATCGCTGGCCGCCCAGGCCTTCGGGTTGCTTTGCCCGTAGGAGGGATGCGCCAGCACCAGAGAATGTCCCGCGCCGTCCGCCGCGGCCGGCCAGGGCGGTTGGTCGGAATAATCCACCTCCAAAAAGAGCGCGCCCGAGCGGTGGCGCAAGATCACCTTGCCGCTGCTGTTGGGCAAGGTGTTGGTGTACGGGCCGAACACTCCGCTGAGACCGTAGGCGGATTGCAAGGCGGCGGGCGACTCCGCCACCACCATAAAGCCGCCGCCGGGCATCACCGTGTTGGTGGGGAAGGTGTAATGCACGCTGCCATCCAGCTGGAAGCCGCTGATGTCCTGCGGTTCGCCGCTGGAATTGTAAAGCTCCACGTATTCCATCCCGCTGTTGGTGGGGTGATACATGATTTCCGAAATGACGAGCGGCGTGTTGCGGCTGCATTGGGCGAGCGGATCATAATCCGGCGGCCCGCTCTCGGTCGCGTTGGTGACGGCGCCATAATCGCGGAAGGCAGCGGTGGCCAACCGGGTGGTATCGTGGCTGGAAACGGCAAAGCCAAAATCCAGCAATGCTGGCAGCGCCACCGTGACCGAGCCCAGCTGCGTCCAGTTTTTCCCGTCGAACCCGGCCCAGCCGGTGAAGGTGTTGCCGGACCGTTTCAATCGCAGCCAGGTGTTGGGATAATTGACCGGGAAGGAACCGGTGAGCGAGGTGGCGCCGCCGGTGACCGCCCGCGACTGAAAATAGCAGCCGATGGAACCGGGAGTGGCCATGACGCTGATCTCGCGGGCACCGGGAGTGAGATCTTCGCGCACCACCATGCCGGCCTCGGTCCACGCGCCGACGGAAGTCAGCGAGTCCAGCCGCACCATGACGTCAAAATCACCATTCTGGGTCACATAGCTGTACTGGAACTGATCACTGGTGCCGCCGAGGTCCGTGCCGCTGCCGCTGAGATTGAACCAGTTGCCCGCTGCAATTTGGCTGCCGGAGAGGGGCGCCCCGCCCACGTTGGCCGGGGTGTACACGGTGGCCACGAAGTTGGTATGGCTGTTGGCCGCCACGGGATTGGCCGCCGCCGCCTGGTCGGTGACATTGGTGACGGTGAGCGTGTACGTGGCCCCGTCGGTCATGGCACTGACGGTGAGCAGGACGGTCTTTTGCGTGCCGTCCAGGCTGGCGCTGGAAATCCCCGGACTGCCGTTCGTGCCGGTGATGGCGTAGTTGGCGATGTTGGTGGCGGAAGCCGGCGCCAGTTTTTCCGAGAAATCCACTTCCACGGTGGTCAACCCCAGGGACTGGGCCTGCAGCAACACCGGCGGATTGGTGTCGGCAATCACGGTCAACTTGGCCACGCCACTGGTCACCACGTAGGTGACACTGTTGGCCACGTTGGAAGCGACCAGCCGGTAGAGGGCGCCGGAATTGGTGAGCGCCGTGGCCGCAATATTATAAGTGAGATTGGTCGCCCCAGGAATGCTCACCCCGCCGCGATACCATTGCACCGCCGGGGTGGGATTGCCTGACACCGCCGCATTGAAACTGGCGGGATCCGCCTCCTTGACCGTGAGGTCCTTGGGGTCGCTGAGGATGGCCGCCGGAATTTGCTGGCCGACCACGCCGCTGACCGCGTAAATGGCCGTGGAACCCGAGCCGGAGGCCTGGTCGAACGAAATGCTCACCAGCGTCTTGTTGGTCAGGCCCAGCGCGGCATCCAGGTCAACGGTCGTCTGGTAAAACCGGGGGTTGTCCGGGGCGCCGCTGGTATTGCCGTTGCCGAGGTTGATGCGTTCCACCCCCAGCAGGGCGTAGCCGCTGTTATTGAACCAATCGGGAGCGTTATAGAAGGTAGTGTAGCTGGTGCCGTCGTTGAAATTGAAGGTGACGTTCGGATACCCCCCGCCGCTGGCGGAATTGGCCAGGATGGCCACGCGCCCATAGGTCTGCGGGATGGCCAGGGTGAGGGTGCCGGTGGTGATGCCGGTATCACTGCTCATTACGAGGGCATTGTTACCCGTGAAGGGTTGGAACTGAAACACCGTGGTGCCGTCATCGGCACTGGTAAAATTACCTCCCGCCGGCAGGCCATAGAAAAATCCGGAAAGGCCGGACTCGTAGAAACTGAGGTTCTCGCCGGGGTTGAGCTCGGTGGCATAACTGGAAAAGGGCGGGCCGGAAGCCGTGCTCTCAATGACCAAATCCGCATTGAAACCGGTGACGGTTATCGGAGTCATGTTGGCGGCCTGAGCGGGAGCAATCACCGCAAGGAGGAGGAGACAGACACAATACAACCAACGACGTGGGAAGAGAACACGCTTCATGGGTAAAAGAATTAACCCAATTGTAACCTTGAATCCCTCAAGGAGCAATGGTTAAGGCGCGGACCGGGGGGATTAACCCGATCCGCGCCTGTGCATGACTGATATGGTTGCGGTTATATTCCGACCCGGGAAAGCCTCAACCCGGGCCAGTGTGGATTGCATATCAGCATGCCAAATGGAGTGATTCGTGGGATGCCACCATCGGCGCAACCCGCATTGAGCCAGCCCTTTCGCTGGCCTTGTCCGTCCCGGCAAGGATCCGGGTTGCTGGTGGGGTCCGGTGCGGCCATAACCTCTGGCTTACTTGCGATAAGTGGTCCGTTCCGCCACCCAGGTGATGTCCTGGTTTTTATTGGCCGGATTCACAGAGAGCGGGAGATACCCGTCATTTTTCCGGACATTCATCTTGGTGCTGGCATTGAGCCAGCGCTTGATTTCCGAATGGCCATCCGCGAAGGAGAAATCGCCGGCACCGTTGTGGTAGGAGGCCGGCAGATCGCTCCATTGGTTGCGCTCCAGGGGATTTCCTCCGGTGCAGAAAATGAACCACCCGTCATTGATGCTGTCCGGGTGCTCGTCCAGAAACACAAAGATGCCGGAAGGATTGCGGAAGTCCGACTCCTTCATGAACTGGGAAAAGCCGGCGGTAATCGGCTGGCCGTGGCCGGTATCGCCCACATAGGCGTTCATGGAAAGGCTGCGATCGCGGGGACCGGCGGGCCCGCCGATTTGATCCGCCGGGCATTTGTAGATGCCTACGTTTTTGGCGACATACGGCCCAAGCGCCGCTTTTTGCAGCAATTTCAAATCCGTGTTCTGCGTGCTGGCGCTCCAGTCCAGCACATTGCCCACCCAGTTGCCCAGATCGGAAGCATTGCCGGGCTTGTTGTAAACGAAGTGCCCGCCGTTGTCCCCCGCGTACATCGTCCAGGCCAGCGTCAACTGCTTCGTATTGTTAAGGCAGGAAATGCCCTGGGCCTTGGTTTTGGCCTTGGACAAGGCCGGCAACAGCAACGAGGCCAGGATGGCGATGATGGCAATGACCACCAGCAGTTCAATGAGGGTGAAAGCCCCGGTTTTTCCCGGGCGCACCGAATACGACTTGTTACACATAAATTTGTTGGGCCGGGTCGGCGACAATTCCTTGCCCCGGGGGAACGCCCCGGGGCGCCGTTGGGAATCATCACCCATTCCCCAGAGGCTAAAAACGCCGGGCTGAAAAACCGGATGCAAATTTGCCTTCCCGGAGGGCTGCCCCTGCCCGGAAAAAATTTGAATCAATGGGACGTCCGATGCCTCCTGGAATTTTAAGCAAAACTGCTTGACCCATCCTCCTGGCGCACTTGTTAAGACAATCTCCAGTCCTTAACAAGCGGCGTCCATTGCATTAATCCGAAAAAGTTTTGCCGTTTTGGGATGCGCCCCGGGGCGGAGTCCCCATTGCCAATCCCTCTCACGCGGTGATGACCACGGCCTGTTTGACCTGTTGGCGCCACACATTGGGACTGGAGCCGTAGGCGGCAATAAAGGCGCGGCACAACTGCGCCGCCGAGCCAAACCCGCTCTCGTTGGCAATGGCTTCGAGTTTGAGGTCGGTGTCGCGCAGCAACCGGGCGGCACAGGCCAGCCGGGCGCGCAGGATTTCCTCCCGCGCCGAACGCCCCAGGCACCGCTTGAATTCCTTCTCGAAAACCCGTTCCGACATCCCCGAGCGTTTGGCCAGTTCCGAAACGCGCAGCCGCTCGTGGAAGTGTTCGCGCAAATACGACACCGCCGCGGTGATCTCCGGCGAATCGGTCACCATGGCGGCTGTGGACCGGCGGGCCAGCACTCCGAGCGGACTGATTTTGAGCACCGGCGCGGCCAGGGTTTTGCCGTCAATCAACTGCTGCAACATTCGCGAAGCGTGCCAGCCCATGCCCTTGAAATTCATGTCCACCGAGGAAATGGGCATCTCGGCCATGCGCTGCTCCACCCAATGATTGTCGCAGCCCAGCACCACCACGTCCTCCGGCACGCGCAATTTCACCATTTCACAGGCGGTCAGCACATCCAGCACGCGGCGGTCATCGTCACCCATGATGGCCAGCGGCTTGGGCAACCGCTGCAATTCGCCCGCCAGCCAGCGGCAGCGTTCGTCGCGGGCCACGTCCAGGTAACCCCGGTTCAAATTTTGGGCCGACCAGTCCAGCAGCGTGGCCCGCCGGCCGCCCGCTTTCAGCACACTGGAAAATCCCGACCACGCCTCGGCGGTGTCCTCGGAATTTTGCAGGGCGTAAAAGGCAAAATGCACATGTCCCAGTTCCAACAGGTGCCGCGCGCCCACCTCACCAGCTGCGCGATAATCCGCTTCCACCGCCGGATACGGCAGGTCGAAGGGCGATACCAGCATCCGCACGATGGGACAATTATTTTGTTTGGCCAGCCAGTCGCGCACCCGTTCGCCCCGTACCGTGGCCAGAATGCCCGCCGCGTTGTCCGCCGGGGGAAACCGCCCGTGCAATCGCATGTTGGCATCCAGATCCCAACCCGCCTCGCGGGCAAAATCCACAATACCCGCCAGCATGCCTTCCAGATAGAAATCGGTGACGAACAAAATCCGGCCGCCCTTCGCGCGCTCGCGCGGCGCCACGGAAACCGGCGAAATCTCGGGGGTTGGCTGCTGGTTACGGCTCATGTGGTACTACATTCACGCGGAGGTCTGAACTCCTTGTTCAACGGAACCTAAGATGGCGGAAACCCCGGTTTTCAACAAGTCTGGAAACGAAAAATCCCTCCCCCGGCAACCTCCAGATCAATTCTTCTGCAAGCGGGTTGCCTTCAGGATATTCAGACCAAATATTCCGGCGTGGCCGGGCGCCGGGCTTGTGGTCGCCGGGGCGCGCATGGTAGCTTGCGGCGCATGGAAGTTCCCCACTGGACCCACTACAGCGATGCCGAATTGCTGGAGTGCAAAATCTCCCGGCTTGGGTTGCAACTCTCCGGCACGGAACTGGAACCGCTCATCCAGCAGCTCTATGCCGAGCTTTCCGCCAAAGGCCTGACCTTTCATCCTCCCTGCCACGTGGGCGACGAATGGTTTGTGCCGGTGGGCCTCCCCGCCATTTTCATCCCGTTCTTTCTCACGCACGAACGGCTGCGCAAACTGGAACGGAATCTCATGCTCGAAGTGGAGGGTGACACGCCGGAATGGTTTCTCCGCCTCATGCGCCACGAAACGGCCCACGCCTATTTTTACGCCTACCAGATCCAGAAACGTTCCAAGTGGCGCCGCGTCTTCGGCGCCACTTCCACCGACGAAACCCCGCAGTTTTACCGGCCGCGTCCCTACAGCCATTCCTTCGTGGTCCACCTGGACGACTGGTATGCCCAGAGCCATCCCGACGAGGACTGGGCCGAAACATTCGCCGTATGGCTGACCCCCGGACTCGACTGGCGCGAACGTTATCGCGGCTGGAAGGCGCTGCAAAAGCTGGAGTACGTGGATGAACTGATGCGTTCGCTCGCCGGCAAACCGCCGCCGCATCAACCGGCGTACCGTCCCGCTGACTACGATTGCCTCAACATCAAGCTCAAGACGCACTATGCCCGGAAGCGCAAGCTGTACGAGGACGCCTTTCCGGATTTTTACGACAACGACCTGCGCCAGCTTTTTGACGCCACGCCCGATGTGGCCGGGCGCGTGCCCGCCTCCACCTATCTGCGCCATCACCGGCGGCAGTTGCTGGATGCCGTGTGCCAGTGGACCAATGAAAAAAAATACCGCGCCAACCAGTTGCTCGCCCGGCTGATTGACCGCTGCGACGAACTGGACCTGCACATCAAAGCCTACGATCCCAAGCAGAACCTGCAGGTGGCCGCCTATATTACCACGCTCGTGATGAACCACCTTTTCACCGGCAAATTCAAACGCACCAAATAGTCCTTGAAAAAGAAACTCAAAATCCTCGCCCTCTTCGACGCCATTACCCCCACCACAGTGGACCAGGACCTGAGCGCCGAACTCCTGACCGACGACTGGAAGACCGAGGCCAACGTCCTCGCCGCGCTGAAGGAACTCGGCCACATTGTGGAGCATCTGGCCATTTTTGACGACCTCGACCTGCTCCGGCAAAAACTCCAGAGCTTTGCGCCAGACCTGATTTTCAATCTGGCCGACCAGTTCAAAAACAACCGGGCCTTTGACCAGAACATCGTCTCCTTCCTGGAGATGCACGGGCTGGCTTTCACCGGCTGCGGTTCCACCGGGCTGACCCTCTGCAAACACAAGGGCATCTCCAAAAAAATCCTCGGCTATCACCGCATTGATGTGCCCGATTTTGTGATGATCCCCCGGGGCAAACGCATCGCGCGGCCCAAACGGCTCAAGTTTCCCCTGCTGGTCAAGCCGCTGAAGGAGGAGGCCTCGCACGGCATTTCGCAGGCGTCCTTCGTGGAAACGGACGAACAGTTTCGCGACCGGGTGCAGTTCATCCACGAGAAACTGGGCAACGATGTGATTGCCGAGGAATACATCGCCGGCCGCGAACTGTATGTGAGCGTGCTTGGCAACCATCGCCTCCAGGTGTTTCCCATTCGCGAACTGGTCTTCCGCGAAGTGCCGCCGGATGAACCCAAAATCGCCACCTACAAGGCCAAGTGGGACGAGGAATACCGCAAACGCTGGGGCCTGCAAAACCAGTTCGCCGAGGGACTCGATCCCGCCGTGATCCGCAGCATCGAGCAGACCTGCAAACGCATTTACCACCTGCTCACCATTGACGGTTATGCGCGCGTAGACCTGCGGCTCAACGCGAACAACGAGCTGTATTTTATCGAAGCCAATCCCAATCCCATTCTCGCCGCCGACGAAGACTTTGCCCAGTCCGCCGCCCGCGCCGGGCTGACGTACCCGCAACTGATCCACCAAATCGTGCAACTCGGTTTGCGCACGGTGCGGGAGTAAAATTGGCGTCAGTCACGCTTGCAGGTAAATGCACTTCAAATACTGCGCCTCGGGGAAGGTCGCCGGGTGGTCGGCGGGATGCCCGGTGGTTTCCAGTTCACGCCAGCGCCGCCCGGAGGTTTTGGCCGCCGCCCGGACCGCCTCAAAAAATTCCGCCGCGCTGACATGCGCCGAGCATGAGGCCGCCACCAGCACCCCGCCCGGACGCACCGCCCGCATACCGTTGGCCGCCAGCCGGCCGTAGGCCTGGATGGCGCCGGCCCGTTCAGTCTCCCGTTTGGCGAGCGAAGGCGGATCGAGAATAACCAGATCAAACCGCGGCCGGGTTTGCTGCTCCAGCCAGGCAAAGGCATCGGCCTGCACGGTTTCATGCCGGCAGGCCGCCACCTTCGCGTCTGCCCGGTTCAAGGCAAAATTGCGCCGCGCGCTTTCCAAGGCGTGAACGCTGATGTCGAGATCCGTCACGGACGCGGCCCCACCCCGCGCCGCATAAAGGGAAAATCCGCCGGAGAAACTGAAGGCGTTGAGCACCGCCCGTCCCGGTGCAAGTGCTTCCACCCGCCGTCGGTTTTCGCGTTGGTCGAGGAAAAATCCGGTCTTCTGTCCGCGCACCACATCGGCTTCAAAACAGATGCCCGTCTCTTGAAACTCCACCGGCGTCAGGTCGGGTAGCGACCGCAAGGCGAGGTCCATTCCGTCTTCCAACTGATATTCTTTTCGCGCAGTCTCTTGAATGTTGCGGCTGAGGCGTAATATCAACCGTTCCGGCTGCAAGGCTGCCCTGATTAACGGTGTCACCTCCGCCAAACGCGGCAACCAGGCGGCGGTGTAAAGCTTCAGCACCAGCGTGCCGGCATAGCGGTCCAGCACCAGCCCGGGCCAGCCGTCGCTCTCGCCGTGAATCCAGCGGAAACCGTTGGTGCGGGCGTCAAACAATTCGCGCCGCCGCTGCAATGCGGTTTCCAATCGCTGCTGCCACCAGGCGGCGTCCACGGTCACTGGTTTGCCCGCGTGCAACACCCGCACCCGCAGCGGCGAATCGGGATCGTACAGGCCCAAGGCCAGAAATTTGTCTTTGCGGTCGTAGATGACGGCGAGTTCGCCGGCGGTACCGGCGCGGTTTTGTTCGCGGATGCTCGCGGCAAACAGCCACGGATGTCCGCCGCGCAAGATGGTCTCCGCTGTGGCGGTAACCCGCAGGCGGAGCCGGGGGACGGGGTTGGAACGGGCCGGTTGCAAGCGGCGGGATGATGCCGCGTTGCCACCGCAGCGTCACGATTTGTTTCGGAGAAGTTGCAATAAATCGGTTTCCTGCCTTCTGCCTGGGGATTAGACTGCGCCGTCATGAACAAGCTGTTGATCATTGTCTTGGCCGCCTGGGGTGGGCTGACGGTTTCCTGTTCCACCCCCGCGGAAGCTCCGGTGGCACCCGCAGCAGCGGCGCCGGCAGCCGCACCGGCACCGGATTTCACCATCGTGGCACTGCCGGACACGCAGATTTACGCCCGCGACTATCCCCAAATTTTCCAGGCGCAGACGGACTGGATCATCGCCCAACGCACGAACCTGAACATTGTCTATGTGGCGCATCTGGGCGACATCACAGACGGCGGGGACAAATTGCCCGAGCAATGGCTGCCCGCCACCAACGCCATGTACCGGCTGGAAGATCCGGCGCTGACGGGACTGCCGGATGGCATTCCGTACGGAATCATGCCGGGCAATCATGATCACCTCGGCGGCACGGAAAAGTACCAGGCCTATTTCGGCCGCGACCACTTTGCGCGGCATCACTATTTCGGCGGCAGCATGACCGCCGCCAACCAGAACCACTACGACCTGCTCACCGCGGGCGGCATGGACTTTGTGATGGTCTATATTGATTTCAATTACAACGACCCCACGCTGGATTATCCGGCCATTGACGCCTGGGCGGATGGCGTGCTGACGCAATACGCCAACCGGCGGGCCATTGTGGTGAGCCACGACATCCTGAAAGCAAATGGCGATTGGGATCCGCGCGGCCAGGCCATTTACGACAAATTGAAGCATCACGCCAACCTGTTCCTGATGCTGTGCGGCCACAACTCGGGAGAATCGCACCGGATGGACTTGGAAGCCGGCCATCGCGTGGACTCCTGCCTGAGCGATTATCAAAGCGACGTCCGCGGCGGCGATGGGTATCTGCGGCTCTACGAATTTTCCCCGGCCAACAATGTCATCCGCGTGAAAACCTATTCGCCATCGCAGCATCAATACCGGACGAACGCCGCCAGCGCCTACGAGTTCACTTACCCAATGACGGGCGGGGCCAAACCCTGAGCCATTCAACCTTGCGGCGGCCCTGGCTTGAACCACGGGGTCACGGCCGCATGCGCCATCACCACGTCCGGGTCGCGTTGCAAGGCATCGAAGTAATGTCGGGGAAAATCCTCGCCACTCTCGGAAGCCACGAGCAGCTTGCGGGTTGCCTCCACCAATCGCTGCACCTCGGCGCGGGTTAATGGGGCTTCCTTGGCATCCAGCGCCTCGTCCATGGTCACGATGAGCCGGGACAACGGCTGCAACCAGGCAAACCACGGGTCTTGCGTGAGCAGTTGCAGGAAGTGATTCGGCGAGGTGATGGTGCCGATGGTTTGCTCGTAGCTGACCCGCTCGGAATCAATCAGCGTCTTGTGCAGTTGAAACACCACTTCGCGCAGTCCGGCAAGTTGCTTTTGCGGTTCGGGCTGCGGCGCCGCTGGAGCATTGGGAGAATCCGTACTCATGGGGCATCCTTGGGGTCCTTGGGCCCGGCCGGGGAGACGGCTTCCGGATCGGACAGGTCGCCACTGTTCCGGCGGATGACATAATCCAGGGCCAGGCTCAGCCCCAGCCGATGGGGCATGGTGAAGATCAACGCGGCCAGCATCACGATGCCGCTGGCCACAAATACCGGCAGCCCCGGATGATATAAGCCCAGAAAAAACAGGGCCACGAAGGGAATGATAAACAGGAACCGGTCGGCAAAGACCAGCACCCCCCAGAGATCGCCCTGATCGGTCAGGAATTGCAGCCCGCAGTGGGAGCAACGGTCATTCACATCAATCCAGCGTTTGAACAGCGCGCCCTGGCCGCATTGCGGGCATTTGCGCCGCCAGCCACGCACCAGCAGAGTGCGGGTTTTGGGAATGGGAGGATTCATGATTGTAATTCCTGGTTCCAGGCGGGCCACCAGCCTTTCCGGCTCAATGCCAGTTGCCATTGCCGGAGCACGGCGACAAAGGTCCGGTCCAGCCGGCGGTTGAAAACTCCCACCACCGAATCGCCCCGTTTCACGGCGAGCCCGAGGCTCCAGCCGAAGAGCAACACCGTACTCACCTGCAACGGCCAGGCATTCAGCGGCCATTGCCCGGTCCAGAGCCACATGGGGTCCTTGTGGAACGGCCCAAAGTAAAATATCGGCCAGAGATCGTCCGGGTCCGGCCCGCGGGAACCCGCCAAATCACAGAGCAAATGCAAATGAAACAAGGCCAAGGCCAGCAGTGCCACCCGCCACCGCCTTTGCGCAAACGCCGCCAGAACGCCCGCAATCAACAGCCCTCCCGCCAGACCGTGCAGCAGGAAGTGATGGTAATTCAAATAAAAATGCGTGGCGGGACGGCCCAAGGCTTGATTAAGCAAATCGGGCCCCAAGCCCAACCCGTCGAGATCGGGCAAAATGCCGGCCAAGGTGACCAACCGGCAATCCCGCGGGTTGTCGGTGGTTTTGGCCGCGATCACCCAGCTCAGGAAGAGGTGTGTGGCGGGAGCCATACGGCCTCAATGTGCCGGTTTTGGGCGGAGCTGGCAACGCTGCCCGCCAAATCAGTGCGTTACTTGGTCTGGGCAAACAGCATGTGCACCCGGGGCCCGCGCGGCGTGGTGAGCGCGTATTGGGCTTCTTGCGGCCCTTCGGGAATGGCCATGCCGTCGCTGTTCTTGTCGGACACCGGCTGGCCGTCGGCGAGCAGCATATAGTGATGGGTGCGGTTGCTCAGAATATTGGGCACAGAAAGCTGCCAGGTATTGGTGGCCGCTTCGTGTTGCAGGGGCAGCTTCTTCCATTCGGTGAAGGAACCCACCAGTTCCACCGTGGCCGGTTTGGCGGCACCCGCCGCCGGCTGCCAGCGAAACACTTTGCTGTACGTGGGTTTCTTTCCCTGAACGTGCTTGTGTCCGGCGGCGAGCCGGGAAGCCTGATCATACGCGGAATCCGGGGCCGGGGCCCCGCCAATTTTGAAGTTGCCAAAGCTGTACGACATTTTGTTCTCGGTGCCACGCACCGTCCTTCTTACTGCAATGCGATTTCTGCTTTGACCGGGGCAAACCACAACCGTTCCCTGCGGCATCACTCAACCTTGGGAATTCCTGGCTGAAGTTGGAGCTGGTTTGCGTTCCGGCCAACCGTTGGCGGCAACATACCTCAGGTTGGCCGGCTTGTCATGGGACTTTCCGAATTTTTGTTTGGTCCGCGCCAGCCGGTCAAACCCGTTGTGGCTGAATCCCTGCCGCCAGCCGCTCCACGTCGGCCCGGTTCAATTCCCCCGGCATCAGGGTGAGCGCATTGGCCGCCCCAGCCGCCACGCCCCAGCGACACGCCTCGCCCAAATCATCCCCCGCCGCCAGCCGCCAGGCGAGCCCGGCGGTAAAGGCATCGCCCGAGCCAATGGGGTTGGCGGCTTGAACTTTTGGCGGCGGCACGTTCCAGAAGTGCTTGCCGTCGAACGCCACAACCGGATTTGGCCCCGCCGTCACCACCACCTGTTGCGCGCCTTGCTCGTGCAGTTCCCGCATGGCAGCCCGAACTTCCGCATCGCCGGGAAGTTCCCGGCCTACCGTAGCGGCCAGTTCCACCCGGTTCGGCTTGATCAACCCCGGTTGGGCCGGCAATGCCGCCCGCAACGCCGCTCCTTGGGCATCCACGATGGCCAGACTCCCCGCCGCCCGCGCCAGTTCCGCGCATTGCCGGTAAAAATCCGCCGGACCGCCCGGCGCAATGCTGCCCGACAACACCATGAGCTTGGCCGCCGCACATCGGTGGCGGATGATGCCCAGCAATTGTTCGAAATCCGCCGCCGTCACCGCGCTGCTCTCTTCCACCAGTTCGGTGTGTGTGCCGGTGGCTTCATCAATGACGGTGATGCATTGCCGCGTGCGCGCCGGCACGGTCACAAAATCCGCCGCCACCCCGGCCGCCACCAGCGCCTGCCGGATGAATTCCCCCCGGTCGCCGCCCAAGAATCCGGTGGCCGCCACCGGCGCACCCAACGCCGCGAGCACTTTGGCCACATTCACCGATTTGCCCGCCGCGCCGTCCAACGTCACCGCCGCGCGGTTCACCGCGTCCACGGCCAGGCGGCGGAACATCATCACCCGCTGGGCCGCCGGCGTGGTTCCAATGCACAATATCATTGCGTGTCCTTTGGCGGACATGTTGCGACGGAGGGTGCGGTTGTAAATGTTTAATCGCCGGCCTTCCCTACCAGAACGTCATAATTTCTTCCTCGCGAAAAAAACTTTTGACACGGAACCGGTCTGTGTTAAATATATCCGCATCCGATATATCTAACCCCGATACATTATGGCTGACCCCGCTCCCGAACCACAATCGCTCTTGCCGCTGACGCCGGCGGCTTTTCACATCATGCTCGCCCTGGCGGAGGGCGAACGCCACGGCTACGCCATCATGCAGGAAGTGGCCGCCCATACCGGTGGCCACATCAAGATGGGCCCGGGCACGCTCTACGGTACCATCAAGCGCCTCATCGCTGCGCGGTTGATTGAAGAATCCGACGAGCGCCCGGACGCCACGCTGGACGACGAACGCCGCCGCTACTATCGCCTCAGCGGGTTGGGCGAACGCGTGCTCCGCGCCGAGGCGCAACGCTACGAGGCCATGGTCAACGTGGCCCGCGGCAAACGCCTCATCCCCAAACCCGGCAACGCCATCCTGGCAGGAGGTTTCTGATGCCCGCCACCCCTTTCAACCCCGCCGTGATCTGGTCCGCGGGCATTTACGCCCGGCTGCTGCGCTGCTACCCCCTGAGCCACCAGGCGGAATACGGCCCGGTCATGCTGCAACTGTTCCGCGACCAGTGCCGCGACGCCTGGTGCGAATCGCCCCGCTGGGGCCTGCTCCGCCTCTGGCTGCGCGTGCTGCCCGATTTGCTGAAATCCTCCTTCACCGA
>DATJIU010000124.1:0-17453 GCA_035492855.1 Dongiaceae bacterium | reverse complement strand
TTGGCCCAAGAAACCTTGAAGCTTATGGCATATTCCAAAATCAAAATGGGCCTGGGGTTGGGCCTTGCGGCTCTCCTCGTCGGCGGCACCATCACCACCACCGTAATGCGAATGGAGCGTGACCAGACCCTGACACCCGGGCAAATCATGACCCGATCTGTGGACGCATATGCGGCGCTTTCAAGCTACAGCGACACGGGGGTCGTGTCGTCTGAGGTCGGTGAGCAAACCCTGACCCTGACTTTTGCCACCCGCTTGGAACGGCCCAATCTTTACCGGGTGAGTTGGGCCCAAACCAACGGACCTAACTTGGCCACCGGCGCCGTCTGGTCTGACGGCAGCGGCGACAAGCTGCAAGTCACCGCGCCGGGGTTCCTCGCCGCTGCCATCAAGCAAGCGGCGCCGAACCAGCCGCAAAAAATGCCGAATCTGGCGGCCGCCCTGGCCCGCGCCATGCCGTATTCCAGTTTTGCCGCGACCACCATTCCCGGAATGTTCTTCGCCCAGGACATTGGCGATTTTGCCGCCCCGGCGGCTTCGGGCCGCTATCCGCTCCTAAAGGAAGCCGATGCCTCGGTGGACGGTGTTGATTGCTATGTGGTGTCAAGCGCGGCGATTGATTTGTCCAAGCTTCCCAGAATTGGCAAACCGGGAACGGCGACCGCAACTTTCTGGATCGGCAAGCAGGATTTCCTGATCCATCAAACCCGGATGAAATATGTGGAAAATGGAGTTCCCGCCGCGCAATGGAATCAGACCGTTGACGATGCAATAAAACAGTCGTTGCGCCGGCAGAACAAGCCGGTCACTCCGGAGGCGGTCGCCGCATTGCGCCCGCAAATGAAAAGCATTATGAAGCAGGTGCAAGACTCGCTGAACTCCGGCGTCGTCTACACCCAGATTCATTCCAACATCGTGATAAACCAGCAATACCCGGTCGCGGATTTCGCCCGCTGAAGCCCCGTCTGGCTCCCGGCGCTACCCGAGGGCTTGGGGATTACAAACAAACGCGCATTTTTCCATGACGGTCGGGGTTTCAAGCGGTATAACTACAGCAAACCCGGGCCGTTCTTTTCAACCCCTGCCGGCTTATGATTGAATTCAAATTCTCCTGCCCCAGTTGCGGCCAGCACATCCAGGCTTCCGACGCCTATTCCGGCCACACAATTAATTGCCCCGCCTGCGCGCGCGTCATGACCGTGCCACCCGCGCCCACCAGTCCCCGAACGCGGATGCCCGCGCCGCCGGTCAGAAAATCGCGGGCGGTCTGGGTGGGCGTGGGTGCCGCCATAGCCGTGATCTTGCTGGGAACGGCCACCGCCCTGTTTCTGGCGGGCAAATTTTCCCGGGGCCCGCAACAGCCGCCGGCGGGAGCGACCGCCCGGACTGCCGCCGCCGGAGAGTCGCCCGGCGACTTGTCCCAGCTCACCGCAGCCGAGATTCTGCACAAGGTCACGGCGCAATATGAGTCATTCACCAGCTACAGCGCCCGCGGCAAGGTGGCCATGGTCATGGACATGTCGGGAGTGGATACCAAAAACCTGCCCGGCATGGAGCGGGTACCGGCATCCGCCCGGAAATCCCCGGAGTTTCAAAAAGCGATGAACCAGGCGGCCCATACGGAAGGCAGCTTCACCATCAAATTGGGCCGGCCGGATTTTTACCGAATTGAGTGGGAAACCAAAATGGGCCCCGCCAGCATGAAGGGTGCAGCGTGGTCGGCCGGCAAAGGCGACTTTCTGGCCCTGACGGACAAGAAATACACCAAGCTGGAGAACCGGGCGCTGGCACTGGCCTCGGCCACAGGAGTATCCGGCGGCGCGGCGGGCACCCTGCCCATGATTTTCTATAACGAATCCGGCAACCCGCTCCAAGGGCTTGCCGCCTCCATCCGGGCCGCGGATGAAACCATTGATGACACCGATTGCTTCGTGCTGAAAGGAGAAGTCATGGGCCTGAAGACCATTCTCTGGGTGACCAAGGACAACTATCTGCTGAAACAAAAACAGCTCGTCTTCGGCGGCGACGTCAAGATGCCCGCGGCCAGCGACGAGCAAATGGACGCGGAACTCGCCAAGATGAAACACCTGACGCCTGAGCAACGCGAGCAGGCCCGGGCCGCGGCCAAAAAAATGGGCCCCCTGCTCTCCCAGATGAAGGGTACGGCTACGGAAACTTACGAGGACATGCAGATTAACCCGCCGGTTAAAAAGGCGGACTTCGAGCATCCGCTGGCCGCCGGGGCGCAACTGAGCCCGACGTTGTTCTAGCGTCTGCGGCTTTCCGCTGCCGGTTCCGGAAAAACGGGCTATGCTTTCCGCAATCCCATGAAGCGGGCGTTCACATTGGTGGAGCTGCTGGTGGTGATCGCCATCATCGCCATCCTGGCGGCGCTGTTGCTGCCGGCGCTGAGCCGCGCGCGGGAACGGGCGCAAGCAATCACGGATGTGAATAACAACAAGCAGATTCTGCTGGCCACCCATCTCTATGCCGGCGACGCCAATGACCAGTTGCCGAATCCCGGCTGGTCCCATCCGGTCGCTTGCTGGGCCTACGGCACGCCGTTTCCCTACGGCGGCAGAGGCACGGCGGCCGGTTACGCGGCGGTCGTGCCCAGACAGTTGGAGGCGGTAACTCACGGCGAACTTTATCCCTACCTGAAAACGGCCAAGGTTTTGATGTGTCCCGGCGACCGCGTGGATGGGCAATTTTATTTGCGGGATATGTATGTCTCCAGTTACGTATGGAACGGGGCCGTGAGCAGTTACGACCGGGAGACCGACCGGACTCACAAGCTGGGTGAATTCAAGCCGGGTAATATTTTGCAATGGGAGAGCGACGAAGCCGCGCCTATCACCTTTAACAACGGGGCTGATTACCCCTATGAAGGTTTCACCCGGCGGCATGGCGGCACCCCGTCCGGCGACATGAGCCGCAACCCGCACTCCCAGGTAACCATTGGGCGGTTCGACGGCAGCGCGCAACGGGAATCTGCCCCCAAGCTGTACAAAATGACCAGCGGTCAGGCGGTATTTCCCGATGACCCGCCCTGGCCGGCCAACTTGCCCAATGATCTTTGGTGCAATCCCGCCACTCCCGACGGCAAGCCGGGCACGTTTTGAAATTGGCCGCAAAGGTGTGGCGGCAACTTCCCCCGATGATTTAGAATTTTCCTGTCCAAATCCGCCGCGCAGCGGGGACACATTGGAAATGCCCGACATGACCGACAGAGATTTGATCCGGCAATATGCCCGCGCCCGTTCCGAGGCGGCCTTCGCCGAGATCGTCCGCCGGTACGTAAACCTGGTTTATTCTGTGGCGTTCCGGTTTACCGGCAATGCCGGCGACGCCCAAGATGTGACCCAGGCGGTATTTCTCATCCTCGCGCAAAAGGTCGGCACGCTCGGCCATGTTTCCGGGTTGAGCAGTTGGCTGTACGAAACGACGCGGTTCACCGCCACCAGGTTCTTGCGCGCACAAATCCGCCGGCACCACCGGGAACAGGAGGCCTACATGCAATCCAGCCTGAACGAATCCGATCCGCCGGGTGTCTGGGAACAATTGGCCCCCGAGCTGGAGGCCGCCATGGCCCGGCTGAGCGGCCCCGACCGCGCCCTGGTGGTGCTGCGCTATTATGAAAACAAAACCGGCGCCGAAGCGGCCGCCCTGCTGGGCATCGGCGAGGCGGCGGCGCACAAGCGCACCAGCCGCGCGCTGGAAAAGCTGCGCGCCTTTTTCCAGCATCGGGGCCTGAAGCTGACCACCGCCGCGTTGGCCGCGGCATTGGCGGCGCACTCCGTTTCCGCCGCGCCTGTGGGCCTGGGCGCCACCATTGTGGCCGCCACCGCCTCGGGCGCAGCAGCTTCGACTTCAACCCTAACCCTCATCCAAGGAGCCTTGAAAATTATGGCATGGACCAAAGCAAAAATCGCAATTGTATCCGCTGCCGCCGTTTTGGCGGTGGCCGGCACCACCACGGTCGTGATTCGGACCGGCATCTTGGACCGCAACGGCTCCGGGCCGTTGCTGGAACAAAGCGCCAGCTGGAAGAAGGTCTTCAGCAATGGCATTAACAATGCCCACAATCTCCCCAACGCCATCTATACCTATCCGGAAGGCGACGAAAAGACCCATGCCTATGTGGAGCAGATGATCCGGCAATTCCGCCGGGACTTGGATCCGGCGCAGGCGGTCAAAAGCGACCGGGAACTCACCGAGCAGGACATCCACGACCGGACCATCTACATCTACGGTTCGCCGGAAAACCACAGCCTGTTCCGGCGCGTGCGCGAGGACCTGCCGCTGGTCTTTGAAGCCGATGGCATCCGGGTGGGCAAACAAAAATGCCTGGGCCGCGACGTGGGCGCCATCTTTGTATGCCCCAATCCCATCAACCCCAAAAACCGGCTGGTGGTTTACGGCACGGTGGCGCCGGAAACCTTGCGGAACATGAACAGCATTTACCACGGGCCGACGGATTTCATTGTATTCAACAACCTCACCCGGAGATTCACCCAGTTGCCGGATTCCAACCGGTTTTTGCTCGTGGGCGCATTTGACAAATCCGATCCGGAACACTGGCGCGTGGATGAAAATTTGGAAGCCACCCCACCCAAACCGCTCCAGCGGTTGGTCGCCCAAACCGTAATGGCCCGGTAGTTCTTACACAGCCGCTGACTCCAGCTTCAGCCTGGCCCCGCACCTTCCACCTCTGGCAACCCGTCGCAAACAGTTCCGGAGGTGGCAAATTTTCCCGCAAAAAAGCTGTCCTCTTTCCCCCAGCGGCGGCATTTACAGGTAGATGCAGGAATGGAACGACACGGAATTGTTGCGGGAGTATGTGGAACATGGATCGGAAGCGGCGTTTGCCGCGCTGGTAAACCGTCACTTGGACAAAGTGTATTCCGTGGCCCGGCGGCAGGTGTCCCATCCGCACCAGGCCGAGGAAATCGCCCAGGCGGTGTTTGTGATTCTTGCGCAAAAAGCCCGCCGGTTGCTGGCTCATCCGTGTCTTTCCGGCTGGTTGTATCAGACGGCGCATCTGACTGCGGTGACCTATCTTCGCAGCGAAATCCGCCGGGCCCACCGGGAGCGCGAAGCCATGAGATTCACCCCTGATGAAACCTCCGATGCCGAAACCTGGCGGCAACTGGCGCCGCTGCTGGACCATGCCCTGACCAGTTTGCGCGCCGCCGAACGGGACGCCATTGTGCTCCGCTTTCTGGACGGCAAGGAATTCAAGGAAGTGGGCGCCTTGTTGGGCGCCAGCGAGGCCGCCGCCCAAAAACGGGTAAATCGCGGTTTGGACAAATTGCGAAAGTTCTTCCTCCGGCGTGGCGTCACGCTGTCCGCCGTCACCCTTGCCGCGGCACTGGCCACCCATTCCGTGTCCGCCGCACCGGCAGGCCTGGCGACCACCATTGCGGCCACTGTGGCATCCGGTGGCGCGGTGGCCGGCTCCACTTTAACCCTCATTCAAGGAGCCCTGAAACTTATGGCTTGGACCAAGGCAAAAATCGTGGTGACGGTCGGTGCCGTCATTCTGGCGACGGGTACGGCAACCGTGCTGGTGGAGCGGATGCGGCACGCGCCACCGCCAGCCGCCGGGCTCGCGTGGGCGGACGATCCTTCAAACTGGGCATTGGACGAGGCCGTGCTGAACCGGCTTCCCTCCGCCTTTATCCTGCGCCCCACCCGATTTCCCGAGCGCAATGGCATGATTCAATCCGGTGACCGCACCCTGGGCGTCAACAGTTCCCTGCGCGGGCTGATTGCGTATGCCTACGGCCACAATTGGTATACAATGGCCGTAGAAACCCAATTGCCGCCGGGCAATTTTGACTTTGTGATGACCCCGCCCTACAAACCGTGGGCCCCATTACGGGACGAATTGCGAAAACGTTTTGGCCTCGTGGCCCACACCGAACCGCGACCGACAGATGTGTTGCAATTGCGGCGCAAACTGGAGGTAGCGCCGGGCCTTAAGCCGGCCGGAACCGACCCGGGCAGCAACTTCTCCGGGCCGGGAGAAATCCGGGCCAACCGCCAGCCGCTGACCACTCTGGCGGCGTGTCTTCAGGGTTATTTTGGCCTGCCGGTCACCGACCACACCGGGTTGACCGGGCAATATGACTACACCCTCAAATGGCCCTGGCATCGCGATGGCCGCAACCCCGCCGAACGGGAGCTAATCCAGCAGGCCCTCCTCGCCCAACTCGGTCTGGAACTCGTGCCCGCCCGCGAACCGGTCGAGACGCTCGTGGTCGAATCCGTAAAATAGTTCCGAGTGGTGCCGCGAGCGCCCGAACCCGGCCCGCGCGACCGTGGCCTTGCCGATAGCCGCGCCCTATTGGTGCCGCCGGATCAGTTGTGCCAGTTGCGTTGCGGACCATGACCTCTGCGGCAATCACAAAATTATTTGTCCCCTTTCGGCAACGGGTGTGCATGAATAGGATGGATGATAGCCGACGACATGCGCCTGGTGCGGGATTACGCCGCCACCCGGTCCGAATCCGCCTTTGAGACCCTGGTGGTCCGCCACACCAACCTGGTGTACTCGGCGGCGCTGCGGCAGGTGCGCGACCCGCAACTGGCGGAGGAAGTCACGCAAGCGGTCTTCATCATCCTCGCCCGGAAAGCCCGACAGTTGGGCCCCCAGACCATTCTGCCCGGCTGGCTGTACCGCACCGCCCGGTATGTGGCCGGCGCGGTGGAAAAACGCGAAGCGCGCCGGCACCGCCGGGAACAGGAGGCCTTCATGCAATCCGATTTGGAATCTCATGGTGATCCCGGCTGGGAACGGCTGGCCCCGTTGCTGGATGAAGCCATGGCCCGGCTCGGGCCGATGGATCGCGACGCCGTGGTCTTGCGTTATTTTGAAGGTCGCAGCCTGGGCGAAGTCGGCACCGCCCTCGGCGCCAGCGAGGCCGCGGCCCGCAAGCGCATCAACCGCGCGGTGGACAAGTTGCGATTGAGTCTGGCCCGGCAAGGCGTGGTGCTCACGGCGACGGCCCTGACCGGCTTGGTGGCGGCCCATTCGGTGGCCGCCGCGCCCGCCACGCTGGCCCAAACGGTGGCCGGGGCGGCGCTGGCCTCGGGTACCACTTCCACCTCAACCCTCACCCTCATCAAAGGAGCCTTGAAACTTATGGCCTGGACGAAACTGAAAATGGCGGCCGTGGTGGCCGCGGGCGTGTTGCTCACGGCGGGCACAGCCACGGTGGTGATTCAGGCTGTCCGGGACAACGTCGCCCCGGACTTTTCCAATATCAACACCAACGTGCCGGACAGGTTTTTCCGGGTGAACAACTATGCTGAGCTACAATCCTTGCCGAACAATGTTTTGATTGTCCGGCCCAGCCACTTTACCAACGAGCCGGGAACAATGATCAGCGTGCGCGATGATTTTTGGCACCGGCAGGTGCGCATCAAATCTGCCGGCGCCCCGCTGCCCAAACTCCTGGCGCTGGTGTACGAGATTTCCCCCACACGCCTGTTGCTGCCTCCGGAGCTTCCCTCGGGCCGATATGATTGTCTGATTACGTTGCCGGCAAAAACTGAGGCCCAGCAGAAGCAGCGGTTGCAGCAGGTCATTGCGCGCCAGACGGGCTGGGTGGGCCACAAGGCAACCCGGGAGGTGCCGGTGCTGCGCTTGCAGGTGCGGAACGGCGGTGGCGCCGGGTTCAAGCCCGCCACCGGCACGCAGGGCACCATCCGCGGGGAGGGCGGTAAGACGGTCCTGACTAACCGCGGCCTCGCCGACCTCGCTTACTTCACCGAACTGGCCCTGAAACAAGTGGTGGTGGATCACACCGGATTAGCCGGTCACTACAACTATGTCCTCGATGCCCGGATGTTCAACGGCCAGACCAAACGCGCCGATCTGGAGCAATATCTCCTCGATGAATTCGGCCTGGAACTGGTGCCCGGCAAGGAACCGGTGGAAATGCTCGTCGTGGAGTCAGCCGGCAAGCCAGCCACCGGACCATAGACGACCCGTTACTTTGCCGCCGGTTCCGCCACGGGCACTGGTGTCGGCGCCGGATGGACTGCCGCCGTCGCTTGCAGGTGCGGCGCGATTTCGTCGCGGATGGTTTGCAGCGCCGCCTGCATGTCAGGCGACTGCAACATGGTTTTGGCGATGGCCTCGCCCAACATCTCACCCGCCGCGGTGTCGCTCGGATAATGCGCGCCACCAATGACCCGGCACCACATGGTTTCGTGAATCTGCGCCTGGAACTCCGCCGCCTTCTCCGGAAACGCCGCGGCCAGAATCGTGCCCCAGATCGCCGCCGCTGCCGAATGTCCGCTCGGATACGAGGCATTGTCGGGCCGGCCCACCACCGGATGCACCGCGCTGGAGTAAATGTACGGCCGCGTGCGGTTCCAATGCCGCTTTACCTGGTTATTGATGATCTTCCGGCTCTCGTGCTCCACCTCGTCAAAGATGGCCATGGTCCGCGGAAAATCCTTGGCGCGAAACCATTCGCCCAACACCGGCTGTGCGAAGGAGGCCACGGACTGGTTGGCCACGCGCAGAGCCCGCTTGACTTGCGCCGGCGTGCGGTCCGCCTGCACCTGCAACACGGTTTCCAGATCCGCGTGGCCAGCGGGAGAATCCATCGCCGGCGGGGGCGGCAGCAAGTTGACCAGGGCACTGCAATCGTCGGGCAGGTAATGCTGGGCTGCAGCCGCGGTGGACAACAAGGCCAGCAACAACGTGAGAGAACAGAGGGAACGTCGTATCATAAAACGAGATTAGGTTTTCAGTTTTGCCCAAGTCAAGAACCGGCCTCCGGCCGCGCCCCCCGATTTCAGCCTAGCCCGAAACCGTGGCACCGCAAAACGCGCTAAAAGCTTAAACAGTGTTAAATCCTGCAGGGCTGGCCAGGGGAGTCCGGTTTAATTTGCTTTAAATATCTTAAATTAAGCTTAATAGCGGAACGCACGAGCTGCCTTCCGATTCGGATCGCCTATCTGACCGCCGCCAAATCGCTTTCAAGCCATCCCGACTTGTGCTAATATAAAAACACCATATCCAGCAAGCTCGCTTATGCTTAAACTCAAGACCAAATTGGCCTGGTTCAGCGTTGGCCTGGGGCTGTGCCTCCTCGCGGGATTGCTCCTGGTGGGGTTCGCGCCCCAATTGCGCGAGCGTTGGGCGCAGGCCGAGGGCCACCGCACCGTGGCCGACCACCGCGCCGCGCCCGTGGATTTGACCGCGCACTACACCACGCCGGTTTCCTATTTTGAGCGCATCACCGCCTTCCCTGCGTTCACCACCGTGCCGCGCGGCTTCCAGGTGTTTCACCATGTGCCGTTGCAAATCGGGGGCATGATCTGCCTCTGGGGCGAGGGCAACGCCAAGGAACTGAAAATTGAATTTCCGAAAATAATTCCCGACATCCCGGTGCACCAGAAATTTGAAACGCTCTACGTTTATCACGGCGCGTTTTTCCCGTCGCGCGAAGGCACGCCGGTGTGTGCCGTGGTGTTGCATTATGCCGACGGCTCGGCGGCCACCAACCAACTGTGCTACGGCGCCGACATGCTCGACTGGGTGGCCAACCCCGGCGCCAAGGTGCGCGGTCCAGCCGCCCCGCGCTCCACGCTCGCCTGGGTGGGCGGCTCGTTTTCCCGCGACCGCAAACAGCCGCTGCGCCTCTGCCTCACCGCCCTGCCCAACCCGCACCCGGAACTCGAAGTGGCCACCCTGGATTTATGTTCCTGCCAAAGCCGCACCGCCCCCTGCATCATGGCGCTGACCGCCGGCAAGTCCGGGCTGCTGCATTAAGCCGGGTGCACCCCAAATTCTTTGTCCGGTTTTGCCGGCCGCGGCCATGATGTCAGTGATGGCACAAACCGACATGGCGCTGGTGCGGGAGTTTGCCACCGCGCAATCCGAGCCGGCCTTTGCCGCCCTGGTCACCCGGCACATCAGCCTGGTGCATTCGGCCGCGGTGCGGCAGGTGGGCGATCCCGGCCTGGCCGAGGAAGTCACCCAGGCCGTCTTCATCATCCTCGCGCAAAAGGCCGTCCGGCTTGGGCCTGACACCATCCTCTCGGCCTGGCTCTACCGCACCACGCGGTTTGTGGCGGCCGACGCCTTGAAACACCAGCGCCGCCGCCGGCACCGCGAACAGGAGGCCTATATGCAATCCACCTTGGAGACACCGGGGGACGGGCCGGAGGCCGGCGCCTGGGAACGGCTCGCCCCGTTGCTGGATGAAGCCCTGGCCGGCCTGGCCGAACGCGACCGCGCCGCGCTTGTGCTGCGGTTTTTTGAAAATAAAACCGCCGGCGAAATCGCCGCCGCCCTGCGCCTCAACGAGGCCGCCGCGCAAAAATGCGTGACCCGCGCCCTGGAGAAATTGCGGAAGATTTTTTTAAAACGCGGCGTGACGTTGACTGCCGCCGCCCTGACCGCGCTGGTTTCCGCCCATGCCGTCACCGCCGCCCCGTTGCCGTTGGCCCAGGCCGTTACCGCAGTCGCCGTGACCCATGGCGCCAGCGCCTCCCTTTCCACCCTCACCCTCAGCAAAGGAGCCTTGAAACTTATGGCCTGGACCAAAACCAAAATCATCCTCACCACCGGCGCCGCCGCCCTCCTCACCGTTGGCGGCTACCTGGGCCTGGACCAACTGATGCAGGCGCGCGCCGCGCACCGGGGCCGGGAAATTCTCAATCAGATGGTGGCCGCCGACCGCACCTGGCTCGTGGCCCCGCCGCTGGATGTCACCCGTTACAGTTACACCTTCCACCTGCAATGGACCAAGGCGCCCGGCGGCTTCATCGTCACGCCGGTGACGGTCAACGACCCGCGCAACGCCCCGGCCAACCAGCGGCAGGGCATCACCTACAGCTCCACGCTCCAGCACCTGGCGCGTTATCCGGGCAGCGTGCAGGTACGCCGCGTGGCGGAACAGGGCGGCAAAATCACGCTGACCCTCGGGTTCCTGCCCGTGCCCGGCCAGCCCACCACTTTTGAGGCGGGTGGCACCACCTACCCGCTGCCGCCGTTGCGGGTGCAATGCGGCAACGGCATCGTGCAAAACTGGCGCGGCAACTTCCAAACCGGCGGCAGCAAAGCCGTGCTCGTGGTGGACGCGCAAAAACACGTGCCGCTGAGCGTCACCCTCGACGCCGGCGCCGGCACCGTGACCGAAACCTTTTCCGACTATGCCGAAGCCGTCCCGGGAAATTATGTGCCGCTGGCGATCACGATCAAATACACCGGCCTGCCCAAGGATTTTGGCGACATGGTCTATGACTGGAAATTCAAGCTGCACGACGGCCTGTGGCTGCTGGATGAGAGCAACTATCGCGGCGAAAAAGTGGCCTGGACCGACCAGGTGGCCGTGGACGCGCCACCCGGGGCGAGTCCCCGTTAGAATTCAGGTTGCACCCTGGAAACGAAGCCTGAAGCCGGCGTTGCCGGGCTGAAGCTTATTCCCGCTCCACCCAAGAAAGCGAAGTTCAGCGGCACCCCCTCCCTTACCCCAGGCTTCCGCACTCACGCTCCGGCAAGCGGTCACCGCCGGCTGCGGCCAGCGAGCCATGAGGTGAAACTTCCCGCGATGCCGCCCAGGAGGATTCCGCAGAGCACCCCCAGCCCGATATTCAACGGCTTGTTGGGCCGCACCGGGCGCTGGCCGGGCTCGGCCTGGTCAATGATTGTCACCGGTGGAACGTCGGTCACGTCCGGCGGATGCTTCAGTTGCCGCAGGTGATAATCGGAGTAGGATGCGGCAATGGCATTGGCCAGGTTGGCGGCTTCATCCCGGTCCTGATCGAACACGCAGATTTCAATCAGTTGAGTTTTGGGCATGACGTGCAGTTCCAGCATCCGGTCCAGGATTTGGCGGCATTCATCGGTGGTCAGTTTGGTATTGCCGCCGAAGCGGTGGCCCCACACCAGGTTGAGATTAAGCCGCTCAATGGCCGGATTTAAAATGGCCTGGGACTGGAGCACTTCCAGCTCGGTTTGGATAAAATACGGGTCGGAAACAAAATTGGTGGTGGCAGCGGAATCAACGGCTTCCGGTTTCATGATTTTTACCCGGGCAGTGCTGGCGTAATATTCCGGCAGGATGAACGTGATTAAGACGCTGGTTATGACCGCCAGCAGAAAGACCGGGAGAAACACGGCCATAAAGATGGCCGGCGAACCTCTGCGGGGCACGGGCGGCGGGGTAGCGGGTTGAGCCATAAAGGATCCGTTATTGAGGTTGATTCAAGAATATGGCGTCCGGGTGGAGATGCCAGCCGAAATGTTTGTTATGCGCCCTTCCAAAGCAATGGGGCGCTCAGCCCGCACGTAGCCGGTGCCGGGGGGTCCTGGACTGCGGCGGGAAGTGAAACGCCACGCCGCTTTCGTGCGAGTCAAACGGGTGGAATATTCAAATGCGTTTGGTACGCGCCAAAGCGGTGTCGCCGCTGCGCTCTGCCACCGCAGTCCAAGACGTCGCGGGTTTATCCCGCGGTCGTGGTGGTTGCTGCGGCGCTCCGTAGCTCGCGGGAAAGATTGCCTGCCGGCGCGTTCGTTGGCACGCTGGGCCGCAGAACTGATGTCACCCCAGCCGGACAACGTCTTTGCCGGCACGCAGGTCGTGTCGCTTGTTGAAGTGCGAGGCGCCCACCGCTCGCTCGTCCAGGAACTGAACCGCGACTTCGAATACGCCCTGGCCGAAACCAAACTACCCGAACGACCCGATTACGAAGCGGCGAATTGCTTCTTGATCAAAGCACGGAGCGAAATGGCAAACCACAATTGAGATCGTTTATGAGTTACTCAACATGGTGCAAAGGGAAGGACTTGCGAACCTGGGCGGATTCACTTGAAGCCCGACAGAAGCTTCCTGCCCTTGTGCGAAGGTTGATTCACGCGACGGTGGAAAATCCCAAGCTGGTTCAGTTTCCAGCAGACGAGGGCACTCAACGCCGTGGCTGGGATGGCGTTTTGGAAGTGGACTGCGGCAACGCTTGGATTCAGAAAGGCAAAAGTGTTTGGGAAATGGGAGTGGACCAAGACCCAGAAACAAAAGCCAACGGAGATTACAAAAAGCGAACTGAGAATCCGGGGGCGATAAAGACGAGCGATACCATGTTTGTCTTTATCACGCCGCGAAAATGGGAGGGTAAAACCAAGTGGCTTCAAGAAAGACGGGCTGAAAACAAATGGCTGAACATTTTGGCGTGGGATTGCGATGACCTTGAACAATGGCTCGAAGCTGCACCTGCGGTTGATGCGTGGCTTGCTCGTTTGCTTGGAAAACTTCCAGCGGGTGTCCGTGACCTTTCAAGCTATTGGTTAAGTTTATCTGCAACGAGCAGCCCGCCGCTTCCACCCGCCGCTTTTCTTGCTGGAAGAACGAAAGCTGAAAAAGATTTGCTTGATGCAATTGCCGGTGCGCCTGCCGAAATTGCAGTTAGCGCGCTGTCGCTTGCCGAGTTGCGCGATTTTGTGTGCGCGGTTCTGGCAAACGCTAATGAAGAAGCCGCAGATGCTAACTCAGCAAGAGCCTTGGTCGTTGAGAATGTTGATGCATGGAATCAACTTTCAACAACCAAGAACCGGCTGCTCCTCATTCCAAGTGATCAGTTGGCTTTGGAAAAACCGATGGTCGCCGAAGCGGTCAAGGCAGGACATCAGGTTTTGACTCAACGGCCTTACACCGTTCTTCGTTCTGAGGCTGGCATCCGGTTACCTCGCGCTGACCGCTGGGAACTTCAAAAGACACTTGAAGCCTCAGGTTTTTCGGACGAGCGCGCAAGTCGGCTGGCACGTGAAGCTGGAGGTTGCATTTGTGTTCTCGTCCGGCTTGCATCGCAATTCGCCGGCCAAACAACTCCTGCTTGGAGTAAGCCGAATGAAGTTGCCCCACTACTGCCGTTGGTTTTAATTGGCGCATGGTCTGACCGAAACGATGAAGATCGAAAATTCGTTGAGCGCTTTACCGGCCAGTCGTATGCCAACGTCCAACAGCTCGTGACATGCTGGGCAAATCAAGCCGACGCGCCGTTGCGTTTAGCTGGCGGGATTTACAGTTTCGTCTCCCGCGAAGATTCATGGCAACTTCTCAACCCAAGCTTTACAAACGATCTGCTGAACCGTTTTACAGAGATAGCAAAAGAAATCCTCGGAGAGGATGATCCGCGTTTCGACATTCCAGTGGGCGAACGGTATCTTGCTGGCATCTACAAAAAGTTGCCGAAGTTTTCGCCTCAATTTCGCGAGGGAATTACGGAAACCATCGCGCTGCTTGGAACTCGTGGAAAACATACGCCACAAGGTGCGCCTGAAGGCTCTAGCTGGCGTGCCGCGCGACTCGTAAGTGAGTTGTTGGAGCAAGCATCTCCGAAACGTTGGTTTTCGCTGGCTCATAATTTGCCACTCCTCGCTGAAGCTGCCCCGGATGAATTTTTGTCCGCATTGGAATCAGACCTCCATCAAGGTGCCCCGGCTATTGCCACGCTGTTTGAAAAAGATGCCGACGGCTTTTTCTCGTCAAGCCCTCATACGAGTTTGATGTGGGCGTTAGAACTCCTTGCATGGGACACGACATATCTCTCGCGCGTCGTTCTTGCGCTCGCAATGCTGATCAAGCTTGATACGGGCGGGCGTATCAACCCGCGACCAGCGGGAGTTATGTTCGAAATTTTCCTTTTTTGGTTTCCACAAACCTCCGCAACTCTTGAAGAGCGCCTGCAAGTTCTCGAACTGCTTTCAAAACGTGAGCCGGATGTCGCGTGGACATTGTTGCTTGGTTTGATTCCACAAGGTCACGATACGGCGATGGCATCAGTCAAACCACGGTGGAGAGAATGTGACTCGTCACAGACAAAACGAATCACCAGACGAGATATTGCACAGCAAGTGCACTGGGCCGCAGCACGTCTGATTCAAATCGCAGAAACTCATCGTGAAAAATGGCCATTGCTATTGAAAGATTTCGCCAAACTGCCTCCAATTGCCCAGAACGCTGTGCTCAAATGGCTGGGCGAACTTGACGTTGACTCGTTGTCTGAAAATGCTCGGCAGGAAACTTGGGAGCAGGTGCGTGAATTGGTTCAAACACATCGGTTTTTCCATGACGCTTGGTGGTCAATGCCCAAACCCATCGTGGAAAGTTTGGCAGGGATTGAACAAAAACTTACGCCTCCCGATCCCCTCGCTCGTTCAAAATGGCTTTTCGACAATGGGACAACTCACGCATTTGGCAACATGGAGACACCGCATGAAGAACGTGAACGGATGCACACGGAAGCACAGGTAAAAGCGGTTCGAGCGGTGTATGAAAAGCTGGGTTTGGACGGATTGTTCCAACTCGGCTCGAATTCGCAGTTTCACTTTTGCATGAAAATTGGTGACTGCCTCGCAAAGTCAGGAATGCTCCCCGACTGGCAGAAATTGCTGCCGGAAAAACTTGTTTCTAAAACGGATCATGAGCATGGCATCGCTCTCGGATATGCCGCAGGACGGCGAACTGTCGAGGGTGATGCTTGGATTGAAAGCCTCCCACTAGAACAATGGTCTGCGGAAGCCGTTGGAGCGTTCGCCCTAATCTTAAACTTTGAGAGGTCAACGTGGCAAATGCTTCGGCGACGGAAGGCGGACGCAGAGCCGTTCTACTGGCGTCGCGTGCATCCGTGGACGGATCAACTGTCTGAAGATGAATTGGAAGAAACGATTGGAGCACTGCTGCAAAACGGGCGGCCTAAAGCTGCGGTGGACGCACTTTCGGGGGCGATCAACGTCCACAAAAAGAAACCGAGTTGGAAAATCGTCGCTGATGCTGTGGATTTAGCGTCATCGTCGCCAAGTAGTGCTGCTGAAGGCAATTTCAATAGCATGTCGGTTTGGGAACTTTGTGAAGTCATGAAGTATTTGCAAGCCGATCCAACAGCCGACCAAGAACGACTTGTAATTTTGGAATGGCGACTTCTGCCACTCGCGCGGCACAATCACTTTGAGCCGAAGATTCTTCATTCTGAATTATCTCGTAGCGCCAATTTCTTTGCGGAAGTTCTTTCTGTGGTCTACCCCGCAAAGGATCAACCGAAAGACGATGCCCCTGACCCAACAAAAAAAAATCTCGCTGAAGCAGGAAATAATTTGCTCGAGTCTTGGGTTGGAATTCCCGGCAGAAAATCCGACGGAACGATTGACGCCAATATTTTGAGGAATTGGGTTACTGAAACGCGCAAGATATGCGCGGCCAACGGCAGAATAGGAGTGTGCGATTCAAAGATAGGCGAGCAGCTCTCGTATTCCCCATCTGACGCGGATGGCTCGTGGCCATGCCAAGCCGTGCGTGATGTGCTTGAGACAGTTACATCTGATGAGATGGTGCGGGGATTCCATATAGGCGTTCACAACCAGCGTGGAGTAACCAGTCGGGGAATGAATGATGGTGGAGAACAAGAGCGCGAACTCGTGAAGAAATACCGTGCGCATGCCGAAAAATGTAAAGTTGCTTGGCCGCGAACCGCTCTCGCCCTACGCCGCATTGCCGAGCACTACGAAGCGCAAGCAAAATGGCAGGACGAAAAAGCAGAAGCGCGGGCTTGAGATGAATTGGTTCGCGCGTCCACTTTTCCTATGCCTACTGTCCCACGCATCCAACGTATCATCGCGGCGCCGCCGTATCCGCTGTTGTTTGCCACCATCAGCGGCGCGCAGGATGCCTGCCCTACATGAGGGTGTCGCGGTGCTCCCCCTTCCGATAAAAGACGCCCTAACATATCCCCTGACCCGTAGGGTCAGAATACGAATAGCCGCAGGTTTCAACCTGCGGTGGGCGTAGGGATAATCAGCGCGACCCCAACGGGGTCGTACCCAGAACCCACGTTTGTCCCGGGGCGCCACGAGGGTGCGACCCGCTTCGGGGTCGGGGAATCTTGTGGCGCCATACCGGGGGTGATACCCCCGGTTATTCATGTTGCTGCCCTCCAGGCAGCCGGCCCATTCCGCGGGGCAGCTTTCCAAAGCAGCGGCTCGCGAGGACGTTCGCCCCACCGGGTTTATTTGGGATGCCATGGAGGGCAGAGCGGTTCACGGCAGCGCCGGTTTCAGGCGGGGGCGGAACCAGGAGGCGACCAGCAGGCTGAACAGTCCGGCAAGCAGGCCCACGGCCATGGCGCCGGCGGTGCCGGAGGTGAGCAGCAGCGGTTTGTTGGGGCGCGCGGGCCGGAATGCCGGTTCGGCGCGGTCCACGATGTCCACCTGCGAGGCCTGGTGCAGGGTGCGGTCCATCTTGGCCACGGCGATCTTGGACGCCAACAGGTCCGCGTAATTTTGCTGGGACTGCAACTGGCGTTTGGCGGCGTAGAAAGGCCGGGTTTCCAAGGCTCGGTCCAGATCCGTCTTGCGGGCTTTCTCGATTTGGGCGGTAAGGCTGTCCAAATCGGTTTTTTCAACATCCACCTTGGCCTTGAGTCCTACCATGATGCCA
>DATJIU010000123.1:0-3174 GCA_035492855.1 Dongiaceae bacterium | reverse complement strand
TGCCATTGGCTTCCGCCACGTGCTTGCTTTTGAAGTACAGCTCGCCATTAAAAATGGTGGCGTGCCCTTCCGTGCCGCTGACCAGCAACGGCACCGGATCATCCACCGCCACCCACCCGGCGGCCAGCGTGCCGGTGGCCCCGTTGCCAAACCGGAGCAAACCCTCGCCCGATTCATCACAACCGGGATAACGCCCGATCACCACCTTGATGTCCGCCGTGACCTCTTCCACATCGCCCAGCAGCCACATCAGGATGTCCAGCTTGTGCGTGCCCAGGTCCCCAAAAGCCCCGACGCCCGCCTGCTTCGGATCTGCCATCCAACGCCACTCGCCGTCAAACCAGCCATCCAACGCGCCACTGTGGCAGCAGGAACCCCGCACCCGGGTGACCTTGCCCAAATGCCCCTGCGCAATTTGCTCCTTGATGAACCGATGCTTCGGATCCGTGCGCATGAAATAACCCGTGGTGAACAAAACCCCCGCGGCAGTAATGGCATCTGCCATCTGCTGGCTGTCCTTCGCCGTCAGCCCCAGCGGCTTTTCCACGAAAAGATGTTTGCCGGCCTTGGCTCCGGCCTGCACCAGATCCAAATGCCGGTTGGTCTCCGAAAGGACCACCCCGGCCTGCACTTCCGGGTCGTTCCAGATGTCCGTCACCGCTCCAGCAACTTTCGCGTTGAGCTGCGAGGCGGCCTTCGCCGCGCGGGCGGCATCCGGATCCCAGACCCATTTCACCGCCACGTCTTCACGGGATTTGAGCAGATTGATGTAGGCGGGGGTGTGAATGTGGGCGCAACCGGCAAGGGCCACGGTGATCTTGCGCCCGGATTCCGCAAAAGCGCGGGGCAATGTGGCCGCGGCCAGCACGGTCAGACTGGTGCTTTGGATAAAGCGACGTCGGGTGACGGGGGATTTCATGATGGCTCCATCCTTTCACCCCCGGCCCCGGCGTCAAATATAAACGCATCACTTGACTTATAAACCGATATGATAATCATTCAGGCATGCCGCGCTTGCGTTCCGCCAGAGTTACGACCGTCAAGTCCAGCCTCATCGCCCGGATTGCCGACGGCTTGCACCGTCCCGGTGAGCGCTTTCTGTCCACCCGGGCGGTGGCCCAGCGGTTTGGCATCAGTTTTCAAACTGCACACCGGGTCATTTCTGAACTGCAGGCCGAAGGGTACTTGCAGCGTCGGCCCTCATCCGGCACCTACATCGCTGGCCTGAAGAAATCCCTCCGTCAGGCGGAACTCTGGTTTCATCCCCGGGCCCGGCGCGAAGGCTCTTACGGCGCGCACTTGTTGCACCAACTGCTGGCCGAATTGCGGCGCAAAGGCATCAGCCACCGCGTCTGCTGGCCGGAGGCTTCTGCCCGGCCGGCGGAAAACTCCTATCCCGTGATCTGGGAACTGGCCGAAGTACTGGACTGGGCCCGCACCCGGCGCCAGCGGGCCCTGCTGCTCAATGATATTCCCGCTCCCGGTCTGGCGGCCAACTTGATTGATGCCGTTACCACCGACGATTATTCCGCCGGCATTTGCGCCGCCCAAGCGCTGCAACCGCGGCCTTCCGGGCGGGGGTGTTATGTGGCGGTGGCTGGCCCGGCGGTCGACCGACGCAGCCGGCGCCGAATCGAAGGCTTCTGTTCCGGTATCCCCCGCGCCCGGGTAGTCAGCGCGGGCGGTTGGTACTTTGAAGACGGCCTGCGCGTCGCCAAACGGGTGCTGGCCTTCCGGCCGGATGCAGTCTTTTGTGTCAACGACCGTCTCGCGGAAGCCCTGCTGGCCTATTGCCGGGAACACCATCTCGCTGCGCCGCGTGTCGTGGGCCACGACAACGCACCCGTTGCGGAGACCTGCCATCTTACCACGATTGCCACGCCTTGGGAGGAAATGGTCGCCACCGCCGGGGAATTGATCCGCTCCCGGCTGGAAGATTACGCCGGCACCGCCAGCCATGTCACCCTAGCCCAACAACTGGTCCGTCGATTAAGCGCCTGACCAATGCCCGCACCATCCTTTAGCCCGGAGTCGCCGGAAGCATTATCGCGAAACGGAAAGTTCTGGCCCTGCCGGTTGAATTAATCGCGGCGACCCATAACAGAATCCTTCCCCATCCTTTGGGCTCGATTAATCCCTTCACTATGCTGGAACCGCCTTCGGCTATGTCGCGGGGCGGCATCAGAAATACCGAGCAGTTGCCGTCATCCAAATCGCCGTTGATGTTGCGCCCCTCAGGAATAATCTTCATTGGTGAGACCCGACGCCTGCGTCTCGTCCGCGTCACATGCCGCGGCGGCTTGGGGTATTTCCCCGATAGAGAGGCATCCCAATTCAACTGCCCGGTCCAGCATCCCCGCCGGTTTCAGGAGGAACAGATTCTCGACGGCGGACTTGACTAGCCGGCGCTGGTTCTGAGATTCTGGAGGAGTGTCAGACGTTTTTGTTGTGCTCAGACGATCTGGAAGCCGCACGCCTGCGGTTATCAGTTTCCTGACCGTATCGGGGCATACAGCCGGGGTACAACAAAATTCGCAAGTCATTGGTTGCCAATGTAGCTCAGTGGTAGAGCAACGGTTTCGTAAACCGTAGGTCGTGGGTTCAATCCCCACCATTGGCTCCTCTTTAAGATTCCCGGTGAGGAGTCTCGGCAATTATGTCCGGAATAGGCGAATTAGGCTGAAATAAGCCTAATTAAGGCATAAACCAAGCACTTACGGAGATTCTAGCCGCCTTTGGATGTCCGGTTTTATCGCGACTGTCCGGTTTCGCAGTTCCAAAAAAATCTCCAAATTCCTTAATGTTTTCATAGGTCCCACCCCTAAACCGGACAGAATCACCGATGCTCAAGGGGGGTGGGACCTGGGACCTTCAAAATAGGCATTTTAGACCGGATCAAGCGGGAGGCCACCGCTTCACAGCCATCCAGGAAGACCTTTGCAAAGGGGTTTTAAACGGAGTTTAAAGGCGTAATAACGAGCGCCGATCCGACCGCTGCAACACCCTTTCAGGAGGGATGCAAGCCTACAAAAATCCATTTTCTGACAATAAAAAATGGTCGTTTTATGGCCAAACAAATGAGTGAATGCCGAGCTGATGCACAGGGTCTGCAGCCAGGCCGCAATGATGACAATACGGTTCAGGACGGTTTGTCGAGTTTGCGAATTTCGCGGT
>DATJIU010000122.1:0-5936 GCA_035492855.1 Dongiaceae bacterium | reverse complement strand
CTGGGCTTTGAACTCATCGCCACCAGCGGCACCGCGGCGGTGCTGGAACAGGCCGGCTTGCGGGTGCGCCGCATCTTCAAGCTCGCCGAAGGCCGGCCCAACGCCATTGACCTGCTCAAGAACAAGGAAATCCAGCTCGTCATCAACACCCCCGCCGGCCAGAACCCCCGGGCCGACGAGGTGAAGATCCGCACCACGGCCGTGTACACCGGTACGCCCATCATGACCACGCTCAGCAGCGCCAAGGCCGCGTTGCTCGGCATCGCCGCCCTCAAGAAAAACGGCTACGGCGTCCGGACCGTGCAGGAATTCCACTGAGCCGGGGTCTTTCGGTGAGCGGAGCGCCGTGTCGCCCTGACTCCAGCCATATCAACCCGTTGCTGGTAGGGCGCGCCACTCCGTGCGCGCCGTCGGGGCCAGGCATAGACTCGCCAGCTTCCCGCCGGCAGAGAAAATGATGTTAAACCGCCGCCGTCCGTGGGTCGCCACAAATACGGCGGGGCGAGGGTCCTCCCGAGCCGGGTTGTGACGCGAATGGCGCGAATTTTCTCGAATTCAACCGGAGCGCGGCGAATCCCCTCGCTCTCGGTGGGTGGAGCGCCGCGACACTGAAGCCGTTTGCGGAGTATTGGCACCCCATTTATATAATGGACAAACCTTCCAGCCCGGTTTAGGCATTGAACCGTGCAAAAGGACAGGCCATCGCAGGCCAGGGATAGATGGCCAAAGCAGCCGTCCATTATCTGTTAGGCGACTTCGTTACATCCCATGAAAACAGCCATTCTATCTCTGGTCTCCATCTTGGTGCTTTTCTCCACCAGTTGCAGCCGTTCGGCCAAGTTCTCGCCAATGTTGGATGGAGGTTTTGATCCCGAAGTGGCATATCGCCAGCAGGGTTACACGCTCCAGAACCCGGCACATCAGGAAGGCCTAAAGCAGCCGGGGGCTGTGTACGCATGGAAATCCTGGTGCGGTTGTATCACCGGCACTCAGAGGCCGATAGGCTGCGAAGCGATCGCTCAAGTGATTGGTGGTGAATGCCACAAGACGTTGGCTGGCGCTGGCGATCAGTTGTGTGTGGGCCCCAATCCACGTTCCGAAGGTCAGCCGTTGATCGGTGACTTGATCTACAATCGGGCTGGCGTGCAGGGTCAGATGCATGTATGGCTGATTCCTAACCCCACAAATGCCGCCATCAGCTATGTCATTTTCTTAAGCGAAAACCGGTTGGAATGAAATGGCGCCGCGAATCTGTCCGAATTCCACCGGAGCGCCGCGAGCATCCGTTTTTCGGCAGAGGGAGCGCCGCCACGCTGAAGCCGTTTGCGGAGTATTGACGCCCAAATTATATAATGGACAAAGGTTTTAGCCCCGTTTAGCCATTGAACCATGCGAAAGGATAGGCTGTTCCCGGCCGAGTATAGGCGGCAAAAGCAGCCGTCCATTATCTGTGAGGCCACTTACACACGATGACACCATCAAATGATCCGGCGACGGTCGTACAGAGGCAGTTGGACGCTTTCAACGCGCGCGACCTCGACGCCCTGCTGGCGACTTATGCGGCGGATGCGGAGATGTTTGAGCATCCCTCCAAATTATTAGCCAGCGGGACAGCGGCCTTTCGTGAGCGTTACACCGCCCGGTTTCAGGAGCCGAATTTATATGCCACGCTTTTGAGCCGCACGGTAATGGGACACATCGTCGTTGACCACGAGGAGGTTGCCCGGACATTTCCAGAGGGCGCCGGCAAGATCCAGCTACTGATGATTTACGAAGTGCAGCAGGGCAGGATCGTCAAAGCATGGAGCATTGCTGGGGTCAAAACTCTCGATTAGAGCTATGATGACGTGGCCTAGCAGGCGGCGGAGCCAACCGCCGTTGGCGCTGGCGGTTCAACTGGCGCGGTTCGCGCGCAAGTCGGCGGTGGCTCAGCTCGTTAGGCGACTATGACGGTCACTCAAAAATTTGGCGGTATCATTGCGATAGTTACATTATTGATGGTCGGTTGTGCATCAAAACCACAGCAATCTGAAAATCACGGTGTTATCGTCGCGATTTACAGAATGATTCCCGATGTTGTTGCTGACGATGCTGTCGCCAATAAAGCGGTCAACACTTTGCGTCAGCAAGGTATAGTATGGTTCGGTGCTGGTAATGCTGGATGGATGAATATTGAGGTCTATCCGAGCCAAGCAGAACGCGCACGCAAGATTTTACACAAGATGATGTTGGGGCTAGGTTCTGATGCAGCATCAACATCTTTCCGAGTGATTGACAAATGACGCCGCCTGACCAGTCGCCGGAGCCGTTGGCGCTTGCCGTTCCGCTGTGCGGTTCACGTTTTTTGGTCCGGCGTGGCTCAGCTTTTTCGTAGGTCACGAGGCGCGTTATGACATCAGACGAATCAGAAATCCGCCGGGCGCATTCCAACTGGATTGATGCCGTCAATGCCGGGGACCTGGCGCGGCTGCTCCCCCTGGTCACGGAGGATGTCGTTTTTCTCACCCCCGGCCAGGCGCCGACCGGCATGGAGGGATTGTGGTCCCACTTGATGGCCGCCCACCAACAGATGCAGATTTGTTGTACCAGCGAGTTGGAAGAGGTGGTGGTGATCGGCGAGGTGGCCTACACGCGGAGCCGCGACGCCCTGTCCGTGACCCGGCTCGCCGGGCATCGTATGACGGTGTATCGCAAGCAGCGCGATGGCCGCTGGCTGCTGTCCCGCGATGTCCACACCTTGTCCGGCGCGGCCTGACCCCGTGCCGGAGACTATCGGCCAAGCGAACCGCAAGCCGCATCGTGTCGGCGTAACCGGCAGCGCCGCGAAAGAAAGCAGGGAGCAAGGCGGGTTACCTTTGTTGATCTTGGAATTCTGTTGCAACCGTCCCATCTTGGTTCATTGGTTGTTTTCCCTGCATTTTGGTTTAAACTCGTTTTTGCCGTTTTTCGATTTTCATTTTTGTTAACCATTTTTTCGGAGCGAATTAGAACTGGATTCCGGTCCATTTTCGGCTCAAAAAATTGGGTTAATGTTTAAACCACGTGGTTTCCGGGACGATGTTAAAGGGGTGGCTTTTAAGAACCCTGTGCCGCTGGCGCGAGTTTCCGTTGGACCGTCATTTCGCTATGGACACGCCACCGGCGCCGGCCTAATGTCGGGACGGGAGGCCTGATGAGTTGCTGCCAGAATAAATTTGCCGTGTTCGCGCTGTGCGCCTGGAGTGGAACAGCGGCGGTCGCGGCGGTATGCACGAACTCAGCGTCCGTGACCGGCTATACCATCATTGATGCCGGCCCCTACAGCACGGTGCGGTATGAAACGACCAGCGTCCGCAAAGTGATGCCCTTGGTCTCCGATGTCTCCACCAACGCCGTGCAAGTCAGCAACTCCAGTGGACAAAGCCTCGAGACTTACGACGCTTCCGCCACCAACACATTCACCGCCAGCTCTCATTTTCAAGGGGCCGGGATTTCCGGTTACGCTGCCGCCCAGGCCGGTTCGGCTCATGCCTGGGCCCGGAATAGCGCCGTGGCCGCCCCGCCGGCGATTCTGACGCCGGATGGGGCCCCCTATCTGCCCAGCCCTTATACTGTGATCGCCCACATTGACGTCACCGCCCAGTCCTGGGACTCATTAACCATCCAGTCCGCTACGCTGACAAATGGGACGCCGATTACGTTTACCTGGAACATGTATATGGAAGGAACTGCCTTGAACACCGGCTATCAGCCCGGCAATGTGGGGGGCTCATATATTTTTCCGTTAAACCTGCAAGCCGGTTTTGGTTTTGGCAGTTTGGTGCAAGTATTCGGAAACGGCAGGGACTTCGGCGGCTTTCAAGGCAATTTTTACCTGCCTGCGGACCTCCTGGTCACGGTCAAGGTGGGCGACGTCATCCCCATTTATTCGGACATTGCTCTTTTCGGGGATGCGTATGTTGATGCGGCCAACTCGGCAAACAGTCCGCCCTGGCAATGGTCCGCCTCGGGCAGCGTCAATATGGCCAACACCGCGGGCATGTGGTTCAGTGATCTTCCGGCGGATGTTCAGCTCAGCAGCGCCAGCGGGTTTGACTACACCGTGCAACCCCAGCCGCCCGTGGTGGTCCCGCCGGATGCTCCGGTCCTGACGGCCCATTATCTGCCCCTGGATTCACAAGTCGAATTCTCCTGGAACTCGCAAACCAACGTTGTCTATCAGCCTCAATTCCTCCCCTTCTTCGGAGCGGTTGACTGGGTGGATTTTGGAGCGCCCATCGCGGGGAATGGTTCGACGACAAACTTCATCGACACGGTCGATCCCGCTCAAGTCGAACGGTTGTTCCGCCTGGTCATAGTTCCATAAAATACAGCCGCTGCGGTTGTGCGTGGGGTTGTAACGGGGGCCGGCTCTTGCCAACTGATTTGAGTCCAGTTGGCTCCGTGACATGGCCGGTCCGTGCAGTTGGAATTCCGGAGGCGCTGTCATTTGTAATGAAACGCGTGGAACGACACGGCCCGTTTGCAAAGAGCGCGCCGAGCGAGCGGGTTTCCGCCCCTCCGGGCTTGAGAATTGATGGCCGTCTCACCCCGGCTTGAACACCGTGGGCTACTCTCGGACGTCGCTCTGCGACTTGGAAAGTTGCCCGGCATGGGCGTTCTCTGGGGCTTGGTTGTTGGGTGGCGCCAGCACTACAAACAGGGCGCAAACCTGACGGCGCGGCGTTTCCCGGATCGGAGCGCGGCGTTCACGTCGCTTCGGCGATACCTTGCCAAGAAACATCGGAATCCTCATCCGCCGCTTCCGGGAACCGCCTCATTGAAGCGGGCTGAAGCCCGCGCCCCTTCAACCGTTCAGGACCAATAGCGCGAGGGATGATTTTCCAAATGCGATGTCGGGCGGAGCGTCCTCGCGAGCCGCTTACCGCGCATAACCTCCGCCGCACTATCAGGCGCGGTCGAAAGCAGCCCCCAGCATCAGTTGCGGGCCTTGAATGGTATTGTCCCGTCAGGGACAGCGGGAAATTAGCCCGCTACACCAGTGGCTGGTTCTGCAACGCGAAGTAATGAGGTCCGGAAAGGACCCGGGAAAGCCCCGCACTCCGCCGTACCTCCGGCACGGAAATATTTTTTGAATCGCGATTCCAGCCACTGGCGTGGCTGGCTAATTTCCGTTGTGCCTTCGCCACCGCCAGGCCGCCAAGCCGCATGATGTCGTTGTAACTGGCAGCGCCGTGAAAGCGGCGATTTTTTTGCCGCGAAAGAACGTAAAGCGCACAAGAAAGTCCCGCCAGTTCTCCGCATTCTGTTGCGGCCATGCCATCTTGGTTCCTTGGTTCATTTGTCGTTTCCCCTGCATTTTGTTTTAACAATGATTTCGCATTTTTTCCATTTCTCAAATTTGCAACTTGCTTTGCTGGAAGCGTTTTAAGCGGCCGGCCTCGCATTTTTTGCCCAAAAAATAGAGTTCACCATTAAACCACATGGTTTCCGGGAGCGTGATAGAATGCTCGCCGGTATGCAAAAATGTGCAACCAGAGCCGGCCCTTGGGCCGGTGTAGTGTCGGGCCTGTGGCCCGATTCCAGCAGGACCGGCATCCCGCCGGGCCCTCGGGTTATGCCCCGAGCCGACGCCGAACCCATGCCGCAATTATTCCGGAAACCGGAATGCCGTGGGGAGCACGCCCGCCCCGGGCGCTGTTTTCCGCGCCCTCGCGGAAAACCCGGGGCGTGCGAAATCATCCCAGCGCCTGGAATCAGGTCCACGTGCCACTGCAGGCGGCGCGGGCGCAGCCGGCAACGCCCGGGGCGGGCGTGCTCCCCAGCTCCAGTTATCCGACCCGATCAAACCGAATCAAACCACTTTTATGCCGGCGTCCGTCTGCGGCGGGGTAGGGCGCGCCACTCCGTGCGCGCCGTCATGGCCGGGCAGGTACGCTCCATTCTGCCCGAAGGCC
>DATJIU010000121.1:0-31354 GCA_035492855.1 Dongiaceae bacterium | reverse complement strand
TGCCCTGGCCACGGTCAATGGCTGGCCGGTTCAGTCCGTGCTGCTCCGCAATGGCGATACCATTGCCCTCGGTTCGGTGAAGCTGCAATTCTGGCTGAGCCCCACCCGGCAATCCGGCCTGAGAATTTGGGGAATGTGGGTATGGATCGCACTCTTCGGCATTCTGGTTGCCGAAATTGGCCTGCTCGCCTGGCTCCCTTGAGGGGGCTGGCCGGCGGCGCTGCAGGCAGGTTGCTTCGCTTAGTGCCGGAAGTGACGGCAGCCGGTAAAGGCCATCGTCATGCCCCGGGCATCGGCAGCGGCGATCACCTCGGCATCCTTCACGGAACCGCCAGGCTGAATGGCCGCAGTGGCCCCGGCTTCAGCGGCGGCAATGAGGCCGTCCGGGAACGGGAAGAAAGCGTCACTGCACACCACGCTGCCCGCCAGGGACAGCTTGGCTTCGCCGGCCTTCCACACCGCGATGCGGCTGGAATCCACCCGGCTCATCTGGCCCGCCCCCACACCCAATGTGCGGCCCTCGCCCACATACACAATGG
The DNA here is from genome assembly GCA_035492855.1 of Dongiaceae bacterium. Lineage (GTDB taxonomy): Bacteria > Verrucomicrobiota > Verrucomicrobiia > Limisphaerales > JAFMIX01 > JAFMIX01. Next base: position 30,815 of record DATJIU010000121.1, on the reverse strand, counting down.
CATTCGACTTGAGATGCTTCACCACCCGCCAGCCAAACAGCATGGCCTGCAACTCGGCGGCGGTGGGCTGCCGTTTGGTTACAATCTTCAGTTCGGTGGCGGTGGTCACCTTCAAATCGCGCTGCTGGAGCAGGAAGGAATCCGCGCCCACGCTGCGCATGTCCCAAGGCGCCGCGCCGGTCAAAGGCTTGAGCACCCGGATGAGCCGCAGGTTTTTCTTCTTTTGCAGGATGTCCAGCGCCTCGGGAGTGAAAGCTGGCGCCACAATGACTTCGCTGAAGATTTCGGCGATGGCTTCCGCGCATGCGGCATCCAGCGGCTGGTTGACCGCGATGATGCCGCCAAACGGCGCCTGCCGGTCCGTGGCGAACGCCCGGTCCCATGCTTCACGCAAATTCGTTCCCTGCCCCACGCCGCACGGATTCGTGTGCTTGAGAATCGCCAAGGTGGGGATTTCACCGGCAAACTCGGCAATCAGACTGGCCGCCGCCGTCAGGTCCAGGATGTTATTGTAAGAAAGCTCCTTGCCATGCAACTGCGCGAAATAATCGCGAAATTTGCCATATAACGCAGCCATTTGGTGGGGGTTTTCCCCGTAACGCAGCGGTTGTGCCAGCGGCGCGGCCACGAGCAGTGATGCCGGGAGCGCATCGGCCCTGCCGGAAAATTCCTTCTGCAAATGCGCCGCGATGGCGCCGTCGTACGCGGCGGTGCGGGCAAAGACCTTGGCCGCGAGTTGCCGGCGCAATTCCAGCGTGGTGTTGCCGGTGGTTTTAATCAGCTCGGCCACCGGCGCGTAATCGGCCGGATCCACGATCACCGTTACGCTGTCGTGGTTCTTGGCCGCGCTGCGGAGCATCGAAGGTCCGCCGATATCAATATTCTCAATGGCGTCGTGCAGGGCCACGTTGGGCCGGGCCACCGTCTGCTCAAACGGATAAAGATTCACCACCACCAGGTCAATGGGCGCGATGCCATGCTGCTGCACGGCCGCCTCATGGGTGGCGTTGCCCCGGATGTAGAGCAGCCCGCCATGTACCTTGGGGTGCAACGTTTTTACCCGGCCATCAAGCATCTCGGGGAAACCTGTGTGCTCGCTGATGTCCTTCACCGCCAGGCCGGCGTCGCGGAGGGTCTTGGCCGTGCCCCCGGTGGAGATCAGTTCCACGCCGGCGGCGGCGAGGGTTTGGGCAAACGGAATGAGCCCGGTTTTGTCGGAAACAGAGAGCAGCGCGCGTTGAATTTTTGCCATAAAAACAGCCCTAAAAATCCCCGCTGCCGGCGGCGGGGTCAAGGTCAAACCGGGAAATTTAAGCGTGCCGGAAGCACCCTTGCGCCAGGTCGCCGCCATAATCCGTATACGGCGTAGCTTACGGGTGATGCAGAAATCATCGTGATTTCCTGGAATGTCGTGGAAGTGGAGCGCCGCCGCACCCTGCCACCACGGTTCATGAAGCGGATTGCATTACCGGACCTGCCGCAGATGAAATTTGCCCGGGCACCGGACGCTGCTGTGAGTGAGATGGGTAGTAAGTACCGGTAAATTTCTTCATTCGATATTTATTCTGCTCCGTCCGCAAAGTTCCCGCGTCTGTGATCGGCGACCAATTTGTTATTGCCGGAGTGATGGCGTGACTCATGGTCTGAATTTTTTTCTGCGCGATGTGCATCCCCGCAAAAAAAATCGCTCCGGATTTTTTCTGCAATTTCAAAACTGTTACGCTGCTGTGTTTGTTTTGTAACCGAATCGCCGGTTCGTCACCAAAACGTCAGTGGTTCGGTAGTGGATCCCAAGATACGATTTGAGTCTTGGCAGTTAATCCTGACGGGGAGTGATGAATGCGGAGTCGCCAGCCGGTGGACTCCACTGCAATCCAGCGGTGTGGCAGGCAAACACGTTGCGTTTCGCACCGCCCTTCCGGAGTGCTGTCTGTACGCAAGCAGAAACCGACGATTCGCAATGAAAATAGCTGTAACTGATTTGACAACGAAAACACGGAAAACGAAACGAACGGTTCCATTTTCCAGCGGGAGGAACTGCGGGAGCGGCTTTACGCTGATTGAACTGCTGGTGGTCATTGCGATCATTGCCATTTTGGCGGGACTGCTGTTGCCCGTGCTGGCCCGGGCCAAGGACAAGGCCAAACGCATCGGCTGCCTCAACAACCTCAAACAAATGGGACTCGGCAGTTACATGTATGGGGACGACAACGGCGGCGATTATTCGGGGGCAACGTGGGTGCCGTCGCTGGTCACGCGGCTGAACGGTTCCGGCTTCCGGGCCTATTCGGATCGGGACGGCACGGATGACGATCTGAACTGGCTGTATCCGGGGTACGTCAAGTCACTGGGGTCGTATGTGTGCCCCAGTACGCAGAACTACATTCGGACCAACCGGACGGTGGTCGCCGGCAAATCCTACCTCACTGACCTCTCCAACAACGCCCAGAGCAAGACGCTTTATGGCTCGAGTTACGAGGTGTTTGGCTGCTTCAACAAAATTGTGGGCACGACGGCGTTCGGCAAGAAGTCGGAACGGACCGTCAATTCCTTCCGTCTGACCGTGGATCCCCAGTACACCGGTTTACAGCCGGGTACGCTGCCCGGGCCGTCACGCATTTTCCTGCTGCACGACGCGGATGACAACGACGGCCGGACGGATGGGCGCGTGGAGAATTTTCCGGACCCCACCGACAACCACGGCCGCGACGGCGCCAATTTCACCTTCTGCGACGGTCATGCGGAATGGGTGGGCCGGCGGAATTATGACCGCGTGCTCAACGCCAGCGACAACGGCACCTCCGACCACAGGGCCATTTATTGAAGCCGATCCGAACTCTTTGAAGACCATCCGTAACTCCTGAAACGAACACCCGTAAGAAACACCAGAACCATGAAAATAAAATACTCAAGCAACCTGAACGGAGGGCGCCCGCCGCTGCGGCCCGCACTGGCCGGCCTGCTCGCGGCCACGGCCCTGTTCACCTGCCGCTTGCCGGCGGCGCCGGCGCCGGACACCGGGATTATCGCGGCCAATATTGACGTGGCGGTCAACAGCTTTGACAACGACACCAATTCGGTGACGCTGACGCTGCCGTATCGCATCGGCGATTTTCGCACGCCCTACGGGAACAACGGCGATTACGACGTGCAAATCGGCGCCGAGCGGACCAACGACGTAACCGATGGCATTTTGATCACCAGCGTGCGGGAGAACGGGCGGGACGATAACAACCCGCTGTTTCCGGGAGTCAATCTCTGTACCAGCCACATTGATTACCATCGCGACGGAGCCACGGACGCAGATGGCAATCCCATTCAAAACTCCTACTGGATTCCGCTGTCGCTGACGCGGCCCAACGCTTTGGGCACCGCGGTCGGTGAATGGGATGCCAACATTGCGGCGGCGTGGTTTCCTTACAACCGCTGGTTGGGCGGCTTCGCCCGCAATGCTGCTGGGGCCAACGGCGGCCCGCACGACCTGTTCACCGGTTCGCCGAGCCTGGTGCTAGGCACGCATTATGTGGACCTGGGCAGCGGCCGGGCCAAGGTGGATTTGACCAGCCTCGGCATTGATTCCCGCACCGACGGGGTGCTGCTCGTCATGGGCGCAAAGAACGAAGACAATTACGGGCTCTCCCAGGTGAATGCCGCCGACGGCACGTGGAACCTGTTTTCCAAGGACAACGGCACAGACGGTTCCAGCACCGAGCAGGACCCACTGGCGTTTGTATTTGTGCCCAAGTCGGACACGAACGTCGTCTCGGGCCGGTTCCTGGGCAATGGCACGATTGACTTGTACAGCGGAAACAGCCCGCAGTTCACCATCACGCCGCTCGACGTCGGCACCTGGGAGCTGAAGATTCCGGGGATGTCGCCGCGGTTTGGCGTGCTGTTGCTCTCGCCAGAGGGTGGGTTGCCGGGGAACCAGGACAACATTGTGACCTATCAGGTGAATGGCACGGGCGATGGCTGGATCATCAATTCATGGGACCTGCCTTCGCCGGTCAATGGTGATGGCACGGGCATTCCGCCGTTCTTCCCGCCGCCGCTGGAAACGCCGGGCGACGGCACCGAGCCGGTGGCGGATTTTGTGTTCATCCCCGGTCCCACGCCCGGAGTCACCGTGACGCCCACCAACAATTTGTACACGACGGAAAACGGCGGCACGGCGGAATTCTCCGTGGTGCTGGACACCGCACCAACGGCAGATGTGACCATCGCCGTCGCCTCGGACAATACGGCGGAAGGCGCCGTCTCGGTTCCGTCCCTGACGTTCACCCCGGATAACTGGGACGTGCCGCAAACCATCACCGTGACCGGCCAGGATGACGCGGTGGCTGACGGCCCGATCACGTATCACGTGATCCTCTCGCCCACGACCAGCGCGGATGCGGATTTTAACGGGTTGGATCCGGTGGATCCGAAGGTCATCAACCTCGATAACGAATCGGCTCTCACCGTAGTACCCATCAGCGGTCTGACCACCACGGAAGGCGGCGGCACAGCCACTTTTGATGTGGTGCTGAATTCGGCTCCCACGGCGGATGTGACCATCGGGTTGAGTTCGAGCGATGAAACCGAAGGCACAGTCTCTCCCGCGAGCCTGACCTTCACGCCGGATAACTGGAGCCAAGTGCAAACGGTCACCGTGACGGGCGTGGATGACGGCGTTCAGGACGGCGACATCGCCTACAGCATTATTACTGCCCCGGCGGTCAGTACTGACGCCAATTTCAATGGCCAGAATCCGCCCGATGTGGCGGTGGTCAACCTCGACAACGACACTGCGGGCGTGACCGTGAGTGCGGCGGGCGCCGGAGTGAGTGTTGTAGAAGGCCATACCGGCACCTACACCGTGGTGCTCAACAGCCAGCCGGCAGACGCGGTCACCGTGGATCTGGCGGGCAGCGACGCGACCCGGGGTGGCAGCGTGAACCCCGCGAGCCTTACGTTCGATTCCGGGAATTGGAACACGCCGCAGATGGTTTCGGTGACCGGAGCCGATGATCTCACGGCGGACGGAGATTTCGCCTGGGTCATCACGAATTCCGTGAGTTCCAGCGATCCGTTGTACAGCAATCTCGCCCCCATCCTGGTTTCGGCCACGACGCTGGACAATGAACCGGTGCTGACGCTGCCGTCGGGCGAAGTCTTTTATGGGGCGCAATCGCCGGCGGTGGGCATTGACGGGCGCGCCACGCTGGCCGATGCGAATGCCGGCAACTACAACGGCGTTACCCTGACCGTGGCCATCACGGCCGGCGGCACGGCGGATGATCATTTGGAAATCCGCAATGTCGGGACCGACGCGGGCCAAATCTCCGTTTCCGGCAGCACGGTCAGTTACGCAGGTGCCGCGGTGGGCACCTTTACCGGAGGCACAACGGCGGCGCCGCTGATGGTGACCTTCAATAACGCGGCAAGCTCGGTCGCGGCCCAGGCGGTATTGCGCAACATCACCTTCCGCAACAGCAACGCCTCGCCTTCGCTGGCGACGCGCAGTGTGGCCGTGACCTTGGCACACACCGATGGCGGCCTGGCAAGCGTGGCCACCACGGTGCGGGTGGGTCCGTTCCGGCTGTCGGATTTCCAGGAAGGCGCCGACCACGGCTACGGGATTTACTCGGGCCAGGCGGACATCGAACTGTATGAGAGCCAGGCGGACGTTCCGTTCCCGGCCGGCCATTCCGGCACCACGAATGATCCCCGGATGTGGGTGGATGCCCGCGGCCAGGGCCTCGCCGAGGAAGCCCAAGTGCTCATGCGCTTCGACAACATCATCGGTACCGGACCGGGACAGATTCCTCCTGGAGCTTCGATTGTTTCGGCAGAGCTGCGTCTGACCGTCGTTGACCAAGGTGATGGCAGCCCGCTGTACCGCATGCTGGTGCCGTGGGACGACCAGAACGACACTTGGATTACGTACGGCAACGGGCTCTGGCCGGACGGCGTGACGTTGAATACGAACTATGATTCGCAAATCGGCGTCAAGGAAGTGAGCGGAGCGACGGGCACGGGCCAGATCGTGGCCGGGGTGACCGCCGACGTGCAGGCCTGGGCCGACGGCGAAACCAACTACGGCTGGGGCATGGTGAGCTGGGACGCGGATATCAATCCCGATTGGAGCCGCGGCACGGACGGCATGGGCTTCCGGCCCGCGGAAGCGCCGTTGGTGGATGAACGGCCGCGGTTGCGGGTGCTTTGGGTGCCGGCGGGTACGACGATGGCGAGCTTCCGCCAGGGGATGGACGGCTACACCAACACCGCAGACACACGCATCCGGCAAGTTGCGCCCGATGATTCCGCCGCCACAAATGACGTCGTTTTTGTGGATTGGGCGGTCACCGGCAGCGCGTACAATCCGGACCAGGTGCTCATCCGGTTCGACAACATCATTGGCACGAATCCCGGCCAGGTGCCGCCCGGCGCGCACATCAATGCCGCGATTCTCGATCTGGCCTCGCTCGGCGGCAACGCCTACGGCGACGGCGGCCAGTTCTTCGCCATGCTCACGCCGTGGCAGGATACCGACACCTGGAACACCTTGGGCGGCAATGGCATCGTGACCAATGGGGTGATGGCGGCCGCCACACCCACCGCCAGTGCGGGTTCGCCCACGCTTGATCCCAATGTCTGCGGCGGTTTCATGTCCTTTGAGGTCACCACCGACGTGCAGGCCTGGGCCAACGGCACCATGGATAACAACGGCTGGGCCATCCTGCCGTGGAATGGCGGCGGCGACGGTTGGGCCGTGGCCATGTCGGAGAATTCCGAGGAACGCGCCCGGCCGCGGTTGCGGATCTATTATGATACTAACGCGGTGCCCGTGAACGTCGTATTGGACGCGCCGGTGGTCAGTCCATCCGGAGTGCAAATCCAATTCACTGGCGAAGCGGGCAGCAGCTACACCGTGTGGCGGGCGGCCAACGCCGCCGGACCGTGGACAAACATCGGCACGGCAACGGCCGGGGTGGATGGCGCGGTTTTCTTTACGGACGACACACCGCTGCCGGATGCGGCGTTCTACCGCGTATCTCTGCCGTAACGACGGTTATTTCAACGCGGGAGCGTTCCCTTTTTGGGGGGACGCTCCCGCTTTTTTTTGAGTCAGTTACGCACCGGTTGGGCGATAATTCTCACACCTTCCGGCCAACTGATCTCTAAAGTAAACACTGAATGTTACTGATGCCTTGAGGGGCTCAGACCAAGCGGGTCCGGCGGTGTGGCTGTTCGGGCTTGCACCCGGGCGTGATCCAATTCCATTTTGCGCTGCCGCCTGCAGTCAGTCTTGGCGCTGGGCCTGCGGCCGGTGTCAGGCAGCGGCTGTTACGACTGCAATTGGAGAGTACCTTTACCCTGCCGCCGGAGGCGCTCGCCTGGGGCTGGCAATTGTTGCCTGCGGATCCGAAATCACCGGCGGGCCCGGCGCAACCGGAGGCGCTCGTGGCCGTCGTGCGGAAAGAGGTCCTTGCGGATTACAAAGCGGTATTCACTGCGGCCGGATTGAATCCGGTGTTTACCCCGGCCGCGCTGGTGCGCCACGTCCCGGGGCCGGCGCCGGCCGGACCGTATGCCATTTTGGAGGTGGGCCGGGCCAGTTCGGAATTGGCCTGCTTCACCGCCGGGGTTGTGGAATCGGTCCGGGTGATCCCTTGGGGGATGACAAAAGGTGACGCCATCCCCGGAGCGGCGGAGCTGGATTTGGGAACCGATTCGCCCCGCCGCAAACTCTTTTTCTCATGCGATCCGGCACAAAGAGCGGCGGTGGCGGCGCGGTTGCGCGAGCACGGGGGCCCGGACTGGGAGCCGCTGCCGGTGCCTCCCGGATCATCTGCCGCAATTGTGGGATTGAGCCAAAGCAACATTGCAATGGGCGGGATGCTGCGACTGGAGCCGCAGACCCGGTCGGCGGCCAGCCGGTTCGATTTTTCCGGGGCGGAAACAAAAATGTGGCTGCGGCGGGCGGCGGTCCTGCTGGCCCTGCTGCTCGTCCTGCCCTACGTCGAGGCAGTGCTGTTAAGGCCGTTGATCGCGAAACAATTTTCCCGGACCCGGGTGAAAAAAGACCAGCTCGTGGGCGTGGTGGACCGGGAATTGCACTTTCTGCAATACCTGAAACAAAATCAGCCGCCGTACCTTGATGCCTTGTATTTGCTGGCCAAGGCCGCGCCTCCGGACACCAGCCTGAACCCGATTTCGCTGAACCGGAAAGGCGAGATAGCGCTGCAGGCCACTTTTCAAAATGCGCAGCAGGTCATGGATTTCCGGGCCCGCTTGAATGACAACGGCAGTTTCACCAACGTGGTGGTGGAAGAACAGGTGCCCACACCCGACCGGCAACACGTCACCGCCCGTCTGACCGCCCGCTGGAATCTGGCGGCAATTGCCAACCGGCCCAAAGCCCTGACGGAAGCGCCGGAAACCCAAACCAGCCCGACCAGCCGTGCGGTTCCGCCGGCCGGTGCGGCCATGCCGGCCACGCCGGCAAAACCCTGAACCCATGCGCCCTTTGAACTCCAGTGAAAAACGGACGATCCGCCTGGCGGCGCTGGGCCTCACGGCATATTTGACCGTCTTTGGAGCGATTAAAATCTGGCAACAGCTCGAGCACCGGCGGGCCGCTTATGCCCAATTGATTACGGCCGCCCAGGACCTTAAACGCGAACTGCAGCCGTATCCTGACAAAATCCTGGCGACCCGGAAATTGATGGAGAATTTCCAGCTCGATCCCGCAAAACTTTCCCGACCGCTGGTGGTGGCGGAGGCGAGCGCCGCGCTGCAACAGGCCGCCGCCGCCGGGGGGATTCAGGTGGGGCCGATTCACGAAGCTCCCGCCCAAGCGGCAACCAAGGCGCTTGCGACCATCCAGTTTGAAGGCTCCGGACCGGTGGCGGCGACCATGGCACTGTTGCAGCAACTCCCCAACCTGGGCTATCCGCTGATTATTGACTCCGTGCAGATCGCCTCCGACCCGGGACGCCCCGGCCAGGTTAAAATTAATCTGACCATCAGCGTGCTGGATTTTGATCAGTGGAAGGAAAAGGAGGCCGGGCATGCCTAAATCGCCTGCTAATTTTTTACGCTGGCTCTGCCTGCTTTTGGTGGTCCTGTTGGGGTGGCACCTGGGCCGGGCCGGGTTCCGGGTTTTTTTCCTGAGCCGGCTAAAAATTCCGGCGGCTCCGACTTTGGTTGCGGAAAACCCGGCCGCGGTCAAAGCGCCCCCAATGGCGGGGGCCACTGTGGCCCCAACCCGGACTAATGCGGCGGCCACAACAAATCTGGTGGCGGTTACCAATGCGGCGGCGGCGACCAACAGCCTGGTGGCGCCGGTGTCCAGCGCGCCGGCCGCGACCAATGCAGAGGCGGCGCCAAATCCGGATGCCGTTGCGCCTCCCGGGCCCACCACCAACGGCATGGTGGGGGCCGGGACAAACGGGCCAGCGGATTCTGCGGCAATCCCGGGCAAGACCAATGTCATTACTGAGGTGACCGGATCCAATCTTCCGGCGCTCAAACCCGGGGCCATTGCGGGGACGAACGCTCCGCCCGTTCCGGCGGGGTCAAATGCCCCAGGACCGGCCCCCCTGGCCGACAAAGATAAAGTGAATCGTCCGGAAACCGGGCCGGTCATGGTGGGCGGCGGATTTCCATCGTCCCGCCCGTCCCGCCCCGGCCTGAAGCCGGAAGAACAGGCGAAGGTGGATCAAATTGTCAGCAGCGAAATCTTGGGGCCGGTAATGCACCCGTTGCCCATGGCGCTGCTGGGTATCGCCGGAGATGTGGCATTCATCCGGACCCCCAGCGGGCAAAGCGGCATGGTCAAAATGGGAGACTCCCTGGGGGAAATCAAATTGCTGTGTATCGGCATCAATCGCGTGTTAGTCGAGGAAAACGGACTGGAAAAGGAGTTAATGATTTTTGACGGCTACGGCGGCGACAGTCTTTTGCCCAAACCGAGCGAAAAATTACCATGAGGTCATCCATTATGAATCACCCCGGTTTTATTAAACGGAATTCCGTGCCGGTCTGGCTTTGCCTTTGCGGTCTGCTCCTGTTGGTCCTGTTGCCGCGCCTCCCGGCGCAGGTCATCCGGATCGGTCCCGGAGCACCGCCTCCCGGCGCGGTGGAGCCCAACGGAAATCCGAATTCCACCCCCAACCCACCTCCCAACTCTGGCGGCAAGGACGCCGGTGGTCCGTGGATTCCCTCCGACCTGCCCGGCACAACCCCGGGCTCCACGAACGGGGCGGCGGCGGAACTGAATTCCACCAATGAGATCCAGATCAGTTTCCAGGGGGCGAACATTGACATGGTGGCGCAGTGGCTGGCGCGTACCACGGGCAAGGCGGTGGTCAAGCACCCGCGGGTACAATGTCAATTGACGATCATCAGCTCTCAAAAGGTGACGCCCCGTGAAGCCGTCAACATGGTTTACCGGGCGCTGGCGCTGGAAGGCTATTCCACGATTGAATCCGGCAAATCCATCCTGATTGTGCCGGAAGGACAGGAGCCCCGCATGAGTCCCGAGCTGGTGGAGGGATCTTTCAAGGATATCCCCGAAGGCCGGCAACGGCTGATGCAGGTATTTCCGCTCCAGCACATCCAGGCGGCGGATGTCAAAGAGCGGGTGCGCACGGCGCTTACGGACAAGGCCACGATTGATGTGGACGAACGGGCCAACCGGATCATCATTACGGACTACAATGACAATCTCCGGGTGGTCGGGGAATTGATTGCCGCCCTGGATACCGACCGGCCCCAGGATGTTGCGGTGCGGGTGTTGCCGTTGAAGCATATCGCGGCCGATCAACTGGCCAAGGAAATGGCGCCGCTCTACCAGAAAATGAGCGCAAAGAACGCCGCCCCGGAGCTGATTGATGTGGCGGCGGATGACCGTTCCAATTCGCTCATCGTCTTGTCCAGCCTGTCCGCCTTCGAGGCCATTCAGAAATTGGTGGGAATGCTGGACACCGAGGATGCCCAGGAAAAAGCCACCCAAACCTTCATTCTCAAAAACGCCGATGCACAGGATGTGGCCAAACAGTTGCAGGATTTGAACCAGCCGCAAAATCAAAACTCGTCCCGTTACGGTTATTATTTCTCGCCCTGGCAGCAGCAGCCCGCCAATACCCGGCAGGTGAGCGTGGTGGCCGACCGCCGGCGCAACGCCGTCATCGTCCAGGCGCCGCCGGCGGAAATGGAAAGCATCGCCAAAATGATCCGGGAGTTGGATGAGCCCATTGCTGACGACAGCCTGGCCCCCAAAATCTATCCGCTGAAATATGTCAGCGCCTCGGACATGGAAGACGTGCTCAACGAGCTTTTTTTGAAGAAGCAACAGCAGCGCCCGTATTGGGATTTTTATAACAACGATGATTCCGATTCGTCCGCGAACAGTCAGGACGCCGGCCGGCTTTACGGCAAGGTGCGCATTACCAGCGAGCCGTATGCCAACGCCGTCATTGTCACCTCGAATTCCAAGGAAAATCTGGCGGTCGTGGAGGAAGTGTTAAATCAGCTGGACCAACCCTCCCAGGCCGGGGAAAGCACGCTGCGCGTCGGGTTGAAATTTGCCAAAGCCGACACGGTGGCCAACAGCTTGAACATATTGTTTGCCAAGAATGGTTCGCCGGCACTGCATCCCGCCGCCCCGCCCAACCAGCAAAATGCGAACAACCCGCAACAACAGCAGCAGCCGGGAACCGCCTCGCAGGCCGGATTTGATCTGGCCCAGGAAACCCGCGAGGAAGGCTATTACCCCTGGCTGGGGGGCCAGCCGGATAATTCGCGCGGTTCCGACAGCCGCAACTCCTCGCGCATGGTCAGTGATTTGGTGGGCCGGGTCCGGACCGTGGCGGACCAGCGCGGCAATGCCGTCATGATTTCCGCCAACGTCCATTATTTCCCGCAGATTCTAAAGTTGGTTGAGGATTTGGACGCGCCGGCGGACCAGGTTTCCCTTGAAGCGCGCATTGTGGAAGTATCGAGCGACTTTCTCGACAAACTGGGTGTCCGCTGGTCACCCGACGGCAGCAAGGTTTTCACCGCGGATGACTATGACAATTCGTTGCTCGCGAGTTCCAGCGGCAATTACCGCAAAGGATTTGGCGGCACGACCAGCGTCAATAATCCGGCGGACAATTCGGTGGTGCAAACCCTGGCCAGCCTGCGCTCGGGAGTGGTGGGCAGCACGATAAACATAGATTATCTGGTTCAATTCCTCCGCAAAACCACGGACGCCACCGTGCTGGGGCAACCGTCCATCACCATTGACAACAATGAGACGGGCAAGCTGTTTGTGGGCCAGCAGGTGCCCACGCCCGACAATACCCAGGTGTCTTCCGCCGGGTCGCAAAATACCAGTTTCAAATACAAAGACGTGGGCGTGGTGCTCGAAGTTACCCCGCACATCAACAGTGCTGGCGACGTGCAATTGAAGATCCACGCCGAATCCTCCACGGTGGTTCCCGGCGAAACGGTGTTGGGCGGAGATGTGTTTGACACGCGCAATTTCCGGACGGAGGTCACCGCCAAGAACGGACAGACCCTGGTCCTGGGCGGCATTATTCAAAAACAGATCAGCGATACCATCCGCAAAACCCCAATTCTCGGGAGCATCCCGGGGCTGGGTTGGGCCTTCAAAAAGAAGGACAAGCAAACCCGCGAGGTGGAACTGATGGTATTCCTCTGCCCCAAAATCATCCGTTCCGCCGAAGAGTCGCAAACCTTGTTGGAAGACGTGAACCGGCGGACCCCGTTACTGCAAAAATGGGATCAGGACGCACACGCCAAAACCAAACCATAGAGAGTCCGGAGAGTAACTGGCCAGTGGCGATGAAGAAATTGCAGTTTTCTCTGCCATTATCTTCCAAATCTTTAAAGAATTGGATTGGGATACCAAAGAAGGTGGATGCTCGGGTTTTTTGTAACGGGTAAAACGGAATCAATTGAAATGCAGGCATTTTCCGGAAACTTTGGCGGCGCTGCCCCCGGGATTTTTTGTTGAACCTGCCGGCGGATCTCATGAGGAGGAGCCATTCGCTATCGCGGGGAGGGCGGGGATGTCTTTCTCCGTTATTCCGGGGGCAAGAGCGGGGTGGACGACGGAGGATGCCAGTTATGTAAGTTATTCTAAGTCAATTGATTGACTGCAAGGCCGGGATTGCGTGTGGCTGCAGTCCGCGCGCTGATTTAAGACTGTTAAGGGAAAACACATTTTTTCTGGCGCCCGGCAGTCCCGTCTTGACTCAAATCAAATATTACCGAAGCCGGGAGCCATGAGGGCTTTGTTGCTTCCCGATTGAGATTTGAAGCGCTTGAGCACTTCAAGTTGGGAACACTCCAATGTTTTCTCGAAGCCCTCGGAAAAGCGGACGAGATAGTTTTCCCCTTCAAGCGCGGGCGTGCGGGTGACGACGCCCACCGCGCCGTGCAGATGCACCAGGGAATGATTCGACCCGCGCACTTCCACAAATGCGACGACCTGAGTACCAGCAAAGATGTTATTGGTATGGTGCGGTGAAGCCATTTTATCAATGCTGACTTGCCATCAGAACGATTACCCCTGCGACCACCAACCCCGCGAGCAGGGCAAAGAAAATCTTCACCCAACTCTTGGGATACTTGCCCGCAATGGCCCCGGTGTAGCCGTTGATGACAACCTGGTAAGTCTGCCTCTTGTAGTTATAGGTCAGCAGCCAGATCGGCGTGAGGATGTGCTTAAACGTCTGGCCGGAAAAATCGTCCTCCACCTGCAAATTGCGATGCGTGTCGCCTGGCACCTGTGCGGCACATAGGCGATACATTTCTTCGCCCATCTTGTCACGCGAAGTTTTTGCGGCGGCAACCAAATCAATTTGATATCGTTCAACGACCCAGCCGGAAAGATAGCCGGCGTTGTAGGGAACCAGGTCGTTCGTAGTCGGAAAAGGTTCGATCTTGCGGAGCATTTCGGGGTGCACTCCCCGCGAAGCCGGCACCAGTTCGTCGTCGAAGAAATGGTCGACCGCTCCGGCGCTGGGCACCCAGCGGGTTTTTTGCACCTCGCGGCTCTGCTGTTTACCGTCCGCGTCGGTGTAATATTCCGTCTCATAATAATAATAGCCGCTCTCCGCGGCCCACTCGGCGTGAACCTGAGCGTCGAATGTCCAATAAGGAATGTAAAGTCCCTTGACGGTGTCGGTGAGCGCAGCGTGCTTGAGCTTGTTTGGTGCGAACCAGCGGCTGCCATACCATTGCCGGATGGATTCGCGCACCTGGATTTCGCTAACCTTCATCGGCAGCAAACTTTCCGGGCGGAACGCCTCCTTGATTTCCTCGTAAGGCACCAATGCGGACGAGCCGCAAAAATCACAGCGCTGACCCACCCGCGTGGCGTCAAAGACAGAAATGGCCTGACAACTCTGGCATTTGACGGAAGTCTTGGCTGCATCCCAGCCGCGCGCGGAGTCCGGAACACCTCGCAACGTGGCGACGAGGTCGTGCTCCACGATCTGTTCGGCGCCGGTGGCGGTGAGTTCGGCCTGCGCGGGGGAGGTGGTGCCGCAAAACGGGCAAATAAGTAACTTCCTGGCGGGATTCCATTCCGCCGTTCCGCCGCAGGACGGACAGGAGAATTTTTTTATCGCAGTGGCTTGTTTATTGATCGGTGGCTGGTCGGCCATAACGAAATTCTGTTTAAGCCTTGATCATTACGGGTCGTGCCACGGCGCAATTAAACCTGACTGCCATTGCGCCCTAAGACCTTATAAACTCATCCAATGCCGCTTTCGTCACGCGCCAGGTGGAGCCAATCTTTTTGCCTTTGATATCACCTTTTTCCAGCGCGGCCAGCACGTCGGCTTCGCTGACCCCGAGGACTTTTGCCACGTCTGCTGAACCGAGCAATTCGGGCATGGTGAGAGTGGCGGCCGCAGTCGCCGCTGGTGGCGTGCCTTGCGGCTGGTTCATCGCCGCCATCATTTGTTGGCCCATTGCCAGACCGGCGCCAAGACCTGCGGCAGTTCCGGCCATCCCCCCTGCCGTTCCGCCCTCCTTGGCCAGCGACTCGGCCATCTGGAATTTTACATAATCATTGAGATTACCGATGGCGGCCATGCTGCTACGTTTGTCAATCGCGGCTTCAACTTCCGGCGGCACAGACACGTTCTCCACCACGAAACTGGAAATCTCAATGCCGTATTTGGCCGTAACCTGCGGGTTGATGAGCGGAAGCAGAGCCGCGCCGAGCTCGGTGTAACGCGAAGCGAGGTCGAGCACCGGAACCTTGGCGGATGCCAGTGCATCCGTGAAGACACTGACGATGCGCGCGCGCATCGTGTCGGAAAATTCATCGAGACGAAAATGATCATCCGTGCCAGCGACTTCCTTGAGAAAGACTTTCACGTCCGTCACTTTAAAGTCGAAAATACCGTAGGCCCGCGCGCGGACGATGCCAAAATCGGCGTCGCGCAGCATGATGGGATTCGCTGTGCCCCATTTATTGCCGGTAAACAGACGCGTATTGACGTAATAAATGTCGGCCTTGAACGGCGAGTGCAATCCGTATTTCCAGCCTTTGAGCGTGGAAAGGATCGGGATGTTGTCCGTGGTCAGCGAGTATTTGCCGGGGCCGAAAGTGTCGCCAAACTGGCCGAGATAGATGAACTGCGCCGTCTGTGATTCCCGGACAATGAGCTGCGCGTTGTTCTTGATTTCCCTGTCTTGATCGGGGTAGCGGAAGGAAATGGTGTCACGCGAATCGTCTTGCCACTCGATGATTTCAAGGAACTGCGTCTTTAGATAATCCAAGAGTCCCATAATTTGCGCTTTCGGTATAAGTTTAAACGCGGATTTTGCTCGCAACATCATTGACGCAAACCCCAAACGTGTGAAGTATAATTTAAGGCAAAGTTTGCAACCGTATCGCGGCAGCATGAATAGGAACCTCAGCTGGGAAAATCAACTGTAATGGCAAGACCGAAGTCTGGACCCGCAAAAGCGGAATTGATTTAGGTTTCTTGTCTTCTCCTTTACGCCGACACTGCTACGACTCATTTCTATGATCCGACCAGTGGACCGCGAACAGCGCTTTACTCCGACAAGTTGCAGCGACGAACCGAAAAAGATCCATCCCGTCATCGCCTTTGGCAATGGCAAGCCTGGCAGAAGCTGGACAATATTCATGGTGGGCTGAGGACTGACCACCCCGCCGGATGAAGTGGCCAATCCCTTAATCAGAAGCATTCAATCGTGCCTCTCACGCCGCGCCCTTGAGACTGTCGTCCGAATCCTTGATCACAAAGCGGGCGCGGAGGCGCGCAACTTCGCTGGCGAGGCCGGCGAGCCGCACGGAATTCAACACTTCGTTGAAATCCTTGTACGCCGCCGGGGCTTCGTCCTTCGGATAGGCACGGCAGTTCGTCAAAATGTCGTGTGCCACGAATTCGTCGTCCACGGTCTTCTGATCGAGTTCACGGATGGCGGCTTTGCGACCCTTGGCGCGGCCCGCACCGTGATTCACGCTGTAACAGCTTTTGTCTGCGCCCGCATCCGCCACCATCACGCAGGAACCGGCAGTCGGATTGCCGGGCAGCAAGATCGGGTGGCCGGTCTCGTGGAACGGCGTGTCTTTGAGCGCGCAGTGATTCGCTGGGAAGGCGCGCGTCGCCCCTTTGCGATGCACCCAGCATTCCTGGTGGTTCACGATTTCGCGGCGCGCAATGTTGTGACTGATGAAATACACCAACTGGCCGCGCGTGCCGGGAATGATTTCCTGAAACGCTTCGAGCACAAGCTGATTGATGAGCATGTGGTTCACGGTCGCGAAGTTTGCGCCGAGCGACATGTCATCAATGTAATCATCCGCTTCCTGCGTGCCGAGCGGGGCGTAAACCAATTCGCGATCGTGGCCCGGCAACGGAATGTCCCAGGTCGTAAACTTGTTCTGCAAGGACTGGAACTGCCCTTGAGCCAACGCGTAGCCAAACCCACGCGAACCGCAGTGGGAAAGAAACGCCACACAGCCATCCCGCAAGCCGAACACTTCGGCAGCGCGGCGGGCGCGGTCGTTATCGGCAATCTGCACGGCTTCGCATTCACCAAAGTGATTGCCACCACCGTAAGAACCAAGCTGGCGGACTTTGTCCTCAAACTTCGGAAACTTGCCGGTGCTGAGGAGCAAATCGAGGCGCGCGGCGAGGTCGTCGCGCTGATTGCCGTGGCCGAGGTGAAACGCGTCTTCGCAGTGCTGCGCCCACCCGGGCGGAATGCCAAGGTCTTTGCAGACGGCCGCGGAGGCGCCTTCAATCGCCACCCGGCGTCCGAGAGCAGCGTCCACATTGCGACCTTTCTTCGCATTACGTTGGCCTTTGCCCGCACCGGTCGGGGTGCGTTCGACAATGGCGTTGATGAGTGCGCGGCGGACGGTTCGGTCCGCCACGGCATCCACGGGCAGGTCGAGTTGGAGCAGGCTCATGGAGCATTTGATGTCCACCCCAACCGGACCGGGATAGACATGCGTCGGCGAAACGAGCACACAACCGACGGGCGCGCCGTAGCCGGCGTGCGCGTCGGGATTAAGCACCAGATCGGTAACGCCAGGGGCGCCGCGTGAGTTCAGCGCCTGCTCGATGCACTTGGCATCAAAAGCATCGCGGATCGCGGCTGTGCCGATGACGGTAATCGGCTTGCCATGATTGCCAGGGGCGGGAATGAAGCCGGTGGCTTCGCCCGTGGGCTGGATTACTGGCACTGCTGTTTCTGTATTCATACTTTTATTTATTCTTTTACCAAATAGACGGCGCGACAAGTTTTTGCCGAAACAATCGCTCTACCGCTGAGCTACGGCCTCATCCAGTGAGGCCGAAGAGACTCGAACTCGCGGCCGATGGGGTGCCAACGGCATTCGCACCAAAATCATTTAACTGCGTTAGCCAACTGAAAACGCGACGACAATGTTTGGAGAAACATTTTCCGCTGCTCTGCCAACTGAGCTACCCCGGTCAGGTTTGAGAGCATACAGAAGGTTCAAAAAATTGGGCCGCTTTTAACGGCAGCCCAACAGGCTTTATTCATTTAAGAACAACTTCCACGCGGCAATTCCATGCGCGTTGCAAATGAGTGCGGTGACCGGCAGTTCCTTCGGGGCGCGCGGGACACTAAGCAGCTTCAGCCCGGCTTCGTGCGGCAGCCGATTGCCCTTGCGGGCATTCACGTCCTTGCTCGACCACACCAGGTTTTCCCACGTGTCCGCGCCACCGCGCGAGCGTGGGAGGATGTGGTCGAGACTGCCTTCGTCCGGCTTCAGCAACTTGCCCGTGTATTGGCAGCGGTTCCCATCGCGCTCGCGAATGGTCTTGGAGCAGAGCTTCGGGCGCTTCTTCGGCACCTTGGCGAAGTTCATTGCCACAATAACCGTCGGCACGCGGATCGCGCCACGCGCGGTGCGAACGGCATAATCGCCTTCGCGCACCGGCAACGTGAGCCATTCGTCCCAAGATACCGGACGAATATGGCTCTCGCCTTCGATATCCAGCGCGGTGGCCACGTTCGTGGCCATTTGGCAGAACGCATCCTGCGGGGTGCGAATGTTGATCGCCTGCCAGTTGCGGTTCAGCACCAGCACAATGGTCTTGTTCAGTATGTCGCTCATAAATTGGTTGCACCCCGTGACGGCTCCGCGCGGTTGAGGTGTTTGCCCTTTGTTGAAATGGCGGTGGTGGGTTGCCTCGCTCGATTATGCTCCAAGTCCTCCGGTGTCAGAGACCGGCGCACTGTCGATTATGCGACGAGACAATTGAGAGTGGTCGCCCGGGAAGGTTCTGCCCCCTCGATTTCTGGATGTAGGCCAGACGTGATGCTATTTTACTACCGGGCGGTCGCAGCTCGACCTGCAAACCTTGGCTGCCGGGGCTGGACTCGCACCAGCATACGCGCCTTCAAAGGGCGCTGTCCTACGAATTAGACGACCCGGCAATACAGTGGTGACCCGCCAGGGTAACGCGCCCTGTTCTACGGATTAAAAGTCCGTTGCATCACTTTAATGCTTGCAGGCCAGAATGGTGCTCGCGGCAGGAGTTGCACCTGCACTGGCGACGTTCTCGACGTCGTACCTCTGCGTTGGGCTACGCGAGCAAAATGACTGGAGCCTCCCGCCGGAGTTGCACCGGCAAGGTCTCTTTACAAAAGAAATCCACAGGCTGCTGCAGGGAGGCAGAAATGGTCGCAGTCCCCGGTGCTGCCCCGGGCCCGGCTGGCTTATGACGCCTGCCTGAACGCTGGTTCGACTGCGGCGGTTCTGAAACTGGAGTCCCCACTCGGAGTTGCCCCGGGCTAATTCGCTTACCGAGCGAATACATCGCTGACAATGCTTTGAGGGCAATAGTAGTGGAGCGGGTGAACGGAGTCGCACCGTCGTCTCGGCCTTGGCACGGCCGCATTCTGCTGTTGAACCACACCCGCAAAATGGTGTCCCCAACCGCACTTTCACCAGCGACCTAGCGCTTCGGACGCGGCCGCTCTGATGCTTTGAGCCATGGGAACGAAATGGTCGGCGTGCCGGGTAATGCTCCCATGCCCGGCACTCATCTACTGCGATTCCGTTTATAAGACGGACGGTTCTCTTTGAACTACACGCCGTGGCGGAATGCCGTGGACTCGCAGCACTTGCCCGAAGGCACGCACTGTTTAGCAAACAGGCCTGGCTCGCTTGACCAGTTGACATTCCAAATTGGTCCGCGTGGCAGGACTTGCACCTGCAACCTTTCCGTCTTGAGCGGAACGCCTCTGCATTGGGCTACACGCGGTGGTGCTCCCGGTCAGATTTGCACTGACACTGAGCGGGGTTTAAGTCCGCCGCCTCTGCGTTGGGCTACGGGAGCAATTTGAAATTGGTACCGCGTGAAGGATTCGCACCTTCAACCTTCCCGTTCTGAGCGGGACGCCTCTTCTGTGGGGCTAACGCGGCATAAATTGGTGCATCCGGCAGGACTCCCACCTGCAGACTCTCCGTTCGAAGCGGAGGATGATAATACATTTCACCACGGATGCGGAAATGGTGGGTTGCCTCGGATTCGCACCGAGTTCTCGCCGGTTAAGAGCCGGGACTTCACTGTCAAAGTTTGCAACCCTGATGGCCGTCTGCAAAAACCGCGACGCGAAGGCGGAGTTGAACCGCCGCAGCCAGATCTGTGACGTTCTGACCGGCACCGGTGTTCGCGTAGCGGAAAAACGAATCCCAAGCGTACTGGAGCCGGCGTCCGGCTTGGTGACCATGCGCCAGCACCTTCGATCGTGCGAGGGCTCTGCCGGCTGGCCCGATTCACTTGGGAAATGGACGGGCATGAGGGTAGCGCGCCCTCTACTCCGGTTTGGAAGACCGGCGTGTGTCTCTCAACACCTATGCCCGAAAAATTGGAATCCCGTGCTGGAATTGCACCAGCTTTTGCGGCTTTGCAGGCCGCCGCCTGAACTGCTCGGCCAACGGGGATATGAAATTAAAGTGCGACCGGAGACTTTCGCCTCCGGCCGCGTTGATTAACTGTCGCGAACGAAGTTCGCGATGACCGCCGGCGTGGCCGTGTCAAAACCGACTACGTCCAGCATGCCGCGGTCGTTCGGATCGGCGAGGGTGAAGCCGTTGGAGGTCATGCCCACAACGACCGCCTTCGCGTCACCGACGAACTCGCGACGATACTGACGCAGGGCCTGCGTCGGATGAATGTTGCCCGCCCACGTTTCGCTGTCCGTGTAGGTGATGAAGCCCGCCACGTTCACCTTATTGCGGGCCGCCCACAGCATCGGCAGGGCGCAATCCGTGCCGCCCATCGGGATCGCTTCGATGTGCTTGATGACGTCGGCCAGCCGCATACGCGGCGAGAGGTTCACGCGGGTGATGCCCGGTTCGCCACCGCCATGCATGCCACCGTATCCGCCACGCATCGGGGCGCTGAACGCGATGATTTCGTGTTCCGGTTCAGTTGCGGCAGTGATGAGGGCCATCGCTGCGCTTGCTTCCCGAGCCGAGATGCACGAACCTGCGATCATCGAGGCGGCCATCGAGCCGCTCACGTCGAGAGCGAGCAGCATCGGCTTGCCACACGGTTCAACGTTCGGAAACGTGGCGTAGAACGCTTCGTCCAGCACGTCCACCACTGCCGATACGGGCGACCACTTGAGCGCCCCCTTATCGCCGTGACCCTGGGCGTAGATTTTCTGCGCCACGAGCACCGCGAGCGGGTGAATGCGCGAACGCTTGAGCGCCGTTTCATCGCGCAGCTTCTGCACGAGGAGACGTTTTGCGTTGCTGAACGGCGCGAGCAGGCCGAGGCTCGTCATCTTACCAAGGTTGCGGATCATCGCCGTCATCGGCATGCGCTCGAGCAAGGCTTCCCACACCTTGGCTTCATTGAACCACTGTGTTGGGATGGCTTCCCGCGGCAGGTCGAACTCATCAATCAGTTTCACGACCTGGATGACGTTCACGGCATGCTTCACCCGCTCGAAGGCTGCGAGGTGCTTCGGCAGTTCACCGACGGCGGCATACTTCGCCACGCGGTCTTCACCCCGAACCTTGCGCTTCACCTCGCGTTCACCCAGCGCCTCCGCACCAGCCAGCATCCAGCGGAATACCGAATCGTGCTGAGCCGACGGAGCCTTGGGGTGGGCAAGGCGGAGCAGGTCCGCGTGCGACCAGCCATCGCGTTGCTGATACTTCACCGCCTGGCGGGCCAGATCGTCGGCCTCGCGGCTGACATACCAGCGCCCCACGGCATTGCGCAAACCCCGACCCCAACCACGCAGGGCATTCACATACTCCGCGAAGTGGAACAAGTGCGTACCGATGCGGCAGACCTTGCCGAGGCGCTGGAAAGCCAGCGCCTTGGCTGCGACATCACCGTGCGTTGCCACGAGTGCCATCGCGAAGATGGCCGGATCGTTCTTCGGCGCGCGACCACTGGCGCTGATTTCGACAATGCGGTTCACGGCACGAACTCCATCGGCCTTGATGCAGCGGATAAGCGCGTCGTGGTTCTGCTTCACGAGTTCGCGTTCGCCGATGTAATATGTGCCACCCTCGGCGCCGAGGATCAGGAAACGGTCGAAGCGCGTCCAGTCATCCACTTCCCACGAGTAGCCGCCACCTGCGTTGCGAACCTGGGTCGAACCCGGAATCGGCTGCGCCTGCGGCGTCGCGCGGCGGTTGAAAGTTTTTGCGTAGTTAATAGCCATGTTGGCCTCCTTTTCTGTGGGTGCGCCGCCAACTCTCGGCACGGGTATGTTGTGTGGAACTGCGGACAAGTTGGTGAATGTGGGATTGGTCATTTCAAGTGATAACCCACGTTCTTCGGCCCGCAGAAGTGCTGGCGCACGGCCAGTACGCTTCGCGCGATTACTCGCGGAAAAAAGTGATTCCGTTTGGCGCCGTCGTAACGTCCGGAGCGGAGGCAGCAGTTCTTAAAAGCTGTATCCTGAACCGCAAGGACAGAGGTCATTGCGGCCGAGCTTTTCGATCAGCTCCTTGTTTCCGTGAACGATGCGCACGCCGCGTTTCACCTGCGTCTCGGACGGGAATCCTTTGCGACGCTTGCTGGTGATTTCGAAATTCGATTTAGCTGGGTCATGGATATGGTTTGCCATACAATCTCCTGGTTTGAGGGTTGCGGTTGAAACATCGCAGCGCCCGCCACGATGAAATTACTGATGGGCAAGGGATGCCGTGGAATTACCCCGCAAACGAATGCAGGGGCTGCTCTACCAGTGAGCTAGGCCGGCATCTGGAGCCGGCCATTGGAGTCGAACCAATTACCTGCGATAACCCACAACTTCGGCCCATCAAAAGTGCGAGCGGGCAAGGAACGAGAGTGGATGTTGACTGCTGCTCTATCCAGTTGAGCTACTCACGCCGAACGCGAGGGCGGATTCGAACCGCCAACCAACAGTTCCGATAACCCACAATCTACGGCCCGCTGAAAGGAGCGACGGATAAGAAACGAACTGGGGATTACGTGCTCTACCACTGAGCTACTCCGGCGTGTTGTGCCAGAGGCTGGACTCGAACCAGCGACCACGTCGTGATGAACGATAACCCAATCCTGCGACCCGTCGAAAGCTGTGCGACCGAAGGACGGGCAAGAGGCGACCTCGATGTTTCCGGACGGGACTCGCACCCGCATCTTCCCGTTTACAGGGCTGCTCTCTCGGTTGAGCTACCAGTTCGATAATCGAAGTACATCGGCCCGTCGAAAACCGGTTCCGATCGCAGAGGACAGAGCGAGGCTTCCAACCGAGCCCCATCATCTGCCCTCCGCATTGTTGGTGGGCAAGGTGCGAACGAGGTCATATGAGACGGGATTCGAACCCGCGACCTCCCGGGTTGGAGCCGGGTGCTCTACCACTGAGCTACGCCCCCATATGGCGGAGGCGATAATCCTCAATCATCGGCCCACAAATTGTTGCGACAGGCAAGAGACGAGCTGGATTTCATCAGTTGCCTGATGTTGCGGGATTTGCGCCCGCTCATCCTCTAAAGAGGACTTACGATAACCCAAACTCAACGGCCCGCCGAAATTGACGCTCCCGATGGGAATCGAACCCACGTTTCCCGGACGCATCCGGGCGTTCTATCGCAGTTGAACCACGGGAATATCTGCGAGCCGCGCACACTTGGAGCACAGATCACGGACGCGGTTTTGCTGCCACTACGGCATATTCAGATGGGCAAGTGGCGTGATCGGACGGAGGCACTCCATGCCGGGAATCGAACCCGGACCGCCAAGGCTTTCGCCACGGACGGTACGCCCTCCTTATGGTGGAGGATAACCGATCAACTTCGGCCCATCTAAATTGGGGTGACCAACCGGATTCGCACCGGCACAAACGCCTTCACGGGGCGTGATGCTGCTGATTACATCATGATCACCATACATTGGAGCCCCGGGTCGGACTCGCACC
The DNA here is from genome assembly GCA_035492855.1 of Dongiaceae bacterium. Lineage (GTDB taxonomy): Bacteria > Verrucomicrobiota > Verrucomicrobiia > Limisphaerales > JAFMIX01 > JAFMIX01. The sequence continues at coordinate 6,881 of DATJIU010000121.1, read as the reverse complement.
GACGAATACGAGTTTACGAAACTCGCCCTGTAGCTGCTGAGGCACGGGGGCTTGGAAATTGGCGCTCTCACGTGGATTTGCACCACGAACCTCCGCCTTCGCAAAGCGGCGTGCAGAACTAATTACACCTTGAGAGCGGCGGGTGCCGGGTCACCATCTGGCATCCGTGATCGGACTTGCACCGATTAGGCCCGGCTTGAAAGACCGGCTGCTCGAGCTGCTTTGCATTCACGGACTGAAATTGGTCCCCGAGGTTGGTATCGCGCCAACGTCCTCCCGGCTTCAACGGGATGCTAATCTGTCTCAGCTACTCGGGGGTGAAGGTGGTCGTCCCGGCAGGTAACGCTCCGGCGTCTTCCGGTTATCAACCGGGGGCTCTGCTATTGAGCTACGGGACGATGGCGGAAGGCGTCGGTAATGCTCCGACCTCGGTGATGCCGATCCTGTTTTCGAGACAGGTGCAGCCAGCTTATATCTGCCTGCCTTCCAGAAAATGGCTGCCAGGGTTGGACTCGCACCAACACCGAACGGCTTAACAGACCGTCGTGCTACTTTGACACTACCTGGCAATGGTGCTGCCGGCAGGTCTCTCACCTGCATGATTCCGCTTAGAAGGCGGATGCCTGATATATTCGACCACGGCAGCAATTTTAAATGGTCGGAACGGCAGGATTTTCACCTGCGGCCTCGCGGGCCCAAGCCGCGCGCTCTAAAGACTGAGCTACGTTCCTGGAATAATGGCGGATCCGAAGGGACTTGCACCCTCAGCCTTCCCGCAGACAACGGGTTGCTCCTCTGATTGAGCTACGGATCCAGAAATGGTGGGAAGTGCTGGTAATGCTCCAGTCGTCAGCTTCCAGCACTGTTTTGTGACGGCGGATTTACAGGCCGCGGGCTGGATCACCTCCCGTGTAATAATGGTTGCGGGGGCAGGAATTACACCTGCCTGACGAAGTTTATGAGGCTTCGCTCTGTGCTTTAGTCGAGTTCCCCGCGATACGAAATGGTGGAGTCCGGCGGGTAACGCTCCCGCTTGGCACTGCTTGCAAGGCAGGCGCTTCACTTTTCAGCCACGGCCCCAGGAATTGATTGGCAGGCCGCCCCGGTGCTGCCCCGAGCCAACTGAGTTTTGGAGACTCTGCTGCGCAAGCTGGCGCGCGGCCTCTGAGAACAGGTGTGATCCCAGCGCCCGCCACAATGGTGGCCGGCCGCAAGGACCGAAATTAAAAGGGCCGGAAGCGATTGCGCTCCCGGCCCATGCCATTTCAATAAAGAACAAACACCTCCTGGTGATCTACTCGATCCCAGCCCGCGGATTCACGGCGGCTGTTTCGGTGTTTAGGGGCACACCTCCTCCGAAGCCCTTAAAATGTAAAAGCGTTTCAAACCATCTCGGCGCGCTCATCAGCAACCGATGGGCAGACCCCACCAGTGAGGAATGTTGCATCCTCAGCGCCATTTTTAGTTTTGTGCTGTCGGACATCATCAAGATGTCATTCTATACCGGTTCACAGTCAGTTCACCTTTCAATGCCGTCATTCAGTGTTCGTTTCAGGGAAATAAAAAACCCTGCTCACACGAGGTAAGCAGGGTGGAGAAAATCTCTTTCGATTCCTTACCTGCTTACCTCCAGATTATCCAAATTGGTTTCGGGATTGAACCCGCAATGCAACCTGGATAGCCCAAGGCCAAACCCACAACCCTGGCTTAACCGGCTATGACGTGTCGCTTTCGCGACCGACATTGTCGGCCAAATCGTGGCTGATAGGTTCATGCAAGTTTTCATACGAACGGGTAAGACGCTATCAAAAATCAATGGTTACAGTCCACTTATACTTTGTGGGGGTGCGTTATCTTGAATTTAAATATCCGAATTGGTTGATGCAATAATGGAACGCTGACGTTGATTCCTGGTGACGGAAGGGACTTTTGAAACAGGTTCCTCGACGGGAGATGGTCGCGTGTCAGATTCTCCGTACCTCGGCAGAGGCAGCAACATTTTATTTTGTGCTGCATGCGAGCTGGGTCATTGGATGCTTTCGGAAACGCACGCGGAGAGGTCAACCCAGCATCAGTTCCGGAGCATAGCGAATGTCCCGGGGTGATGCGCACAGATGCAGCCTTCAAATGCGACCGGGGCCAAGTATTTCCGGTGAGCGCCGACCTGCCGGCGAATCCCGGTTCCGCCACCCCTGGCTGTCCTGTGGCAAAACCAGACATGGCCCGGCAAAAACTGTCCTGCCGGACCGGACTCCGCCAACGCGCTATCGCTATCAGCGCCGTTTCTGGTTCAGATTCTGGAGGTTCGGACGACGCCACAATTCCCCTTATTTTTGGCCAAAAATTTGCTTTTGTCTGAATGCCAACAAAGTTTTCCGGGGTGTGACCTTCCGCCGGGATGAGGCAAAGATTTTTATTCGTTAACGAAAATGAACTTGTGGTTGGGGCAGTTATGATTGGTGCAGGCAAATGCAAATTAAACCGGTTCTGCCGGCGCCTGACCCCCATCGCCTTGCTCTGCTCGGTCTCCGGCGCCCGGGCGCTGGCGGTTGATGCCCCATTATCGCAGGACAAAAGCGACTACAATCTCTTCCATCGCACCCCGGTGTCCTTGATGCGCGACATGAACACCGACCGTCCGGACAAAACCGAATCGCCCTACACAGTGGATGCCGGCCACTACCAGATTGAGTCGGACCTGTTCACCTACACCCATGACCGGGTCACCACGAGCGGCGACAATATCACGGTAGATTCGTGGAGCCTGGGCACGGTAAATTTCAAGGTCGGATTGTACAGTTGGGCCGACATTCAATTCGTGGTGGACCCGTTCAACCAGGTTCATATCTCGGACTCGGTGAAGCATACGGTAACAACCCACAGCGGTTTTGGCGATCTGACCGTGCGATTCAAGGCCAACCTGTGGGGCAATGACGGCGGCACGACGGCCTTTGGCGTGATGCCGTTTGTCAAAATACCCTCCAACCAGGACGGACTTGGCAATCACGCCGTGGAAGGCGGCTTCATCCTGCCCCTGGCGGTTTCGCTGCCGGGCGGCTGGGATCTGGGGGCGATGACCGAATTGGATTTGAACCAAAATTCCGACAATAACGGTTACCACGCGGATTTTGTGAACAGCATCACCGTGGGGCATGAAATCATCGGCAGACTCAGCGGTTACGTGGAATTCTTCAGCGACGTCAGCACCGAACGCGACACCGAGTGGGTGGGCACCTTCGACGTGGGCCTGAATTACAAACTGACCGACAATATTCAGCTCGATGCCGGCGTGAATTTGGGCATCACTGATGCCGCTGATGATGTGGACCCTTTCCTCGGCGTCTCCGTCCGTTTCTAGCAAGAAGTTCTCGCCGGAGAAAGGCCGCTGCCGCAAACTTTGGCATGACCTTCCCGCCGGAATTGGTGCGCCAGTTAGCCACCGCGAAATCGGTGGCGGTGCTCACCGGCGCCGGCGTCTCTGCCGAAAGCGGCGTGCCGACTTTCCGCGACGCCCAAACCGGCCTGTGGGCGCAGTACCGGCCCGAAGACCTCGCCACGCCGACCGCCTTTCGCCGCAATCCCCGGCTGGTTTGGGAATGGTATGCGTGGCGGCGGCAACTTGTGGCCCGGGCGCAACCGAACCCGGCGCACCGGGCACTGGCGGAAATGGCCGACCGTTTTCGCCAATTTCAGCTCATCACCCAAAACGTGGACGGCCTGCATCAGCGCGCCGGCAGCCGGGACGTTATTGAACTCCACGGCAACATTACCCGCACCAAGTGCTTTGCCGAAGACACTCCCGTGACCGAATGGCCAGAAACCGGAACCGTGCCACCCCAATGCCCGCGCTGCGGCGGCTGGTTGCGGCCGGATGTCGTGTGGTTTGAGGAAATGCTGCCGGAGGCAGCATTGCAACGGGCCCTCGCGGCAAGCCGGAGTTGCGATGTTTTTCTTTCCATCGGCACCTCGGCGGTGGTTTACCCCGCGGCGGCATTGGCGCAGGAAGCATTGTACCGCCGCGCCACTGTGGTGGAAATCAATCCGCAGGCCACACCGCTGAGCCGGCGGGCCCAATATTTTTTGACCGGATCAGCCGGAGCCATTTTGCCCGAATTGGTGCGCCAGTTGGGAAACTAAAATGCAGGTCGCTGCCAGCGGCTGAATGCTGCTTGAAACCCCGGTTCATTGTGGGAAGATGTTTCCACGCCTGCGGATTGATTATGTTCGAATCGGTCAACCAGATCATTGCGTTGTTAATGCTGATTGAAGGGCTGGGGTTTGGCGCCGCCGCTTACCTCCTCTACACCCGCAAGCGGACCAAGCTGGCCGGCTGCCAGCGGGCCTGGGGCGAGGTCGTGACCGTCAACGAGCAGCGCGACCCCGAGGGCGGTATCACCCGGCATCCGGTCATCCGGTACCTCTCCCTGACCGGGCACGAGGTGACCTTTGCCAGCAAATTCGGCAGTTCCCACTGGAAGGTGAAACCGGGCGACCGGTTGGAAATTCTCTACCATCCCGAGCAACCGGCAGAAGCCGAAGTGGTCAATTTCATGGCCCAATGGGCACTGCCGCTGGTTTTCGCCATCGTGGCAGGCGGCTCACTGTTGTTTGCCCCCGTGATGTTTTGGTTGCTGCGGCGTTAAACCAAACGCCCGGCGCCGGCCTCCCCGGGGCGGCCGGTTCAGGCCCTGCGAGCCGCCATTTGCGCGGCAATGGCTCGTCCGAGGAAATCTTTGCTCCGGGTCGCGTGAGGGTTGAGCCGCAGAAGTCGCGGATTCCACGCGAGGCAATGATGAAAAAGGCGGCCCCCCATTCCAGGCAGCCGCAGCCGGAGCAAAGATTTGGCGCCCGCCGCTGGCGGCAAATAATCCGGCAACACCGCCGCCACCTGCTGTCCCAGCAAGGCATCCCGTGCCTGAAGAAAACTATCGCAGGTCAGGCGGATGTCATGATCCGAAAAAGTCTCCGCCCCACAGCCGGCCAGCTCAGTTGCCGCGAGCGCCAGCGGGAGCTGGCGCTCGCGAAAGGCCCGCACCGCGCCACGTTCCTCCCGATGCAATGCCACCGGCACCCATAACTCCAGCTGCCAGTTGCCAAGTTCCCGGAGTAGCAGGGGGCGGCTGAGAGCCGGGCGGCAGGTAAGGGCAAAATCCAGAGTAAGGTCGTGCAGCCGCCGTTCTATTTCATTATCACCAACCACCTCCAGCACAAAGCGCGTATGACCGGAGATTACTGTTGCCCCGGACACCACCGGCAGCAGCAATTGCTGGAGCACCGTGGCGCCGGCGCCGACCCGGAATGTCTGGTCTTCCGTAAGACAGCCGCGCTGGAAATTGGAAAGTCCCAGCATGAAGAACCGGGATATCCGCGTCAGTTCGCGGCCATTGGCGGTAAGCCGGATTCCCTTGCCATGCCGTTCCACCAGGTTGACCCGGAAGAATTCCTCCAGCTCCTTGATTTGCCGGCTGTACTGACTCTGCTTCACCGGATCGCCAGCCGCCGCCTTGCTGATGCTTCCGGCCGCCGCCACGGCCAGCAGGGCTTTCAAGCGGTCCAGAGTGAGGCCGCTTTCGGCAAACAGTTTATCAAACATGACTGCATAGTAATGTAGGTTGCATAACTTCAACTATCAAGCTTGCCCCGGCATGTCCTAGGGTCTCCTCCATGAATGACCTGCTTTCTGAAGTTCATATCCGAATGGTTCAAGACATTCTGGTTCGTGAATTCGGCGTCGAGCGCCGGCAACTAACCCCGGAAGCCCGGCTGCGGGAGGATTTGGGACCCGATTCGCTCACCCTCGTGGAAACGGCCATGGCGCTGGAAGAAGCCTTCCACATCAACATTCCAGACGAGCGTTGGGAGCAGGTGCAAACCATTGGCGACCTGTATGCCACCGTAGCTGAACTGATGGCGTCTGCGCGGGCTTAGCCGGGCCGGGCGGGGCCAACGGCCCAACCTGTTGTTCGCGCCGGGACCGTGCTGAATCGCCGTTGACTTCTCCTGGTGGCCCCGGACCATGGAGAAATGATTCCCCTCGAGCACCAGTGGCGTTGTTTGGTAGCGAGCCTGGTCATCTTAACCTTGTCAGGCCTCGGCGCCCCGGCCCAGGATATGGTCCCGCCCAAAATTGCGGACGCCCTGCAGTTGCCACCGCCGGGCAGTGTGGTTTTTCAGGGCCGGCTCGGCACCGCCATTGCCCTTTGCGAAACCAATCGGTTGCTGGCCCAGAATGTTCCGGACCTGATTGCGCCGTTCGCCCACCGGCAGGAGGACTGGTCGTGGCAGTGCGAGTTCTGGGGCAAATGGTACACCTCGCTGGCGCTGGCATATCGTTATCAGCCCGGGCCGCAGCTGCGTGCCATTCTGGACGAGTCTGCGAAAAAATTGGTGGCCACCCAGGCCGCGGATGGCAGCTTCACCACCTACAAGCCGGCGGCCGAGTTCAGCAACTGGGACACCTGGGGCCGCAAATACACTCTGCTGGGATTGCTCGCCGATTATGACCTGAGCGGCGACCCGCAGGTGCTCGCGGCGGCCTGCCGGCACGCGGACGTTGTGCTGGCGCGTTTCGGCCCGGGCCGCGCCGATCTGGCCACCAACGGCTGGTGGAACGGCATGGCGGCCGGCAGCATTTTGGAACCGATGGTGCTCCTGTACCGCCGCACCGGGGACGCGCGGTATTTGCAATTCGCGGAGTACATCGTGCAGGCCTGGCAAAATCCTGGCGGCGCGGATCTGCTGCGCAAGGCGCTGAATGGCACGCCGGTTTTTCAAATGTTTCCCGGCCCGGATCCCACCAAGGAGGGCTACATGGCCGGCGGTTCCTCCAAGGCTTACGAAATGATGTCGTGCTATGAGGGGCTGTTGGAACTGTATCGGGC
>DATJIU010000120.1:0-11619 GCA_035492855.1 Dongiaceae bacterium | reverse complement strand
TGTGCGCCGCCTTGAGATCGGATTGCAGGCTAGTGAACGCCTGTTGCGCCCCGCTCAGGTCGCCGGACTGCAAGGCGCTGGTCAGGGTTTGAAAGTCGGAGTTGGCCTGGCTGTTTTTGCCAAACGGCTGGCTGGCGCTGGTGGTGCTGGTGGAGGAATTGCCCGACACGGTCTGCTGTAAATTGGCCAGCGCGCTCTGGGCAGAGGACAGGTCGCCTGATTGCAGTGCCGTTCCCAGGGCTTTGAAATCCTGGAAACGCTTGGCGAAATCATTGTTCGGTTGGTACAGGTTGGTGGACGAGGAGATGCTGGAGATGCTGCTCATAGGTGGTACGGCTTGTTTGTTGGTCGTGACTTTTTGTTTGGCGTCGCTTCTGGTCGCGACAATAGATTTTCGGAGGAATGGGTATTGGGCTTAACCCTAAATAAACGGGATTTTTGAGGAATGGAATGTTTCCGGAAGAAACAAAGCGTTGCTGTCAGGTGCGTGAGGATGGGTTTTGCTATTTAAATAATTGATGTTCAGCCGGAAGCATTGCTGGTTCTTTCCGTATCCGCAGGCTCACGGTCGCACGCGGTTCCAATTTGTTTTTTTGGGCTTCCCCGGGCGGCCTCTGTAATTTTTGTTAAAAATGTAAATTCAAAAATTAACATTCGGTAAATTTACAACCCCTTTTCCCGGAGTCGGTTTAAACTTTTAAGCCCTCGTTTTTTGCCTCCAAAAATTGGGTTAATGGTTAAACCACATGCTTTTTCGGGCCGTGATAGAATGCTCGATGGGATGCGAAAAACCGCAGCCAGAGCCGGCCTCCGGGCCGAGGAGAGCGCCGTGCAAACCCGTTTGCAGCAAGGCGACCGGTGCGGTGTCCCCGAAATCGGTGAGGCGAGCGTCCTCGCGAGCCGTTCCCGGCTTTCAAGGAATAACGGCGGTCAGATGGGAAGTCAGGGACTCGCGACGGTCTCGGCGAGCGGGTCATTTGCGTTCCGGAAAACCGCAAAATCCGACCGAATCAAACCAGATCAAACCAGTTTTATGCAAGTCAATCGCTCGACTCCGCCACAGGTGGGTGGAGCGCGTCACTCCGTGCGCGCCGGCGGCGGGCAGGGGACTGCCCGCCCTACCCAATTTCTGCGAAATCCGACCGAATCAAACCGGATCAAACCACTTTTTATGCTACTAACACCGCTATCACTGGATAGGGCGGCGGTGCGCGCCGACTGCTTCCAACCACGTGAATACCGCCAACCCTACTGGTCTGCGACTGGCGTTGAAAAAACCAGTCGGGGCAAAGCCCAACTTTGCTCTACCGATGACTTCGACCTGGCAGGCTGGCGGGGCAAGCCCTGCCTCCCATTCCGCACTCCGCACTCCGAATTCCGCACTCACCTGGGCCGCCTGCAAAAGCCAAATTACCAAACGAACCCAATTTTTCTCGCATAAATATGAGTCCTATTAAATTTACAATAAACAGTTTGTGTCGATTTTTGTTGATTCGAAAATTTGGGTTCGTTTGGCTTCGTTTTGAAACTGGGCTGCAACCGCCGGGTGGAGACTTGACCCTTGTTATACAGGCATTTAGAGTTCCGCCCGCATCACCGGGTTAGCGCAGGCATCATTGCAGGTAATCCAAAACAAATCCCAAAAAATGTTTGGCGCGGAATTAGCCAATGACAGTGAAATGGATTCCAGTTCCTACTGATGAGAATTGGGCTTGAATCCACCAGGGCCATCCCGTGCTGGCAGCGCTGGAGCATCTGCGGACTGCTGGGCTTGCTGCTGGCTGCGACCCCCGAGGCGGCCCCGGGCCAAATACCGGGCCCCGTCCAGCCCGCGGCCGCCACCGCCACCGGAACGCCCGACCCGGAAACTCTGCCGGTGCAGGAAATCCTGGCTTTGCGTCAAACGGTCACCCTGGCCAGCAACCAGTGGGTTCGGATCCATGGCATGGTGCTGGATGAAAGGCCGGGGGAATACATCGTCGTTCACGATGCCACGGGTACTCTCTTTGCCGAAACCCACCAGGCCCAGTTGCCCCAGGTAAAGGAGCGGGTGGAGGTCTGGGGCCGGCTGGTTTCGGATGGTTATTCGTTCCGGCTGGAAGATGCCATGGTGCGGGCCGTAAACCCCGGCGTCCTGGCGTCACCGCTCCCGGCGCCGGCGCAGCAACTGCCGGTGCTGACCAAGGCCTGGCAGGTTCGCGATTTGCCGCCGGAAAAGATGGCATGGAAATACCCGGTACACCTGCGGGGCGTGGTCACGGTCAATTCCAAAATCAACCGCTTCTTTGTGATGCAGGACGACACCGCGGGCATTTCGGTGGTGGCGCCCGAGATGGCCGTCCAGTTGAAACCGGGCGACCGGGTGGACGTTACCGGGGTAAGTGATCCCGGAGGCTATTCGCCGATTGTGCTGGCTGCCAACGTAGCGGTATTGGGCGAGGACGACCTGCCCGCCGCCCGGCCGGAAACCATCTTCCAACTGGCGTCCGGTCAGGACGGCAGCCAGTGGATTGAAATTCATGGGGTGGTGCATTCGCTGACCTATTCCAATGGCGTGGCGCGGCTGCACCTGAGCGACATGACCGGCATGATCACGATTAGCGTACCCGCGCCGGCCGCCCCCACGAATTTGCTGGATGCCATCGTGCGGGTGCGCGGCGCCTGCGGCTCGGAAGCAAATGAGAAACGGCAATTCACCGGGTTTCACATGTGGGTTTCATCGCTCGACTTCATCCAGGTGGAGGAGCCGGGAATCGCGGATCCGTTAAGCCTGCCCGCCCAGCCCATTGCGAGCCTCACCCAGTTTCACCCGCGGCAGACGTTGCAGCACCGGGTCAATGTGGCCGGGGTGGTGACCTTGTGCGAACCGGGCCAGGCGTTCTTCATCCAGGACGTGAATGATGGCGTGCGGGTAATGGCGGACCCGAATGGCCAGGTGAAGCCCGGGGACTACGTGATGGTGGCCGGGTATCCGGGGCAGGGCAACTACGGCGCCGTGGTGCGGGATCCGGTGTTCAAGGTGCTCATCCATTTCAATCAGCCCGGGCCGCAAATCCTGCAGCCGGGACAGACCCTCGTGCCGCAGTTGCATGACCGCTGGGTGCAGTTGGAGGCCCGGTTGGCGGGAGTGGGGCCCGGCAATGTGCTCACCCTGCAAATCGCCGACCGGGTGTTTGAGGCCCGTTTCCTCAAACCATTGCCGCCGGCGCTCACCAATCTGCCGCGGGGCAGCCTGCTGCAATTGCAGGGGGTGTACCGGGTGCTGGCGGATGAGGCCCGGCAGCCGAGCTCGTTTCAAATCACCGTGCCTTCCGCGGCGGAGGTGGTGGTGCTGGCCGAGCCCTCCTGGTGGACTCTGCGGCATGCCATGCTGCTCGTCAGCTTCATGGCCATCATTATTTTGGCCACGGTGCTCTGGGTGCTGATGCTGCGGCGCAAGGTGGGGGAACAGACCGCCAGCCTGCAACAGAGCGAACAGAAATTCCGCTCGCTCGTGGAAGATTCGCTGGTGGGAGTTTATTTTATCCAGGACGGTCGGTTTGTTTACGTGAATCCCCGCATGGCCGCGATTTTTGGTTATACGGTGGCGGAGATGCAGCGCGAGGTGTCCTTGGAAAAGATCATTTATCCGGAGGACTGGCCGCTGGTGCAGGAGCAAATCCGCCGCCGGGTGGCCAACGAAGTTCGCACTGCCCACTACGCGTTTCGCGGCCAATGCAAAGATGGCACGGTCATCCAGGCCGAGGTGCTGGGCAGCCGCACGGAGTACCAGGGCGCGCCCGCCGTGCTGGGGATGTTGCTGGATGTCACCGAACGCAAGCGTACCCAGGATAAGATGAGCGAGCAGGCGCGGCTGCTGGACCTGGCGCACGATGCCATCTCCGTGCGCGACCTGGAGGACCGCGTCCTGTATTGGAACCAAAGCGCCGAAGCCTTGTACGGTTACGCGGCCGAAGAGGTGCTCGGCCAGCCGGTCACGGACATCACGGCGGTCAATCCGGCGGATTTTGCAAGGGCCAAGCATACCCTGCTGGAAACGGGCAAATGGCACGGCGAACTCACGCACCGTCACCGGGAAGGGGAACTGCTTACGGTGGCGGCGCGGTGGACCCTGGTGCGGGATGCCCAGGGCCGGCCGCATTCCATCCTCGCCATCAACACCGACATCACCCAGCAGAAAAAACTGGAGACCCAGATCCTGCGGGCGCAACGGATGGAAAGCATCGGCACCCTGGCCGGGGGCATTGCGCACAACCTGAACAATGTGCTCGCGCCCATCATGATGTCCTGCGACCTGCTGAAGCTGGATTTGGAAGGCTCGGAGCACCTGCCATTGATTGATGGCATTCGCAGCAGTTCGCAGCGGGCGGCGGAACTGGTGCGCCAGATTCTCACGTTTGCCCGGGGCACGGACGGTCGCCGGCAGCCGGTGCAACCGCGGTATCTGCTGGAGGAATTACGGCGCATCCTGGAGGGCATCCTTTCCAAATCCATCCATTTGAACATCCAGACCCCCGCCAATTTGTGGACCCTGCTGGCCGACGCCAACCAGATCCACCAGGTGCTGATGAACCTGTGCGTCAATGCGCGCGACGCCATGCCCACTGGCGGCGAACTGACCGTCAGCGCCGCCAACGTGGTGCTGGATGATCGCCAGGCGGAGTTGAACGAAAAAGCCGATCCCGGGCCCTACGTGGTGTTCATGGTCACGGACACCGGCACGGGCATGCCGCCGGAAGTGCGCGAGAAAATTTTTGACCCGTTCTTCACCACCAAGGACGTGGGCAAGGGCACGGGGTTGGGACTGTCCACCGCCCTGGCCATCATTAAAAGCCACAAGGGATTCATTAACGTGTACAGCGAGAGTGGCAAAGGTTCCCGGTTCATGGTGTACCTGCCCGCGCAGACTTCGGGGGCGGCCGCGATGCCGGTGGCGTTGCCGGAAACCGATTTGAACCGGCTGCGCGGCGATGGGGAGCTGGTGCTGGTGGTGGACGACGAGGAAGCCATCCGTTCGCTGGCCCGGCGCACGTTGGAGACGTATGGATACCGGGTGGTCACGGCCAACGATGGCACGGAGGCCATCACTGAGTACAACCGGCGGGGCCGGGAGGTGGCCGTGGTGTTGCTGGACATGATGATGCCGGTTCTGGATGGTCCCGCCACCATTCACGCCCTGACGTGGATCAATCCCGAAATCCGTATCATTGCGGCGAGCGGGCTGGCGGATGAGAATTTTTCCCACAAGATTTCCAGTCCCACGGTACGCGCGTTTCTGCCCAAGCCCTATGCCGCCGACAAAATGCTGAAGGCGCTCCGGGAAGTCTTGCGCCCGGGCCCGAGTATTTGAAGGCGCGCCGGTGGGACGCCTCACCGGTCGGTGACGGAGAATTCGGCAACGATGGGCCGGTGGTCGGAGCCCAAGCCCCAGTTGGGGATGGTGGGAATGAAGGTATTGGTCCGGACCCATTCATGAGCCATTCCCGGACTGAGCAACAGGTAGTCAATGCGGCTATAGGTGTCTTCCACGCCGTAATAGTGCGTCCAGGTGATGTTGCGGGGAAAGTAACGGGGATTGTGCGGGTTGGGCTGGTTGTCGCCGTTGCGTTCGGCGGGGCGGGTATCGATCAGCTTGAATTTGTCGCGGCCCACAATTTCCCGGGTGGACTTGGAATTGTACGTGTCGTTAAAATCGCCGAGCACGACGATACTGGCGGTGGGATTCGCGGCGAACCGGGCGTCAATTTTCTCCCGCAGCACCCGGGCTTCCTCAAACCGTTGCTCGGCCTCGTCCGCCTCGGGCACGGGGCGCTTGGATTTCAAATGCGCGGCGAACAGGGTGAACCGGTACTGCGGGTTCACCTGCACATCCACTTCAAGAATGCCGCGGCTCACCTGAAACCGCCGGCCACTCAGCAGAAAGGAATCGTCGGGATGCGACCGCCGGGCGGCGAATGGAAACCGGCTGAGCACCGCCACGTGAATGTTGGTGTCCGCCCCGGCCACGTATTCCCAATAGGGAAAGTCGAGGCCCTCGTTTTTGAGTGCCTGTTGCAACTCCAGGAGCGCGTTGGTGGAGCCCATTTCCTCCAGGGCCAGCACGTCTGGTCGCAGGGCGTGGATGCTCTCGCGGATCTTGGCCTTGGCGGCGGGCGACTTCGCCTCGGGCCGCGATTCCGTGGGGGCGTCGATATAATTCTCCACATTGTAGGCGGCCACGCGGAAAGTTTCCGCTGAGGAATGCAGGACGCCGCCGAGCCCGAGGGCGAGCAGGAGCGAAAGGATAAAATTGGATTTCATTTTTGGACAACCCGGATTCCGCGCGCCCATGAAACGGATTGGGGCGAATATTTTCAAGGGATAATCCTTTTGCCCGGCCGGGGCCTGCGGTATTTTTTTCCGGTATGAGGTTGCCCAAAGTCAAAACCGGAAAGCGGTCCGCACGGCGTGCGGGACCGCTGTTGCACGACAAACAGAACGAACCGGATTATCGGGAACTGCGCATCGACAAGGTGGGAGTGCGCGGGTTGCGGTTTCCCATCCAGGTGCGCGACCGGGCCCGGTCGGTGCAAAATACCGTGGCCACCATCGGGATGTTTGTGGACCTGCCCAAGGAATTCAAGGGCACCCACATGAGCCGCTTCATCGAGGTGCTCAATGCGCACGGTAACATCGTGCACGTGGAAAACATCCCGGAGATTCTCCGGGCGTTGCAGGAAAAGCTCCAGGCCGCCACTTCGCATCTGGAAATGGAATTTCCGTACTTCATGGTCAAGCGCGCCCCGGCGTCGGGCCGGGAGAGTGTGATGGATTACGTGGCGCGGTTCGATGCTGCTGCGTGTGGCACGGAAATTGATTTCATCCTGACGGTCAAAGTGAATGTGACCACGCTGTGTCCGTGTTCCAAGGCCATCAGCGCCCGGGGCGCGCACAATCAGCGGGGGGCGGTGACAGTACAGGTGCGGTTTCGCAAACCCATCTGGATCGAGGACTTGATTGCCATCGTGGAAAGCTCGGCCAGTTCCGAGCTTTACTCGCTCCTCAAGCGCCAGGATGAGAAGGCGGTAACCGAACGGGCCTATGACCACCCGGTGTTCGTGGAGGACATGGTCCGGGCGGTGGCGGTCAAATTAAAGGCCAACCGGAATGTGGCCTGGTACCGGGTGGAGGCCGAGAATTTTGAAAGCATCCACAACCATAATGCTTACGCCTGCATCGAAAAGGGTTAGGGCCGACCGCCGCCGGGCGGAAATTCTTGAAAATTTTTGTGGCAAATTTGCTTTTGTCTGGTACAGTCCCGCACCTTTGAACGGGGGGGATAACCGGCCGTCCCCCCCGGGGAAAAGTGTGTAATATCATTGAATTGAATTGTGACGACGAAGAAAGATAGCGCAAAAGACGGCGCGAAGAAGGTTGCCCCCCAGGCCAAACCGCATGGGTCGGCCACGGCCGCTTCCATTCTGGGCCAGATCGTGGGCGGCAAGCTGAAGGCCCCCAATGGCAGTTCCAAGATCAAACCGGAATGGGCCAAGTTTCATGCCCATCTGCTGGAATTGCGCGACCAGTTGCTCAAGCAAATGGACGGCCTGGCCAAGGAGTCGGCCCAGGAACTGGCCGGGTACAGCCTGCACATGGCGGATTCCGGCACGGATAATTTTGATCGCGATTTTGCCCTGAGTTTGCTTTCCTCGGACCAAGACGCCATCTACGAAATCGAAGAGGCGCTCAAGCGGATCGAAAAAAACACCTATGGCATCTGCGAATTGACCGGCAAACCGATTCCCAAGGCCCGTTTGGAGGCCATTCCGTGGACCCGGTTCACCGTCGAGGCCCAGGCCCAGTTGGAACGCGATGGCGCGTTGCGGCAGCGGCGGCTGGGCGATCTCGGTTCGGTGGACGTGGTCGGCGGACCGGAAGTGGAGGAAGAGGACGAGCCGGAAGAAAAACAACCGAAGGAAAAGGAATAATTTATGCCCCGCGAAATCATCACCCTCGAATGCACCGAAGCGCGCAAAGAAGGCAAACCGCCGTCGCGCTACATGAGCACCCGGAACAAGAAGCTCAAAACCGAAAAGCAGGAACTAATGAAGTACAACCCGTTCCTGCGCCGGCACACCCTGCACCGCGAAATCAAGTAATTTTATGCCCCGCAAAACTCATACCGACAAAGATAACAAACGCGGCGGCCGTGGCAAAAGCGCCACCCGCGAAGCCCGCACGCCGCGGCCCAAACCCAAGATTGATTTCACGCTCGACGCACTGGATTACAAGAACGTCACCCTGCTGCGCCAGTTCGTGACCGATCAGGGCCGCATCCTGCCTCGCAAGTACACCGGCCTCCCGGCGCACTATCAGCGGGCGCTGACCAAGTCGGTCAAGCGCGCCCGGCAGATGCTGCTGATGAAATAATTTCCCTGCTTTTTTTGCCGCCCGCAGGGGCAAACCAAGAAAAAGCCACGCTCGCGCGTGGCTTTTTCTTTTCAGTTTGCATATTCGGAGCCATCAGGCTTTTTCTTCGCTCAGCCATTCATTCAGGTGCAGATATTCCCGAATTTTACGGCGTTCATAGCGGTGTTTGATGGCTTTTTTGGGGCTGGTATCCACTTTGCGGAAGGGATGTTTGGGGTTGCGGATTACTTCACTGATGACTTCCATGGTCTTCGTCATAGTTTCTATTCCTTTCCGTTGTGCACTTAAGCTGAAAGGGTGCCAACTCTGGTTTGACCCCGACCGAATCCGTTTGTTCAAGAAATGTCATCGCCTGCCAGGCGGATAAATGCCCCCGAACGCCATTCCTTTTCGTTCCGCGCCGCAACCTGCTGCAACCCCAGCTTTTCGTAAACCTGCCGCACGGTGGCGTATTCTTTTTTCAGGATGCCCGCGAGCACCAATATCCCCCCGGGACGCAGGCGGTTGACGATACGCGCCGCCTCGGCAAGCAGGAGTGTCGAGATAAGATTGGCGCAGACAACATCATATTGTTTCCGGCTGCGCAGCGGCAGCCGGGTGAGGTCCTGCCGCCGGGGCACCACCCGCTGCTCCACGCGATTACGCCGGGCGTTTTTTTGGGCCACGCGAACCGATTCCGGGTCGAAATCAAAGGCCGCCACCGGCGCGTAGCCCAGCTTGACGGCGGCAATGGCCAGAATTCCCGAACCCGTGCCCATGTCCAAAAATGATTGTGGCTGTTCAGTTTTGCGACAACGCACCAGTTGTTGCAGGCAAAATCCCGTCGTGGCGTGGTGCCCCGTGCCGAAGCTCAAGCCGGGATCCAGCACCACCACGGCCTGACCGGGGCGGATGGGCCGCTTAATCCAGCTCGGCCGCACCAGCAAGGCGTTGCCAATGACAATGGGCTTGAAGTGCCGCTTCCAGGATTCCGCCCAGTTCTCCCGGGCGAGGGGGTGGGTGGAAATGCGGGCGCGGCCCACGTCCACTCCGGCGGCCTTGATGCGCTGCAACGCCGCCGCCAGTTCCCGGCGTTTGGCCGCGGTCCAGACGGCTGGTTGCGGACAATAAACCGATACGCGGGTGGTGCGGGTCTTTTCATCCGTGTACCCCGTGGCCGGTTGCTCCAGCAATTCCCCCATGATGGTGGCCACCACGTCTTCCGCCTCTGCAGTGGTGGTAACGGTGATTTGCAACAAGGCCCGGGACTTCATGCGGTTTGCCCCCACGGGATGAAGTTGAGCGACTTCAACAACGTTCGTTCCGGGCGCACTTCCAGATGTGTGACGCTGGCGTAATCCACTTCGAACGGACCGAGCCGGGCCAGCGGCAGTTCCAGCGCGATGGCCAATAGCACCCGGATGACGCCGCCGTGACACGCCACCGCCACGGTTTGTCCCGGATGGTTCTGGGTGATTTGCCGCCAGCAGGGCTCCAAGCGGCTCCGCAAAGCCGCCTCCGTTTCCGCCCCGGCCACCGCGCCGCGTGCCAGCAGGTCCAGCCATTGCGAAGAGTGGACCTGGTGGCGCGTGGCGATCTCCGCCCAGCGCATGCCGGTCCACTCGCCAAAATCCATTTCCCGCAAATCCGGCAGCACCACCGGTGCGGGCGTGCCATTGCCCAGCAGAGGCGCAATGGTTTGCTGCACGCGCTTCATTGGGCTGGCGTAGAGTGCATCGAGTTTGCCGCGCCGGAGATGCCCGGCCAGCGCCGCCGCCTGGGTATGGCCCAGCGGGGAGAGGTCCATGTCAATGCGCCCGCCAAAAATGTGATGATATTTCTCCTCCACTTCGCCATGGCGCAAGAGCAGGACTTTCGTGGAAATCATACTTTGCCTACGCCAGAGCGGCTTCCTGCGCCGCGAGCAACTGACGGATGCCGTTTTTGCCCAAGGCCAATAGGGCGGTCAACTCGGTTTCGGTAAAGGTGGCCTCCTCGCCAGTGCCCTGCAGCTCCACGAACTCGCCGGCCGAATTCATGACCAGGTTGAAATCCACCGTGGCGCCCACGTCTTCGGTGTAGCACAAATCCAGCAACGCCCGCCCGCCCACCATCCCCATGCTTACTGCCGCCACCGCGTGGGTGAGCGGATTCTCCTTCAGCTTGCCCTCGGCCATCAGCGTGCGCACCGCCAGCGCCAGGGCCACATAGGCACCGGTGATGGCCGCGGTGCGGGTGCCGCCATCGGCCTGCAACACGTCACAATCCACCCATACCGTGCGTGCGCCCAGTTTTTCCAGGTCCAGAGCCGCCCGGAGCGAACGGCCAATCAATCGCTGGATTTCCTGGGAACGGCCATCAATCTTGCCCTTGCTGATGTCCCGCGCCTTGCGGGTCAGCGTGGAGTAGGGGAGCATGGAATACTCGGCGGTAATCCATCCGCCGGCGACGCCCTGTTCCTTCATCCAGCGCGGCACGGATTCCTCCACGGTCACGCCGCAAATGACGCGGGTGTTGCCCCATTCCACCAAGGTGGAACCGGTGGCGTGTGGCGCAATGTCGTTTTGAAACCGCAACGGGCGGATCTGATCCGGCTGGCGGCCGTCAGCCCGGATGGCGGTGTTGGGTGATTCTGAAATCATGGGCGGGGATACTAGGGCCAACCCCGGCAATCCGCAAACCGGGATTATTGCTTTGTCAGGCTCGGCGTCCAGTGATGGGCCTCCGGACCTTCGCCAATCGTGGGGAAGGCCGAGACGCGCAGCCGCGCGGCGCCCATGGGAATCAACGTCACTTCCTGCACGGGTTCACTGGAGAACACGGGGCTGTCCTGTTGGGTGGCACACAGGCCATATTGGTCCAGCGTCCATTCGGGAACCTGCCGCGCCTTGGCCTTCAGCGCAATGGGCGCGCTGTCCGGGGTGAACGGAAAGTCATCCGTGGGCCAGGCGGACCGCACGATTTCAAACGACTTATCCGGCTGTTCGTCCTGGAGCACCAGCCCGTAATTCCACGGAGTGGTGGGATGGATTTCAAACGCCGGCCACACGGAGGGATCGGCGTCCTTCTGCCAGTGCGAGTCACCCATCGCCGTTGCGGTGCTGTCCACGCGCTCATAGCGCTCGTCGATTTTCAGGGAGAAGGTCAGCGGCCCGTAATTGACGCTCACGCAATCATGATTGGCCGTCCAGCGCTGTACGCTGAGGCTCATGGGCAGTTGCAGCGCAATGC
>DATJIU010000119.1:0-21416 GCA_035492855.1 Dongiaceae bacterium | reverse complement strand
ACTGCTGTATCTCATCACCGAAGCGTTGTGCGACGAGGGCGACCTTGTGCTGGTGGAAGACCCCACCTATTTCGTGTACCTGGACATCCTGAAAAGCCGCGGCGTGCGAACCCGAGGCGTGCGGATGCAAGCGGACGGCCTGGATCTCGCGCATTTGGAAACCGTGCTGGAATCCTTGCGGCGCCGGGGTGAATTGCGGCGGCTGAAGTTGCTCTACCTGGTGAGCTATTTTCAAAACCCCAGCGGCATCACCACCAGCTTCGCCAAAAAATGCGCCGCGTTGCAGTTGCTCCGCAAATATGAGCGCGCGGCCGGCCATCCGATTTATTTGGTGGAGGACGCCGCCTACCGCGAACTGCGGTTTTCCGGGGTGGACGAAAAATCCGCGCTCGCGGCGGGCGAGCTTTCCCGCCGGGTGATTTACGCGGGCACGTACAGCAAACCGTTCGCCACCGGCGTGCGCGTGGGTTTTGGCGTGCTGCCTGAGCCGGTGTTCACCACCGTGACCTGCATCAAGGGCAATCACGATTTCGGCACCGCCAACCTGTTGCAGCAATTGCTCGCGTCGGCGCTGGCCTCGGGCCGGTACGACCGGCACGTCACCGCGTTGCGCCGGCGGTACGCCCACAAAGCGCAGGTGATGCGCGCCGCCCTGGAACAATATTTTCCGCCGGAAGTCCGCTGGGAGGTGCCCCGCGGCGGGCTTTACTTCTGGGCCCGCCTGCCGCGCGGGCAGAAGGCCGGACCCAAATCGAAACTGTTTCAGACCGCGCTCGCCCGGGATGTTTTGTACGTGCCCGGGGTGTTGTGTTACGCGGACGACGCCACCCGCCGCAAACCGGACACGGAAATGCGGCTGAGCTTTGGCAGCGCCAGCGAGGCCAATCTGGGTGAGGGTATCCAGCGCCTCGGCACGGTATTGCGGCAATCGCTCCGTCGCGTCTGACTTGACGCCGCCGCCGTCGCCGTCGAGAGTAGGGCGCCATGGAATATCTGCCCCTCGGAATCGCCGGAGTCCTGCTCCTCGGCATGCTGGCCCAATGGCTGGCGTGGCGGTTGCGGGTGCCGTCCATCCTGCTGCTGCTGGCGTTTGGCTTTCTGGCCGGCCGCCTGATCCAGCCCGATGCCGTGATGGACCGGGAGGTGCTGTTTTCCCTCGTCTCGCTGGCCGTGGCGACCATTCTGCTGGAAGGCGGCTTGAGCCTGAACTTTCGCGAAATCCGGCAAACCCACGGCGCGGTCATCCGGCTCTGTACCATTGGCGTGGCGGTGACCTGGCTGCTGACCACCCTGGCGGCGGAGCGCTTCATGAACATGGATTTGCGCCTGGCGGCTCTGCTCGGCGCGGTGCTGACGGTGACGGGGCCGACAGTCATCGGGCCGTTGTTGCGCCATATCAAACCCACCCGCAGCCTGGGTGCGGTGGCCCGGTGGGAGGGGATTGTGGTGGATCCGGTGGGTGCCATGCTCGCGGTGGTGGTGTTTCAGGTCATTCTCATCAGCGATCACGGTGACGTGGCGCCCGTGGTGGCGGGACTGCTGGCCAAAATAATTTTGGTCGGCGGGCTGGGTGGGTTTTTGCTGGGCAAGGCGCTGGAACAAATGTTCAAGCGCCACCTGCTGCCGGATTACCTGCACAGTCCGGTGTTGCTCGCGCTGGCGTTGACGGCCTACGCGGCGGCCAACCTGGTGCTGCCGGAGGCGGGTTTGCTGACGGTGACCGTGTTGGGCCTCACGCTGGCCAACCAGCGGAGCGTGTCGCTCACGCATATTTTTGAATTCAAGAAAAACCTGAGCGTGCTGCTGATTTCGTGTTTGTTCATCGTGCTGGCGGCGCGCATTGATGTGGCGGCGGTGCGGTCGTTGGGGCCGGGCTGCCTGCTGTTTTTGCTGGCGCTGGTGGGGGTGCGGCTGGTGAGTGTGGTATTGGCCACGGCCGGTTCGGGGCTGACCTGGCGCGAGCGCGGGTTTCTGGGCTTGCTGGCGCCGCGCGGCATCGTGGCGGCGGCGGTGACTTCCGTGTTTGCCCTGGAAATCCTGGATGCGGTGCAGCGTCAGGATTTGCCGAACCTGCTGGCGGGCGATGCCGCCAAGCTGGTGCCGCTGACGTTCGTGGTCATCATCGGCACGGTAAGTTTTTACGGCCTGGCGGCGGCGCCGGTGGCGCGGTGGCTGGGGCTTGCGGCCCGGAATCCGCAGGGCATTTTATTTGTGGGCGCTTCGCCGTGGGTGGTGGAGATTGCGGGCAAGCTCAAGGAAGCCGGCGTGGAAGTGCTGCTGATTGACCGCAGTGCCGTCAATGTGGCCCACGCGCGCATGGCGGGGTTGCCGGCGGTGGCGGCGGACATTTTGAGCCGGTATGTCAGCGAAGATTTGGAACTGTTCGGCATCGGCCGGCTGCTGGCGGTGACCACGAATTTTGAGGTGAACACGCTCGCGTGCGAGGAATTCCTGCACCAGTTTGGCCGCGCCAACGTGTACCAGTTGCGCTCCGGCGAGAACACCACCCTGCGCACCGACCGGTCGCATCAGATGAAGGGCCGGCCATTGTTCGGGGAGCGGGCGAACCCGGAGGACATCGAACGGTTGATCGAACAGGGCGCCCGGGTGAAACGCACGCCGCTCAGCGAGAAATTCACCTTTGCCGAATTCAAGGCGCGCTACGGTGAAGATGTGATGCCCATGTTTGTGCTGGCCGCCAACGGCCGGTTGGACGTGCTCACGCAGGATTCGCCCGAGCCGGCGCCGGGACAGACGGTCATTGGGCTGATCCGCGATTCCGGCACGACGGGTGAAACGCAAATCCTCGCCGCCCCGGCGGAGACGCGGCCGCAAATCCCGGCGGGATAGAGGCCGGGCGCAACCCCACCAAGATTTATTTTTTCACGCCCTGCACCCGTTGCACCAGCGAAGGGATGGCCACGCCCGTGCCGATGGCGCCGATGGCAAAGGTCACCTTCAGCAGGTTGGTCACGGAGCCGATGAGGAGGCTGTCCGGGTCCAGTGGATGCTGCGCCGAGAGGGCAAAGAATCCCAGAATGGCCTTGGCGGCAAAACCGCCGGGGACCATGGGAATACAGCCGGCCACGTCGAGGGTGTTGCGGGAAACGCCGATGCGTTCCTGCACCGCTTGCACGGAGCAACCCACCGCCAGCGCCGCGGCAAACGAGGCGAGCGGCAGGCTCCAGCCCAGTTGCAGGCCCACCGTCCGCACTGCCAGCGCCAGCCCGCCGCTGGCCAGGCACCAGAGCAGGTTGCGCGGCCCGATGTTGAACAGCACGCCGAAGCCCATCGCGGCCAGGCCGCCGAACACGGTGTTATGTACGATCCGAACAATCGGATTATTAAGATCGATTATATGTGAGAAGTCCATATCAGTGATTCACTCCCAACATCATTTGGCTGAACCAGACGCCGACGGTGAGAAATATCAGAATGATGCCCACCCAGATGGCCCGGGCGCTGCCGAGCGTGGGCCGGCCTTCCAGGATGTCGTTCTGGGCGTTGAGCGAGGGGACGCCCGGCACGAGCAGCAGCACCGCCGAAATCATGGCCATGCTGATGGTTTCGCTGCCGGCCAGTTTGGCCCCCAGACCGCCGAGGAGCGATGCCAGAAAGGCCACCAGCGAAGCCGTCATGAACACGTTGACGTGCCGCTTGAGCAAATTCCGCCGGAAACACTGGCCGATGGCCGCCGCAGCGAGCACGGGGCCAAACGCCCGCCAGTCCGCCTCCAGCAACCGGCCGAACGAGGCGCAGGCCAGGCCCACCGCCAGATCAATCACCCAGCCGGGATGCCGCGGGGTTTCGCGGGTGACGCGTTCCAGTTCGGCGCGGACGGCGTCGGGCTTCACCTGGCCGGATTCCAACCGCCGCGCCAGTTGGCGCAGGGCCTGGTCGAGCCGCTGGTTGACCCCGATGTGCCCCACTTTGCGCATGCGGGTGATGCCATTATCCGCGATGCCCAACGTGATGGCGAGCGAGGCGTAGCCGATGCGCAGGTCCACCCGCTGGGCGCCCAGGCTGCGGGCCACGCGGTCCACATATTCATCCACAATGCGTGCGCTGGCGCCGCATTCCATCAGGAGCCGGCCGAATTCCATCGCCACCATGGCGATTTCTTCGAGACCGGTCATTTCCACCCTGGCTTGATTGTCTGCCATAGCAGTAGAGATTATACAAGTTTGCCGCCGCGGTAAATAAATTAATGTCGCTATTGGGGTTGTTGCCGCCAAATTCCGCGCATAAGCCGGTCTGGACGTGAGGTTTGCAGTAGCGACGAAAAATGCTTCCCGTCGGATGATGCGTTTCATGTGCTTCATTGCCAATCAGTTGCAATATTGCGAGAAACCAAACCCCGGCGCCGGTTATTTACTGCGAAGGATTCCATGCCGGCCGGCGTCTCTCTGTTTGAAGACTCTTAAACCTTTCACGCATTTATGAAAAAACTGCTCTTGCTCGCCGCCAGCCTGTTGGTGGGCGGCCTCTCGTCCGGGTTCAGCCAAGCTGCTCCCCCCACCCCACCACCAGCGGTACCGCTGCCGGGCACTTTCCAGCAACGGCTGAATACGGTGGTCCAACGGGCGGGAAATGATCAAAGTGAAACTCCCGCATTAACCCGCTTCGACTTGGATTTTCCCGGCGGCACCCCGGCGGACCTGGTGGCAGCCATTCAGAAAGCCATGGGCAAGCCATTGAATGTGATTATCCCGGAGGAAGCCGCCGATACCCCGCTGCCACCCTTGAAGATGCACGACGTGGATGTGGCCCAGCTTTTTGCCGCCCTGGAACCCGCCAGCTTCAAAACCGTTGCGATCACCTCGGGACAGTTTCCCAATTTTCCCGGCAATCGCCCGGCTTACACCGTGGGCACCGTGGGCTATGGTTTTCGCATGGGGCCGGGCCAGGCTTCGGATAACTCCATCTGGTATTTCCATGTGGAAAAACCGGCGGCGCCGCCGGCGCTCCCGGAACAAAAAGAACGCCAGTTTTGCAGCTTCTTCCAGCTCTCCAGTCTTTTGGATCGCGGCTTCACCGTGGATGACATTACCACCGCCATCCAGACCGGGTGGAAAATGGCCGGGATTAGCCCTGCCCCGGAACTCAGTTATCACAAAGAAACCAAACTGCTGATTGCCTATGGCACCGAAGAAAAGATCGGCATCATTCAACAGGTTTTGAATTCACTGCCGCCGCAGTCAGGCGCCGCTCCCCGGAGCAACGCCGATGCCTTGACAGATCAGATCAAACAATTGCAGCAACAGGTGGCCGATCTGGAAAAGCGCGTGTCGCCGGCGCCGGCCGCCCCGGAAAAGTCGGAGAAATAAGGGCACGCGCGGCATTATCTTTTGGAAGAACTCATCCAACTTTACCGCCGGGAACTTGTGGCGGACGCACCTTCGGGAATGGAAACGCGGGAAACGGCGCAGTCCGCTCCGGAATCCGGAGCGGACTTGTCAGTCGCGGTGCTGACCCGCGCCTTGGCCCGCGGCGACGAGCCGGCGTTCCGGCAGTTTTACGCCGCGTACTTCGACCGGTTGCTGCGCTACCTGCTGGTGGTTTGCGCCGGCGATGAAACCGCCGCCCGCGAGGCATTGCAACAAACCCTGGTCCGCGTGGTCCGGCATGTGAAGCCCATGGAAACCGAGGCGCAATTTTGGAACTGGCTCACCGTGCTGGCCCGCAGCGCGCGTGCGGATGAATCGCGTCGGCAGCGGCGTTACCTGGCCTTCCTGGCGCGGTTCACCCGGCAGCAGGAAACCGGCAAAGCCACCCCCACCCCGGCCCGGGCCGAAGACCGGCTGCAAACCTTGCTCGCAACCCAACTCGCCAAGCTGCCGCCCGCCGAGCAGCAGTTGCTCACGGAAAAATACCTGGATCGCCGGTCCGTGCGGGACATTGCCACCGGGGAGCAAATCACCGAAAAGGCCGTGGAATCGCGGCTCACGCGCATCCGGCGCAAACTGAAAACCGCCATCCTGGCCGAACTCAAAAATGAATCCACCGACTGACAACCTTGATTTGCTGGCCGATGTGCTGGCCGAAAACAGCCCGGCGGAATTCCGCGCCGGGTTGCTGACGGAAACCTTGCGCCTGGCGCGGCGGCGCCGCCAGTTCCGGCAGGCGCGCCACGCGGCGAGCGTGGTCGCAGTGCTGGCTTTGCTGACGATCTGGCTGGCGCGGGGATTTTTCCAACCTTTGCCCGTGCCGCCCGTGTTGGCGCAGCCGGAGGTTCCACCCAGCTACCAACTCGTCCGCACTCAACCCCTGTCCCCGACTGCCTGGGTGCAAACCAGTATCTTTGCCGCCAATCCGCCGGAACTTGCTACGCCCGGAGTCAGCGTGGTCACCACCACAGGCTGGGGCTATCGCAATCTCAACGACGACGAACTGCTCGCCTTTCTGGAGGGCCGGCCGGCTATTTTGGTCCGCGTCGGTGGAGGTGTCGAGGAACTGGTCTTTGCGAATCCTCAGGACCGCCAAACGCTGTTCTCCAATTAAGGCAGACTGAAGTGATGAAAGGGCTTAACCCTTATTGGTAAAGATAGCATGCCAGAATATGGCAGAAGACAGTTTGCTTAAACCCACGGGCAGAGCCTTCACCCGATACAGAAACCTCAGTAAATGCTGGCGGATTTTTACTGGACAATATTTTGTGCCCGACGCAGCGTTGTTTCCCCGGCAAAGGATGGACTGTATCTGCAGCCACGCTTTATCGGTTAAGCGATTATGCGAACCGTGCCTCGTATCATATTCGAGTTGCTCGCCCCTTCGGCATTGGGAGGAATTATCTTCGCGTGCCTGATGGTTGTCGGGGCTCACAGTCTTGGTGGGTTTCTTCTCGGGGTTGGCGCCGCTGTCTTGCTCGCAATGCGCGCCTGCCTCATCCAGTCGATATGTTGCACCGTGCTGATTGAGTTGGCGTATCGGAGAGGATTAAAACCGGGCTCACCCGCAAGCGTGGCCGCCTACATCGGATTGGCCGCACTGAGCAGCGGGTCCCTGATACTCATTTCGGAGCCAGACGACTGGACCCTGGCGCTTGTATTTGTTGCAATTGGCGGCGCGGCAGGACTGTTCGTGGGTCTGGCGATCCGTTGTTGTCAGCGACGTGCAGATGCAAAAGTGCTTAATGCCGCGATGGAGTCAATGCCGACTGTCCCTTGAGTCCCGGCGTCAACTTTCGGATCTGCACCACCACCAACCGGTATTCCCCTTTAGGATTTAGACCGTGACCCCACGGAAATTTCTCCGGGGCATATCAAGTCATGGATGCCTCATCCGTCATAACTGTTCGGCGCCTTCACCAGGTTCGGTCGCCCTGACGAAAGCCAGGCGTGCGTGGGGTCTGATGCGGGCAGCTCTGTTTTGTGCAGACTTTGCGAGCGGCACATTTTAACTTGGAAACGGGCGGTGGCATAAAACTTTGGGCGTGTCTTTTGCGGGGCTGCGGTTTACATCAAGGGCATGGCTCATGTGCTCCGCATCAAGGATCAACCCGCCAGCGAACGCCCCCGCGAACGGCTCGCCAGCAAAGGGCCCGCGGCACTCACCGACGCGGAACTGATTGCCATTCTGCTGCGCACCGGCTTGCAGGGCATGAATGCCGTGGAGGTGGGCGCGCACCTGTTGCGCAAGTTCGGCTCGCTCCAGGCGCTCGCCCGGGCGTCGGTGGATGATTTGCGGCAGGTCAAGGGCATCGGGCGCGACAAGGCGGTGACGTTGCTCGCCGCGTTCACCCTGGCCCGCAAGATGGCCGAGGAATTGCAACGCGAATCGCCCGTGCTGGACAATCCGGAGGCGGTGGTGGCGTTGCTGAAGGGACAGAATCTCATCAAGGGCGTGGAAACCCTGCAAGTGCTTTTGCTGAACACGCGCCGCCGGCTCATCCGGGTGGAGGAAATCAGCTCCGGCACGCTGGACACCTTGCTGGTACATGCGCGGGAGGTATTTCGTCCCGCCATCGCAGCCAATGCCAGCGCCATCGTGCTGGCGCATAATCATCCCAGCGGCGATCCCGCGCCCAGCGAGGCGGATATCAAGGTCACGCGCGATCTAGTCCGCGCCGGGCACCTCCTGAAGATTGAGGTGCTGGACCACGTCATCCTGGGCCGCGCCACGGAAGACCGAGCCAAGGACTACGCTTCGCTGCGGGAACTGGGGTATTTTGCGTAGCACCGAACGGCACGATTGGCAGCCGGCCGGTGCAGCTCACTTTTGATATTCCAAAATATCTCCCGGCTGGCAGTCCAATGCTTTGCAAATCGCCTCCAGGGTGGATAACCGGATGGCTTTGGCTTTGCCGTTTTTCAAGATTGAGATGTTGGCCATGGTGATGCCGACTTTCTCGGAGAGCTCGGTGACGCTCATCTTCCGCTTTGCCAGCATGACGTCGATATTGATGACAATGGCCATGCGAGTCCCCTTATACCGTGAAGTCGTTCTCGGATTTAATATCCACGGCGTTTTGCAAAATCCTTTCCGCTATGGCCGCTGCGGTGGCGACGACGAGTGCCGGAAAGGTTACCAGGATGTGCATGAAAAGCCCGGCTGGCCGGTCATCCCGGTCGGCGCCGATCATGAAAATGATGCTTACCGCCACAAAACCGATCAGGGCCAGCGCGCAAAATTTTATGATCCGCAAGGAATTCACGGTCGTCTGTGTAAATATCTTGTTTTGTCTTATGTACCCCAACACCTTGAATGCGTGATAAAGCGCCACGAAAAACGGAGTGGACCCGATAAACGCGTACAAAACAAAGGAGCTGAAATACATCTGAAACAGTGTGGCGTGAGCATTAACACCTTCGACTTGCGGCTCCCAAATCATGAAAGTAAGAGCGCCGAGGCCGAGAAGCACAATGATCACTTGGAGAAAAATGGTTGAGCCGCTTTTCATAAGAAATGCCTTGCTTGTCAGTAGGCTCAAAGCTAATCCAAAATTATCGAATGTCAATATGTATTTATTGTTTTACAGAAATTTTAAGGTGAATTTTGTATGAACACTGTTCTGTAAAATGAATCAATCAACCACAGCGGGTGTTCGGGGAGCCAATTTATTCTCTACGGCGTTTCGGCGACCCAATTATCCCATGCCGCCCGGGCAATTTTTGCGATGACTGCTACGCGCGTTGCTTCATCCGCCGCCG
The DNA here is from genome assembly GCA_035492855.1 of Dongiaceae bacterium. GTDB lineage: Bacteria > Verrucomicrobiota > Verrucomicrobiia > Limisphaerales > JAFMIX01 > JAFMIX01. The sequence continues at coordinate 12,267 of DATJIU010000119.1, read as the reverse complement.
CGTTGAGAATGAATACGGCAACTGCCATATGGCGACCATTTGGGACCCAGCTTGGCGGCTCAGGTAGTCTTGGTTTTCATCCGGAGCGCGCCTGATTTGGGCGGGCTCGTCGCAGCTTTGGAGGTTGCCGCCAGTTGTTCCGCAAAGGCGGCATTTAATTTGAGGCGGTAAGTTTCAAACGCCGCGCGGCCTTGCGGGGTCAGGCGCAACAAGGTTTGCGGCACCTTGCCGCGATAGGTTTTTTTGATTTCTACGTAGCCGGCTTCCTCCAGTTTGGCGAGGTGGCTGGAGAGGTTGCCTTTGTTCAGGCCGGTTTCGCTTTGCAGGTACAGGAAATCGCATTCGGTCACGCCGATGAGCAGGGCGAGGATCATCATGCGCCCCGGCTCGTGGATGACGCGGTCCAGTTCGGCGATGGCGCGGAGTTGTTCGTTCATGCGACCTCCGGAGGAAGCAGCGGATGCCGCCAAATAAATACGGCCAGCGTGGTGATGCCGGACAGACACCACACGAAGCCCACCGTGAGCATCACCGGCGGCACGTGTTGTAGCAGCGAAATGCTGATGGGCACCGCCGGCGGATTCGGAATCCAGGGCGCCACCGCCGCCGGTGCCAGCAACAGCACCACCAGCACGAGCCATTTCCAGCGATATTGACCAATGGTGGCGCCATTGCCCATCAGGTAGAGCAAGGCATTCATGCCCACCAGAAAACCTAGCACCGCCAGTTCTGGCCAGGAGGCTTCGAGATATGCCGGCGCCCGGTGCCAGCGGAACAGCGCATACGCCAACCCGCCCAACACCAGCACCGCACCGCCGAACATCGCCGGCAAGCCATACTTGATGCTGCGAACCACCTGCCGGCCCGTGGGGGTTTGCATCAGTTGTTGATTGATGATGGCGGCATCGTAAGCCGTGGGCATCACCGGACGTGGGCGGACCACTTTATGCCGCAGTCCGATCAGTACGGCCAAACCCACGACCAGCTCAATGCTGTGCCAGACGATGCGGGAGGTGACATCGGACAACTCGGGGCGCTGGTGGGTGGCGTAGATTTCCATCCCCAAAACGAACGGCAAGGCCAGCGTGGTGCCCAGCACTAGGCTGTAGAAAATGAGCAAAATCAACTGGCGCAGCGTGATTTCGCCGGGCGTGGCCACATAGCCGGTCCGCGGCCAGGTAACACAGCGCTTGATCAGCTTGGTGATGGCGTAGGGGCCTAATGCCGCGCCCAGGAACGGGAGAAAATTGAACCACGAAAGCCACGGCGATATCTGAATCAACCGCGGCAAGAAGAGATTGAAGTAAGGTCCGCTGCCCAGGCAAATCATGGAGAGCCCCCAGCCCAGCTCAAAGCTGCCATCCAGATTGACCGTCTGGGCCGAGCGCTGGATTTGCTTCTGAAGCCGGGCGAGTTCGGGAGCGGCAGCAAGAGGGGAGAAGCTGGGCGACTTTTGATTCAATGCAGACTAGTTTGTATTACAAACCAGTTTTTGTCAATGGTTAATTGGCAATCAGGAACCCTCCTGTAGTGACATCTTGCGGCGGCGAGGCCCCTCGCCTCATTGGTCATTCGTTGCAAGCCTACGACAATCCGCGGGCAATGTGGGACTCCGTTTAATCGTAAAGCTTCGGGTCTTTCCGCCAGTCGTTGTCCTTGTCGAAGCCGTATTGGGTCACGCGCGGGCGGCGTTCGCGCAGGCGCACGGATTCGAGGCCGAGACCGTAGCCGCGCGACGCATCGTTCTTGCCCACACATTCCAGGCGCAAGGTGTACGGGCCTGGCGCGGGCCAGAAGTCGAGCAGCGGCACCTCCGCATTCTGAACGTCTGCGCTGTAAAAATCCCGCGGCTCGCCCAGCTTGGAGCCGTTGAGATACACCTGGTATTTTCCAAAATCGTAAGACTGGCTCAGGTTCAGCAACAGCCGCAGCGGTTCCTGGTTCGTGACGGTGAAGGGAATTTCCACCCAGGCGTTGCTGGCGGTTTCGGGCTGATAGAGCATTTGCGGCTGGTCGTAGAATTCCAGGTCCTGCGCGGAAGCCCGGCCGGCGCCGTGATGCGCGTTGTCCAAATAATCATGGGCGGAGGCGATCACGCGGTCCAGGCTGGGCAGGGCGCGGGCGCGGGCATCCGGCGCGCGCGCGGCAAAGGTGGGGGTGCCGGTCTGGTACCAGAAGGCTACGCTGGAATAATCATCCTCCCGCTCGTTCCAACTGGTAGATTTGTGTGCGGGATTTTCATCGGGCGAAGTCCAGCCGAAATGCTCGAAGGTCACTTTGATGCCCCGGTCAAATACGACTGGGTCGTTGAGATGCCAGCGGTAGGCGCTGATGTGACCGCCGATCAGCCCCAACTGGTCGCAATACGGCACGCCGAAATAGGGTGTGTTTACCCGTTTGAGTCCCCACGCGCTGCAGAAGTAGTCCTCGGTGCCAGTGCCCCAAATGGAGGGCTGCGTTTCGCCGTTGATATAAATTTTTTCATCGCCCTCGCCAAACCAGCCGGGGCTGCGGGTGCGCACGGCCAGCACCGTGCCCACGTAACAGCCCTTGCCGGTGGTATCCAGCAACACGTAATCCTGGCCGGGCGTGACGGGATATTCCTGCCGGTATTGCGCGTAGAAGTAGGGCGTGTCGGCGGGCAGGGAATCCTTTTTGATCCAGTCAATGTTGTAATAGAGCAGCCCGATGGATTTGGTGCTCTGGTTGACGATTTCAATGCGCGCGGATTTGTGGAACGGCATCCGCCAATAACAGTTGTAGGCATCGCCACCCTCCACCACCACAGGCAGGCTGATGACTTCGCTGCGTTTGCCGAAACAGTTGGCGAAGAAATCGCCCACCGGCGCTTCTACCCCGGGCCGGTCGCTGCCGTCCCAGTAAATGCGCAGCAACATTTCCTGGTGGTTGGCGGAGCCGTTGGTGGCCCAGTCCTGTTTTTCCGGGCCAAGGAAGGTGAGCCAGATATGGGTGATGACGCCCGGCCCCTGGGCATCGAGCAATACGTTGGTGGCGCCGGGCGGCACGCGGAAATTGTCCCAGTTGCTGGCCTCGTCGCGGTCGCCGCGCGGCGGAGCTTCGGGATGCAGTTGCATTTCGCCGCCCCGGCGCGTTTCGCCCACGCGCATGGTGGAAGTGGCCCGCATGGAACGGCCTTCCTGCGGTTGGGCGAGATCATCCAAAACGCCGGCATGGAGGGTGAACCAAGGGGTAACTCCAACCGCCAAGCACAACGCCAATTGTGTCAGTTTCATAAGGAGAAAAGGGTTGTCGGCTGTAAGGCAGCATGCGCTTCGCCGCCGGAAAAGCCAGCGGAATTTGGGGAGGTAAACGGCGGGTGGGGCAGCCCGATTATGATTAGGATTACGATTAGGATTACGAAAAAAAAGCCGAACGGGTGGGGGCGGATTCAGCCGTGGGCGGTTGCATTTGGTACAAGGCCCACAGGCCGATGCCGGCGAGAAGTACGAGGTCGGGAAACAACATCGGCGCGAAGATGGGGGCGCCGTACACAATGCGGTCCAGCAGCGTCGGGCCAGTGCCCAGAAAATCCGCACGCGCATGCAAGCCTGCGCCCACCAGGCCCACCGCCGCCTGCAGCAGCATGATGCCCGCGCACACTTTGATGTAGCTCTGCGACACCGGTTGCAGTAATGGCACCAGCAGAAAACCCACCGCCAGCGCGCTGCTGGCCACGGGAATCCATTCGGTGATGTGATAAAATCCATTCTGCGCGTGGTCCGTGACACTGAAAATGAAATTGCCGGCAAAGCCGCCGAGCGCGAGAAAGATGACCCACAGCGGCCAGCCGCGATTTTCGGCGGGCATCATGCGGTTGAGCAGCAGCAGCAGCCCCACGCCGGTGTACGCCAGCGGCGCGGCAAACGGCGCGGCGTAGACCAGACTGGCCAGGGTGGCTTGCTGGAAAAATTGGCTGCGCAGGTGCAGCATCAATCCCGTAATGCCGATAATAATGGCAGCCCACCCCACCCACAGTCCCAGCGTGCGCCACAGCGGCAGGCGGCCGCGTAGCAGGGCCACGAAAGCCGGCAGGAGCAGCACCGGCGCGACAATGGAAAACACCAGCGGAATATATTCGGCGCGGGAATGAAAAAAGTTCACGCGGTGTGCGAGGAAAATGTCCGGCGCCATGCCGCCCAGGTTGACGAGGGCGAACAGCTCCACCCACACCAGCGGGCGGCCATACCACTTACTGGGCCACTCATTTGGCGGCAGCATGTTCCTCGCGGAGTTTTTGCGCCTCGGCGCGGATTTCCACCAGATGTTTCAGGATGGGATAGTTCCCATGCCACTGCACAAAGTCCGCCCCGCCCATGAACGCCCCGTGCTTGCTGGTGCGCCCGTAGTAATGCCAGAGGTCAAAGTAGGCAAACTGGATCGGCTGCGAAAATGCATTGGTGGAGAGCAGGCCGTCGCGCTGCAATCCTTCCATGATGGATTTGGCCTCGAGCACCTTGGCGTTGGTGGCCTTCACCACTTCCTCGGCCTCGCGATAGACCCGCTCAATTTGCGGCGGGGTGTGGCATTGCAGACAGACATCCTTCATGGCCGCCTGGGCGCGGGTGGCGTTAGGCCGCGGCGAGGTGACTTCGGCGAAGAGGTAATACGACAGCCGCTCGGAGGGGTCGTGCGTGACGCCGCGGCCGTTGAGCCCGCTCATGTGGCACGTGGCGCAGGTGGGCACAAACATGTCCTTTGTGGTGAGTTGGTCGGATGGCGCGCTCAGGTTCATCAACTGCCGTTGCGCGGCAAACATCACGCCGTGCTTGGACTCGGTGTAAATTTCCATCTGCGAATGGTCCGGGCCCAGATGACATTGCCCGCAGGTGCTGGGCAGCCGCGCCATTTCCACCGAGGTGGTGTGGCGGGTGTGGCAGGCGGTGCAGTTGCCGATGGTGCCGACAGTATTGGGCCGGCCCACGCTGTGGCAGCTCATGCAGCCGCTGGTGGCGGCAGGCGCCCCTTCGAGCGTGGTGAGCGGATTCGGGCCGCGCTTCACGCCCCCGGGCTGGTACTGTTCCGCAAAGGCGATTTGCTCAGGCGTAAAATCCTTGTCGCCCGCCACGGCGGCCCAGGCGGCGGCGGCATGCCGGCTATGGAGGAACTGCTGATAAATCGCCTCGTGGCAGGTCCGGCAGTTGGCCGGGGTGACCTGGGTGTTGATGACAAAGCCATTGTGGTTGGTCCCGCTTTGCCCGGCGGCCACGGCATGGCAGTCCAGGCAGTTCACGCCTTTCTGGGCGTGCTTGCTCATCTCGTACTCATGCACAATGGAGTACTGGGTGTTGCGATGGCATTCGGCGCACTTGCCGCTGGCGCGCACAAAGGCCGCGCTGGGTTGTTCGATTTCCACGCGCGGGCGCTGGGAGTTCACCAGAAACGCGGAAACCATCAATGCGGTGGCGATGGTGATGGCGACAAAAACAGATTTAAAATTCATGATGTGGCAAAACTCCCGGCTTATGATTCAAAATTCTACAGCTGCTCATTATTAAATCCAATGGTAAAAATTTTGGCTTTTATTTAAACGCGTTGGTTCCGCCATTGATGACGAAACTGTAGCCGGGAGTCGAAGTGCGGTCTTTGACCGGGGTCAAAGTTTTGCCAAGACGGAAAACCGGAACGGAGCGAGCTTCCGGAGCGATTGAGATTCGGCATGCTGGCATTGTGCGGGCTATGGTGTTTGATAAGCTGCGACCAGGACAAACATTCATTCAACCTCACCGGGGCTACCATTGAAAACCGCAAGTGAACCCGTGCGCCAAACTCTGGACCGCCTTTATCGCGCGGAGTCCGGGCGCATCCTCGCCACACTCATCCGGCTGCTGGGCGATTTTGACCTGGCCGAGGATGCGGTGCAGGATGCGTTCGCTGCCGCACTCGAACACTGGCCGCGGGATGGGGTGCCGGCCAATCCCCGTGCCTGGCTGATTTCCACCGGACGGTTTAAAGCGATTGATACTATGCGGCGCCGGACGCGGCTGGATGCGGCGCAGGAAAAAATCACGGCGCAACTTGAACTCGCCGCGGACGATGCCGCACCAGGAACTGATGATGAATGGGCGGACGACCAGTTGCGCCTGATTTTCACCTGCTGTCATCCCGCACTCGCGCCGGAAGCGCGCGTGGCGTTGACCTTGCGCGAAGTCTGCGGGCTGACGACGGAAGAAATCGCCCGCGCCTTTCTTACCACCGCGCCCACCCTCGCCCAGCGCATCGTACGCGCGAAGGCCAAGATTCGGGACGCCCGTATCCCGTACCAGGTGCCGGCAGCGGCGGAGCTGCCGGACCGTTTGGATCCGGTGTTGCAGGTGGTCTATCTGGTTTTCAACGAGGGCTACTCTGCCTCCTCGGGCGCGGCGCTGACCCGGGCGGAACTTTCCGGGGAAGCCATCCGGCTCGGGCGGTTGCTGCTCGAATTGCTGCCGGAGCCGGAGGTGATGGGGTTGCTGGCGTTGATGTTGTTGCAAGAATCGCGGCGCCGGGCCCGAACTTCGCCGGCGGGTGAACTCGTGCTTTTGGAGCATCAAGACCGTTCGTTGTGGAATCGCGAGCAAATCACGGAGGGCATCCGGCTGGTGGAGCGGGCGTTGTTGTCGCGGCGGTTTGGCCCTTACACGCTACAGGCGGCGATTGCCGCCGTGCATGCGGAAGCGGCCACGGCGGCCGCGACGGACTGGCCGCAAATCGTCGCGCTTTATAGTGCGCTCGCGCGCGCCGCGCCGTCACCGGTCGTGGAGCTGAACCGCGCCGTGGCTGTGGCCATGCGCGACGGGCCAGAGGCCGGGTTGGCGCTGATTGATGCCCTTTTGGCGCGGGGCGAGCTGGGCGATTATTGCCTGGCGCATTCCGCCCGGGCGGATTTGTGCCGGCGCTTGGGCCGGAAGGCCGAAGCCCGTTCCGCTTATCAACGGGCCCTGGCGCTGACCCAACAGGACCTCGAACGGCGCTTTCTCGAAAGCCGGCTTTTGGAGTTGGACGAAAAAAAGTGAGGGGGCGGTGTCGAATTTCGCAAATCCCAAACGACCATTTGCGGAAACGACGGATTTTCAAGCCGTCAAAACAAGAAAATCAAACAACGATGAAATACATGATGTTGGTCAAGCTGAACCGAAAATCCCCAGATGGCAGGAACTACGAGGCGGGAATGCCACCCGATGCAAAACTCGGGGCCGCCATGGAAAAACTCATGGAGGAATTAACCGCGTCGGGCGCGATGGTTGAAACTGGCGGATTGTTGCCTCTGGCAAATGGAGCCCAAATCACGGCTGGGGGTGGACGTTTAACCGTGACAGATGGACCGTTCATCGAATCCAAGGAAGTGGTCGGGGGCTACGCCATTTTGCGGGCGAAGTCCTAAACCGAAGCGGTTAAAATGGGTGGGGACTTTATGAAACTTCATGTGGATATCCTTGGCCCTGCATATGAAGGCGAATTGGAAATCCGGCAGATGTTTGACCCAGCCGACTTTGAAGCCACTGCAAAACAAGGTTGATCTTCATCTGCAATGCATAACTAATTGAAAATTAACAAATTATGAAATACATCTGTCTTGGTTACATCGAGCCGAACAAATTTGAATCCCTGTCCGAAAGCGAACGCAACGTGATGGTGGACGAGTGCTCGGCCTACGATGATGAGTTGCGGGCGAAGGGACATTTCGTCGGCGGTGAAGGGTTACAGCCCCCGCAAACAGCTGCGACCCTGCGCTGGAAAAATGGCAAGGTCGCCATCACCGACGGCCCTTACGCGGAAACGAAGGAACAAATTGGCGGCATCCTCATCCTTGAAGCGCGCGACTTGAACCACGCCATCCAGTTGATGGCGAAACATCCCGGGGTAAAGGCCGGGCCGTTTGAGATCCGTCCCGTGTTTGATATGTCCGAAATGATCCGGGAAAGCGAAAAGCGGCGCGCCGGCAAATAAGCCGTATTGCAATAATCACAAGGAATGCAAAAGCTGCAAGCGTGGACCGGACCGGGGCAGGCGGGACGCCTGCCCTACTTTTGTCAGCCGCCGAGGTTTTGGCGGAGCAGGGCGGTCAGTTTGGCGGGGGCAAGCACGGTGATGGTTTTGCCTTCCACCTTGACGAGTCCCTGGCGGCGGAATTCGGCCAAGGTGCGGGAAAAAGTTTCGCTCACGGTGCCGAGTTCCGCGGCGAGCACGCGTTTAGTGACCGGCAGGGTGATGCGCACCGGCGCGGTGCCGGCGGGGTTGGGACAGCGTTTGACGAGCCAGTTGGCCAGCCGGGTCTCCACGTTTTTCAACGTGAGGTCTTCCAACTGGCTGACGAGCACCCGCAGGTGCGCGCTCATGGAACCCAGCATCCGCAACGCGAGGTCGGGCCGGCGGCGCAGAAAATCCAGAAAACCCTCTTTCTGCACCAGCAATACACGGGAGGCCTCCACTGCGCGAGCGTCGGCGGGATAACCTTTCTCGGTGGCCAGCGCCGCCTCGGCAAAGGACGCGCCGGCGCGGAAAATATGGATGACCTGTTCTTTGCCGGCGAGGCTGACGCGATGCACGTTCACGGCGCCGTGTTGCATCACGTAAAAGCCCAGCGCGGGATCGCCTTCGTGAAATAGATACTCACCCTTGGCCAGTTCGCGGGCGACGGTGAATTCGGCAATGCTGGCGATGTCTTCCGGGCTCAGGCCCACAAAGAGCTGGCAGTTGCGCAGGGCCAGGGCAATGCCGGCGGTTTTGAGTTGAGCCAGTGACGGATTCACGGGCGCAGCTTAACCGGCATCCCGCCAGAAATAAACCATCCATTCGCCGGCCGCACCCGGTTCCACCCGGCTGGCAAAGCCCTCCGCCCCGAGCCGCTCAATCAACGGTGAAGGCAGGAACGGCGCGATTACCAGCAGGCCCTCGCCGGCGGGCAGCTTTTGCACCCGGGCCAGAATGGTGGGGAAAGGCTCTTCACCCCGCGCCAGCAGCGGGCGGACATCCAGACGTTTGAAGCGGGTCAAGGGCGGCATGGTCATAACATTTTATCGCTGGCGCACGCTGGGGACAATCCATTCCAACAGCTCGGATCGATCTGCAATATTGCCGGCGTTGCCGACTTTCAATGCCGGCTGGTGCATTCGGCCACGGGTTCAGGACCGGCCACCACGGCGCGGAGCTTGGTGATCTTGATGCGGAATTCCTCCGGCCCGCGCATTACGTGTTCCCAACTGAACGCGCCCGGCCATTGGGCGAAGAACTGATAATACAGCGGCACGGGGTCATGGTCGTTGAGGAGGATAAAATGATGGCCCACGGGCAAATCCAGCCAGGCCTGGATGATGCGCCCGTGTTTGATGGAACAGGGAATGGGGCGGACATCCATGACCTGGTCCGGGCCAATGACGGTTTGAGGATAAACGGCGGCAGAACTCATAATATTACTTGGCGGACGGAGTTTCAGGTTTGGTCAAAGTCAACAACAGCGATAATTCCGAGGTGGCAGACACGGCATGCGCCAGGTTGGGAGGCATATAGATCAGGTCGCCTGCCCGCACCGTTCGCGTTTGGCCAGCCAGGGTAAATTCACCTTCGCCGGACAGAACCTGCACCACGGCCTGCTGGGTGGAGGTGTGTTCGGTCAATTCCTGCCCGGCGGCAAAGCCAAACAGCACCACGCGGCAGTTGGCGGTGCGCAGCAGGGTGCGGCTGACAATGCCGTTGGGGGTAAACCAGGTTTCCGCCGGCAGCGCCAGAATCTTTGCTGCGGCCGCGTCAATGACGGGTTGCTCACTCATGAGGTCAGGATGGCATAATTTCGGCAGACATGCCTTGACCTGCGTCAAAGATGGCAGTGGATGGCCATGGGTCACCAGAAACCCGAAGTATCCGGCATTCCGGTCCGGTTTCGGACCGCGAATGGGCGCAAGTTTAGTCTTTTGCTTCGGGGCCGGGTTAGGTTCAATTTGGGTTCATGATGAGTAATACCCATCCGCTGACGACGACGACTTTTGAATTACCTGGCTATCAGGTAGTCAAATCGTTCGGCGTGGTGCGCGGCATCATTGTGCGGTCGCGTTCGATCTTTGGAAATTTTGGGGCGAGCATCCAGAGCCTGTTTGGCGGCAACATTTCGTTGTACACGTCGTTGTGCGAGCGGACGCGGGAGGATGCCTTCCAGTTGATGTTGCAACACGCGGGCGAACTGGGTGCGAATGCGGTGGTGGGAGTGCGCTACGACGCCACGGAGTTGGCGCCGGGCATCACGGAAGTATTATGCTACGGCACGGCGGTGTTTGTGGAGCCGGCGGCGTCATAAAATTTTTCAAACTGGAGGACGCCCGGCGGCGCGTCCGCAGGAAAATATAAATTTTAGTCATGGCAGGTCATAGCAAGTGGGCAAAGGTAAAGCGGCTGAAAGGCGCGCTGGATCAGAAACGGGCCAAGATTTTTGCAAAAATCGGGCGCGAAATCACCATCGCGGCGAAAATCGGCGGCGGCGACCCGGGCATGAACCCGCGGTTGCGCATGGTGTTGTTCAAGGCGCGCGGCGCGAACATGCCGGCGGACAACATTGACCGCGCCATTAAAAAAGGCACCGGCGGCGGCGAGGCGGCCATGTACGAGGATTTGACCTATGAGATTTACGCGCCCCACGGTGTGGCGCTGCTGGTGGAATTGAGCACGGACAACCGCAATCGCACCGCGGCGGAAATCCGCAGCATCGTGACCAAAGGCGGCGGCAGCATTGCCACCGCGGGCTCGGTGAGCCGCCTGTTCCAGCGCAAGGGGCAGATCATTGTGTCGCGCGATGCCGCGGCGGAAGACACCCTGATGGAACTGGCCTTGGAGGCGGGCGCGGAAGATTTCAAGGCGGAGGCCGAGGGTTATGAAATCATCACCGACCCGGCGCAATTTGAAGCCGTGCACAAGGCTTTGGAGGCCAAAGGCATCAAGTACGCCGCCGCTGAGGTGACCGCCCTGCCCACGCTCACGGTGCCGGTGGCGGCGGGATCCGCCAGCGCGGAGGTGACCCACATGATTGACGCGTTGGAGGAACATGACGACGTGAAGGAAGTGTACGCCAACGGCGATTTTCCGGAGGAGGCAGCGTAAGGCCGCCGCAGCCCAACCGACCACCTGATGTCACTGAATAACATTCAGCAGCCCCCCGCTGTCCCGCGAGGGCTCAGTCCGAAATGAAAGCCCTGGGGGAAACATTGGCCGGCCGCGTGCTGGCGCGGCTGGCGGACATCGTGCTCCGCTGGCCCCGCTGGTTTGTGTGGCCGCAATTCCTGCTGGTCGGCTTCTGCATCTTTTACACGGTCCAGAATCTCCAGTTTGATACCAACCGCAACGATCTGGTGGGTTCCGGGCTGCGGTATCAAAAGAATTATCTCACCTTCAAAAAGGAGTTTCCCGTCCAGGACGACCTGGTGGTGGTGGTGCAGAGTGATAACACCGAGAAGAACCGCCAGTTTGTGGAACGGCTCGGCGCCCGGCTGGAGGCGGAAACCAACCTGTTCACCGACGTCTTTTACAAGGGTGACCTGAAGATGATGGGCCACAAGGCCCTGTTGTTTGTGCCGGAGGAAGATCTCACCGAGATGCACCGGATGCTCGGCGCCTACCAGCCGTTCATTGAGAAATTCACGCAGACGACGAACCTGATCACCTTCTTTGACATGGTAAACACCATGTTTCGCACGGCAAAACCGGAGCGGAATGAGCAGACCGACACGCTCGTCAATGCCCTGCCCGCGTTGCAACGCATCGTGGCCCAGGCCCGGCAAAGCCTGCTGCGGCCCGGCAGCCCGCCCTCGCCCGGCATTAACGCGCTGTTCGGCGCCGGTGACGAAGCGGAACAGCAAATCTACATCACGTTTGCCAAGGGCCAGATTTACCTGGTGACCGCGCAGGCGGCTCGCGAAGATCTGAGCGACGATGCCGTGGCGCGCTTGCGGCAGTTGGTGGACCAGACCCGGGCGGAGGTGCCCGGGGTCAACATCGGCCTGACCGGCGAACCGGTGCTGGAACACGACGAAATGGCGCAGTCCCAACGCGACACCACGCTGGCCACCATTGTGTCGCTGGTACTCTGCGCGCTGATCTTCATTTACGGATACCGGGAGACGGGCCGCCCGGTGAAGGCCACGTTGTGCCTGATTGTGGGCCTGGCTTACACGATGGGTTTTGCCACGTGGTCGGTGGGGCATTTGAATATCCTCACCATTACTTTCCTGCCCATGTTGATTGGGCTGGCGATTGACTTCGGTGTGCATCTGGTCACCCGGTACG
>DATJIU010000118.1:0-6170 GCA_035492855.1 Dongiaceae bacterium | reverse complement strand
CTTGAACTACACCGGCACGCTGATTGTGCCCGGCTTCTCCACCAATGGGGTGGCACTCCCGGTGGGTACCTATAACGCCGGTAACGTGCCTGGCTTCATCACCGGCGGGGGCGACCTGCAGGTGGCGGGCGTGGTCTTCTCCACCGATCCGCAAAACCAGGTGGTGTACCTGAACGGAGATTATGGCCAGTCCGTCACGCTCACCAGCCAGGTGACGGGCGGCACGCCGACCTACCAGTGGTACCGGAATGACAGCCCGATTTCCGGGGCGACCAGCTCCAGTCTCACGCTGTCGGACATTGGCATCACCAACGGTGGTAACTTCTACGTGGTGGCCACGACCGGTTCCGGCTCGGTCACCAGCAGCGTGGCCGCGGTCACCGTCTATGCGGTGAACAACAATGTGTTCGTGTATGATGGCTTCGACTATGACGCCGGCGGCGTGGATAGCTCCAGCCAGAACGGCGGTTTCGGTTGGAATGGCGCGTGGCAGGCGGTGGATGGCAACGGGGTCATCATCCCCGGCACCGGTCTTGTCGGCGGCGCGAACGTGCCGGCCGGGTTTGATGCCCGTTCCGCGCGCGCCAGCATCGAGGTGCCTTCCAATGCCCAGACGCGTGCGGGCCGGTACTTCGACTGCACGCCCACCGGCGAACTCGCCAAGCAGGGCTTTGTGGACGCCAACGGCAACGTCGGCGCGAATGGCAAGACCATTTACCTCGCGTTCCTGCAACAGCCGGATCGCACCTCCGGGTTCTATGAACTGGAATTCCACCGCGGCAACCTGAGCGATCCAGGGCGCATCGGCGGCATCGGCAACGATGCCGGGGGCAACAACGTCAACCTCCGCGCGCCCAACGGTGTGAACAACCGCTCACTCGGCGCGGGCGACACCGGCGTGGATCTCTACGTCGTGCGCATTGACTACAAGGCGGGCAACGATGATGTGTTTGTCTATCGCAACCCGACCTCGCTCACCGAACCGGCCACGCCCACGCTGACCGTTTCCAACGTGGCGGACATGTCCTTCAACGGCGTCTCCGTGGCGGCCTACAACGGGCCGGACCTGAAGGTGGATGAAATCCGGCTCGGGGCGACCTGGGCGGATGCCATCGGCCTCGCCGTTTCCAACCTGCTGCCGCCGGCGCAAACGCCCAATGGCTTCGCGGTATCCTTCGCCGCCACGCCGGGCTTCTCGTACCGGATTCAGCGGGCGCCAACGGTCACCGGTCCGTGGACCGATGTGAGCACCAGTGTGGCACCAGCCAACGGTTACGTGCAGTTTGAGGACACCCAGGCGCCTGCCGGGGGCGCGTTCTACCGCACGGTGACGCCTTAAGTTTGGGGTATAGGTAACAGGGGAAAAACGGGATCGAGTTGCCGGAGCCAATACTCCGGCAACTTTTTATTGAAGTGAAGTTCGCGGATAACCAGTTGTAATGAAGACGAAGTGGCTGCCGGCATTGTGGGCCGGCCTGTGGTGTTGGAGTGGCGGCATAATGGCGGCGGCTCCGCTGGCTTATGAGGGATTCAACTATCCGGCTGGCGCAGTTCTGGCTGGGGCCAACGGTGGCTCCGGCTGGAGCAACGGCTGGGTGGATGTCAGTGGCAACCTGAGCGAAACCGCGGTGGCGGGCAGCCTGTTAGCCGGCGGGAATGCGCCCGCCGGATTGGATGCGCGTTCCACCGGCAACTCCGCGCATGGGGCCAACAGCAGCCGGTGCGGCCGCTGGCTGGACCGTGCTCCGGGCGGGACCTTTGCCACGGCCGGGCTGCTGGATGGCGCCGGGCATATCGGCGCGGACGGCACCACGCTTTACTTGAGTTTTCTGCAACAGGCCGGCAGCCCGCGGCAGTTTTATGAGTTTGAATTTCACCGCGGCGACCTCGGCGATCCCGGGCGCATCGGCGGCATTGGCAACGATCTGGCCGATGCCACTACGGTGAACTTCCGGGCACCGAACCTGACGCAGACGCCGCTGGGATGGGGCAACACTAATGTCAATTTTTACGTCGTGCGCATTGATTTCAAACCGGGCAATGATGACGTTTACGTTTACCGCAATCCCACGGGCGCGGCGGAGGCGGACAACGCCCCGGTACTGACGATGCTTTCCGTCGCGGACATGTCTTTCGACGGCATCTCGCTCGCCGCCTATCTCAACGGCGTGACGGTGAATCACGATGAAATCCGACTCGGGCTCACGTGGGCCAGCGTATTGGGCGACCCGCCCGCGTTTGTGCAACAACCGGCCGGACAGACGGCCTATGCCGGGCAGGCGCTGAGTCTCACTGCGTTGGCGCAATCAGCGCAGCCGCTGGCTTATCAGTGGTATCGCATCGCCAAAGGCGAGACCAATCTGCTCACCGGCGAAACCAACACCAGCCTCGCCTTTGCCGGAGTGCAAGTTGGTGATGCCGGACAATATTATGTTACCGCTTCCAACGCGCTCGGCGTGGCCGCCAGTATGGTCGCCCCGCTGACGGTGCAAACCATAGTCCTGGCCCTTTCCGGTCCGGCCAGCCTGCCGGTAGGCGTGGGCAGCAACATTGTGCTCACGGCCACGGTCAGCGGCGCCGCCCCGCTGGCGTTGAAATGGTACAAGGACGGCATTGCCGTTCCTGGCGCCACCGCCGCCACCCTGACGCTCGGCGGCAACGGATTTTTTGATGCCGGCCGGTATGAACTCGTGGCGCAGAATACCTCCGGCAGCGTCACCAGTTCCGTGGTGAACGTCTATCCCGGTTTGGGCGGCCTGCTGGCGTATGAAGGCTTCGGCTATGGGCAATCCACCAGCGACATTGGCGGGGCGGACGGCGGTTTCGGCTGGGCCGGCGCGTGGATCAACCTCAACGGCAGCGCGTCGCAATCCTTCTCCAACAGCCTGACCGCCGCAGCCGCGGCGCCTGCGGGATATGACACCCATTCGCTACCCGGCTCATTGCTTAGCGCCAGCGGTTCGCGCAAGGGCCGTTATCTTGATTGCTCGCCCACCGGCCCGTTCGCCCGGCACGGATACCTGGATGCCAATGGTAACATCGGCGCGCCCGGCACCACGCTCTACCTCAGTTTTCTGCAACAGCCGAGCGCCCTCGGGCTGTTTTATGAATTTGAACTGAAGCGTGGTGATCTGGGCGACGGCGGTCGCATTGGCGGCATCGGCAACGACACCGGCGATACTCATGCGCATCTCCGCGTGGAATCGCCCGCCGGCGGCGCGTCCACGTTCTACGACCTCGGACCGGGCAGCACGAACGTCAATTTCTACGTGTTGCGGCTGGATTTTCACGGAGGCAACGACACTCTCACCGTGTATCGCAATCCGGCTTCGCCGACCGAACCAACCACGCCCACACTCGTCGTTTCCAATCTCACCGACCTGTCGTTCAACGGCATTTCCTTTGGCGCGTATCTCAACGGCGTCACCGTGGCGCATGACGAAGTTCGCCTCGGCATGGCTTGGGCGGACGTGCTGGGGAACACCGTGTCGCAATTGCAACTCGCGGCCCGTACCAATGTCACCTCGCAACTGCTCCTGGCCGCCTCGCCACATTACACCTACCAGATGCAGGCGGCGCCGGAGATTGCCGGGCCGTGGACCAATCTTGGCGCCGTCGCCGTGTCCGACACGGGAGTCGGCTCGTTGGTGGAGACCAACAGCGGCGACCGGCGCTTCTATCGGGCCACCAACGCCACCATCTGGGTGGCGTCGCCCGCCACCGGAGTCATTGCCGATTTCGAACAGGCTACCTATGGCGCCTGGGTTACCACCGGCACGGCCTTCGGCGCGGGCCCGGCGCCAGGCACATTGCCCAATCAAATGACCGTCAGCGGCTATCAGGGTTCCGGACTGGTGAACTCGTTCAATGGCAGCGATGCCGCCACCGGCACGCTCACCTCGCCGCCGTTTGTCATCACCGCATCCTACATCAATTTCCTCATCGGCGGCGGAAATCATCCCGGGCAGGAATGCATGAATCTCATCGTCAGCAACACCGTCGTCGCCACCGCCACCGGGATTAACAGTGAAGGCCTCGTGCCGATGCAATGGGATGTCAGCGCCTGGCTCGGCCAGACCGCCACGCTGCAAATTGTGGACTCCGCCACCGGCGGTTGGGGGCATATCAACGTGGACCAGATTGCCTTTGCGGACACCGGCTTCCCGGCGTTGTCCCGCACGCTGCTGCTCACCAACAATCTGCTCAACCTGCCGGTCAAAAACAGTGCCGCACTGAAACGGGTCACCGTTACCGTGGCCGGACAACCGGTGCGCGATTTCAATATCAAGCTCGCCGACGGCACGCCTGACTGGTGGGCCTACGTGGATGTGGCGGCGTTCTCCAACCAGACGGCCACTGTGTCGGTCAGCGGTCTTGCGCCTGGCAGCACCGGCCTGAGTGCCATCGTGCAAACCAATGGCATTGTGGCCACCACCAACCTCTACGCCGAAACCCTGCGCCCGCAGGTGCACTACACCACGCCGCGCGGTTGGCTCAATGATGCCAACGCCATGTTCTATTACCACGGACAATACCATCTCTATTACCAGCATGACCCGTTTACCTGGGATGGCTCGGGCCAGAAATGGTGGGGGCATGCCGTCAGCCCGGATATGGTCAACTGGCAGGAACTGGCCGAGGGCGTGTATTCTCACACTTACGGCGATGATGTATGGTCCGGCAGCGGCGTGGTGGATCCCGCCAACACCGGCGGTTTCAAGACCGGCACCAACGACGTGATTGTGGTGGCGTTTTACAGCACGGCGCGCGGCGAATGCCTGGCCTACAGCAATGATCGCGGGCTGTCCTTCACCGATTACCCCAACAACCCGGTGGTGACTCATACGGGCACGGGCCGCGACCCGCATCTGTTCTGGTACGCGCCGTCGAATTATTGGGTGATGGTGGTATATGACGACGCCGGCGGCAACGGCATGGAATTTTATTCCTCGCCGGATTTCCATCAATGGACCTTCCGCAGCAAAATCTACAACGGCTTTTTTGAATGCCCCGACATGTTTGCCCTGCCCGTGGATGGCAATACCAACAACGTGCTCTGGCTGTTGTGCGATGCCAGCAGCGGGTACCAATTGGGGCAGTTCGATGGCGTCATCTTCACGCCCTCGACCCAGAAACTGCCGGGCAACGCGGGTGCGGGCTTCTACGCCTCGCAAACCTTCACCAGCTTGGCGCCCGGCGATCCGCGCGTGGTCCGGATGGGCTGGGCGCAGATTGGCATGCCCGGCATGCCGTTCAACCAGATGATGTATTTCCCCACCGCCCTCACCCTGCGCACCACCGCCTCCGGCGTCCGGCTCTGCTCCACGCCCGTAGCGGAAATCACCAACAGCTTCGCCAACACCTATGCCTGGACCAACCTCACGTTGAACCCGGGTTACAATCCGCTCTCCGGCATCCGCAGTGCCGTGCTGGATGTGCGGGCGCAGTTCAGCATCGGCACGGCGACGAGCCTTAGCTTCGTCTTTCAGGGAGTGACCGTTACCTACGATGCCGCCACCCAAAACATCTCGTGCAATGGGGACACCCAGGCGCTGCCGCCGATGGGCGGGAGCGTGTCGCTCGAAATCATCGTGGACCGCGATTCCATCGAGATTTTCGGCAATAACGGACAGCTTTACATGCCGTTGCCGGCCGGCAATCCTGCCGGGACATCATTGGTGTCGCTGACCTGCAGCGGGGGCAGTGTCACGTTCCGTTCGCTCCAGGTCAGCCCGCTGAAATCTATATGGTCGGGAACCGACAGATAATGGAAAGCACACTCAGAAAACATCATGTTTGATCAACCAGTTGAGGCCAATATGAAGAACCGAAACCACAAAATGCTGGCGTTGCTGGCCGCGTTGGGGCTGGGCGTAAGCGCCAGTTACAGCCAAACCACGGATATTCCCGTGAACGACTTTGAGGGTGCCGATTACGGCAACTGGACCGTGACGGGCCCGGCCTTTGGCGCCGGGCCGGCCCACGACACGTTGCCCAACCAGATGCCGGTGGACGGTTTCCACGGCACTGGTTATGTCAATTCCTACAACGGTGGCGACGATGCCAAGGGCCGGCTCACCTCGCCGTCCTTCAAGATTGAGCGCAAGTACCTCCAGTTCCTCATTGGCGGCGGTGGCTGGGAGGACAAGACCTGCATCAACCTGTTGCTC